>NZ_JBJURI010000031.1:0-81702 GCF_046098255.1 Paenibacillus jiangxiensis
CAATCCCGAGAATACCCTACTTTTTTATGATCCGACTAGATCACAAATATTGGTACACAAACAATTTTACACCGTCTAGACTCTTGTTTTTGCTCAAATAGCGTCACTCACACCCGTTAGATTTTGTTCGCGCTTTTTTGCGCTGTCCCACCTGTCCCACGGTCAAGCACCGCTTTCGGTTTTGACCCCAATTTTTCCGGAATTGCTTATCTCTTCTCCACTGCGCTGATTTCTTATCATTTCACCGGCAAAGAGGACTTGATGAACAATACGCTGATGTATTTGACCCAACTGGAATGGTCCTACATAGGCGAAAAAGTCTGGCTGAAGCTGACTCCTTCGGAAAAATTAGCCGCCTTTATTGAGTCAAGCCTGGATTATCAGGCCACATATCGTCTGAACAACACTGGCTGGGAGAATTATGGGAGAAAACAGGACGATATTAGGGATAAATACTTTTGAAAAATCGCTTATCATTGCAATTTGTACTATACTGGGAGCTGTTATCGGATGGTATTTGCCTGTTATTGCTGATTGGGTGTTAAAGCTGCCGATTATCCCTATGGAACAATGGGTACGTTTTATTTCCTCGCTTGATCATTTTTGGGTTTCTGTGACTGCTGCAGGGGTTGGCGTCATTGCAGGTCTGAATTTGCGCGAGGAGCTTGCGGAATTAGGTGTTGTTATTTGGGACAAAAGAAATGGTCAATTCGCCAGACGGATTCATGGATAAGAAAAACGTCTATCGCCGTACATTCAAAGAGCCAGACCGCGTTTAGCGGAAGTTTTTCTTGCGATATAGGAAGCAAAATGGCATCCGGCAGGAAGGGGGGGGACGGATTGACACTACAGCAACTGCGGTATGTGATCGAAATTGCAAACTGCGGCTCCATGAGCGAGGCGGCCAAAAGGCTGTTCATATCCCAGCCAAGCCTCTCCAATGCGATCAAAGAGCTGGAGAGCGAGCTGGGGATCACGATATTCGAGCGGACCAACCGCGGTATCAGCCTCTCCGTCGAGGGGATGGAATTCCTGGGATATGCCAGGCAGATGATTGAACAGGCTGACTTCATCGAAAACCGCTACAGCGGAAAGCAGCACAGCAGCAACCGTTTTGCTGTGTCTACTCAGCATTATGCATTTGCCGTGGATGCGTTTGTGAGGCTGATGAAGCAGAGTGAATTGAGCGACTACAGCTTTCATTTACGCGAAACGCAAACCTATGAAATCGTGGACGATGTCAAAACTCTGCGCAGTGATTTGGGGATATTGTATATCAATGAACGCAATTCCAAAGTGTTAAACAAGCTTTTCAGCGACGGAAGCTTAAAATTCACGCCGCTTTTTAATACAAATCCGCATGTATTTATCCGTGCAGGCCATCCTTTGGCGGGCAATAAGACGATTTTGCTTGAGGATATCTCGCCTTATCCTTTTATCAGCTTCGAACAGGGGGACAATAACTCACTGCACTTTGCGGAGGAGATGGTGGTTGCTGCCCGTATCGATAAAAGCATCAAAGTGAACGACAGAGCCACCTTATCCAATCTGCTGACAGGCACGGACGGATATACGATCGGCACAGGCCTTCTGGCCTCGGAGCTGGACGGAAATTCCATCATCACCATTCCGGTGGAGAGTGGCGAAATGTTTACGGTCGGCTGGATAACGCATAAGGAGCGAAAACCAAGTCCAATTGCGGCAGCCTACATTGATCTGCTGAATGATTTGGTTTCCAGACATTTCTTTAGTATCAATCACTTCTTACTTTAGCCCAGGAGGAACTATATGCCAACATCTATTACGGGGAGCAAGCGAAATACACCGCCGTTTCGGTATGATATCGTCGGCAGCTTTCTCCGTCCTGAAAGTCTGAAAGAGGCGCGCCGCCGTTTCGCAGAAGGAGAAATCACAGAGCAGAAGCTGCAAAACGTGGAAAATGAGGAAATCGCCAAACTGGTCAGCATGGAAAAGAAGCTTGGACTGCAGGCCGTAACGGACGGCGAATTCCGCCGTTCCTGGTGGCATCTCGATTTCTTTCTCGGGATCCAAGGCACCCGGAAGATTTCGCTTAACCAGGGAGCCGGGCGGCCAGAAGCCGGGACACGGGCGGAATCCTTTCAGATTGTGGATAAAATAGCCTTTGACCATCACCCCATGGTCGAGCATTTCAAACAGCTTCATGCCCTGGCAGGAGCTTCGGCAGTTGCGAAGATGTGTATTCCTTCTCCGTCGCTGTTCCATTTCGTCCAGTATTATAACGGAAATGCAGTGTATGCCGATCAGGAAGAGCTTTACCGCGACATCATCCAAGTGTACCGGTCAGCCATTCAAGCCTTTTACAATGCGGGCTGCCGTTATCTGCAATTGGATGATACTGCTTGGGGCACGCTGTGCAGCACAAGGCACCGGGAGCATCTGCAATCGGTTGGCATGGACCCGGACCAGCTTGCCGCAGATTATGTGCGCCTGATTAATGAAAGCATCGCGGACAAGCCGCAGGATATGGTCATTGCACTGCATGTTTGCCGCGGGAATTATCAATCCACCTGGTTTGCGGCAGGGGGATATGAACCTATCGCTGAGCAGTTGTTCTCGCAGGCAAAGGTCGATGCTTTCTTCCTGGAGTATGACAATGAGCGTGCAGGTGATTTTCGGCCTTTGCGCCATATCCGCGATCAATTCGTCGTCCTCGGGCTGGTCACGACCAAGCATGGAGGGCTTGAGAGCAAGCAGCAGCTTAAGGAAAGAATTGCCGAAGCTGCTCAATATGTAGATATTGATAAGCTCTGTCTTAGTCCACAGTGCGGCTTTGCCTCGACTGAGGAAGGCAACTTGCTGTCAGAGGAAGAGCAGTGGGATAAAATCCGGCTTGTGATTGATACCGCAAATGAGGTCTGGACTGACTAGTACAGCACCCTCCACAAATAAAAGGTGGCATAAGCTTCCCACGGTGCCCAGTTGGCGGAGAGCTGCAGCAGCTCCTGCTTGGTCGGCTTGCGGTCGGAGCCGAGCAGCGCTTTAACGGAGTTATGCAGTCCTACGTCATCAATCGGAAAAGCTGACGGGAAGCGCAGGCACCTCATCAATACATAGTTGGCCGTCCAGGGGCCAATGCCGCGGATGGAGGTCAGCATTCGCTCCGCTTCTTTGATGCTGCCTGCTTGCAAGAGCTGCTCCTTGTTGAGCTGCCCGCTTGCGATCAGGCGGGCGGTGTCAATAAGATATTCACTTTTTCTGGCGGTGAAGCCGAGAACCTTAAGCTCTTCTGCCGTGAGAGACGCAATCCGTCGGGGAGAGGGGAAGATCCAATATGGCTCGCCTCCATATAATACGGAGCTGCCGTAGGCTTCAACGAACCTCCTTTTCAAAGTATAAGCAAACGCGAGGTTGATCTGCTGCCCGATGATGCCCCAGCAGACGGCTTCGAACAAATCGGGAATTCCCATAATACGCAGGCCATAGAACGATTTGGCCGTCTGGCTTAGCAGCGCATCCGCTTGGGCCATCTCGTAGAAAGGAGCAAGGTCCCTATCCAGATCGAACCAATCACGTATGTAAATTGCAATATCCTCGCGAAGCTGACTGCTTATGCTGCCTGATTTCTCCAAAAAGCGGACATGCAACCCGCCGTTCTCATCCGGACCGATTTCAACCATCACGACTTCTTGTCCTGCCTGAATGGCCTTATAGACTTTGCCGTCATGAATCTGCAGCATGCACTCGTTGGTCGATCTGGCGAGGTATTTCAAGTTCTCCTGGAAGCTGAATTCAACCGGCACAGGCACAGTAATGCCATCCGGCAGATCCGTCCAAAGGGGCGTATTCATAAGCTCTCTTCATTCCTTTCTATACAAAATCCCTCATTATTGGCTTCGCGCAATCATAAGAACATATGTTCACATCTATCTTAATATGCAATATGGAGCTTAGCAAGCAAAATAAATTCGCCGCGGGAGAGGCGGGGACCTCTTATTTTCCCGGGCCTTTCCTTTTTATCAGCAGAATTGATAAAACATATAAAATGAATATAATTGACCTGCATCGCCTGCTGTGATAGGTTCAATAGAGCGAAAAATAATTTGGATCAAAATACTAGGAATTCATATTACAGCAGTTTTTGCGAGGTGGGATATCGTTGGAATTACAAGTAACTAATAGCCCTTTTAATCAGGAACAAGCGGAATTGCTGAATCGTGTTTTGCCTACGCTGTCACCGGTACAACGGATCTGGCTGAGCGGATATCTCACGGCACTTCAGAGTGCCGTGGCTCCGGAGGCATCTGCTGATGCAGTTCCCCAGACATCTCTCCCGGCCGCGGTAAGCGTATCCAAGGAGGCCACAGTACTCTTCGGATCCCAGACGGGCAACAGCAGCGGGCTGGCGAAAAAGACGGTCAAGCTGCTCGAAGATCGCGGCTTCCAGGTAACAGTGACCTCCATGGGAGATTTTAAGCCCAATACATTGAAAAAGCTGCAAAATCTGCTGATTATCGTCAGCACCCACGGCGAAGGCGAACCGCCGGATAATGCAATTGCCTTCCATGAATTTCTGCACAGCAAGCGGGCTCCTCAGCTGGAAGAGCTGCGTTATTCCGTGCTGGCGCTGGGTGATACTTCCTATGAGTTCTTTTGCCAGACAGGTAAAGACTTTGACAAGCGCCTGGAGGAGCTTGGAGCCAAGCGGATCGTGCCGCGTGTGGACTGCGATGTTGACTTTGACGAGCCGGCAGCGGAATGGATGAACCAAGTGGTTCAGGAACTGGGGCAGGCATCCGCATCGGCGGTCACCCCCGTTTCCGCAGGCTCGGCTGTTGGAAGCGGAGTGGAAACGGAATATTCGCGCACCAATCCCTTCCATGCAGATGTTCTTGAAAACCTGAATCTGAACGGCCGCGGTTCGGACCGTGAAACCCGCCACATCGAGCTGTCTCTGGAAGGATCCAATTTGCAGTACGAACCAGGGGACAGTCTGGGCATTTATCCGGAAAACCACCCTCGCTTGGTGGACGAACTGATCACCGCGATGGGCTGGAAGCCGGAGGAATCCGTCACGCTGAAGAACGGCGACGTGCTGACTTTGCGTGATGCGCTGATGCGCCATTATGAAATTACCGTTCTGACCAAACCGCTGCTGGAACAGGCTGCACAGCTCATTCCTGACAGCGGAATTTCCAAGTTGCTGGAACCGGGCAAGGAGCAGGAGCTGAGAAGTTATATCGAAGGCAGAGACCTGCTGGATCTGGTGCAGGATTACAGCCTGAAGGGGGTTCCTGCTTCAGCATTTACAGGAATACTGCGGAAAATACCTGCCCGTCTGTATTCGATCGCCAGCAGTCCGAAGGCATTCCCGGAAGAAGTGCATCTGACGGTGCGGACAGTGCGCTATGAATCGCAAGGACGGGATCGGTACGGCGTATGCTCCGTCCAGCTTGCGGAGCGCGTTCAGCCTGGCGACAAGCTGCCGGTGTATGTTCAGCATAATCCAAGCTTCAAGCTGCCGGAAAATCCGGATGCTCCGGTGATCATGATCGGACCGGGCACGGGTGTAGCCCCGTTCCGAGCTTTTCTCGGGGAACGTGAAGAGACCGGGGCCGCAGGGAAGACATGGCTCCTTTACGGGGATCAGCACTTCAGCACGGACTTTCTGTACCAGGTGGAATGGCAGCGCTGGCTCAAGGAAGGTATCCTCACCCGCATGGATGTGGCGTTCTCCCGTGACACCGACCGGAAGGTGTACGTCCAGCATCGCATGCTTGAAAAGAGCCGTGACCTCTATCAATGGCTGCAGGAAGGCGCCTATATTTATGTCTGCGGTGATGAGAAGAAGATGGCGCATGATGTCCATGCCGCCCTTGGAACCATCCTGGAGCAAGAGGGCGGTCTAAGCTCGGAGCAAGCCTCGGAATATCTGATTCGTATGCAACAGGAAAAACGTTATCAGCGGGACGTATATTAGAAGTTGTTCAAAAAGTCATCTTTTGATCACGAAGGAAGTCAGGAAGCGGGCTCGACATCGAATCTTGAATTCAGCCGGGCCTAAGCGGATGCTTCCGAAGCATGTTTCCTGCGGAAACATTTCAGGTGCTCACGTACCCCAAGTACGCTCCGCTCCTCAGTCCCTAGCTTCATCCAACTCAAGCGTTTTGAAAAAACGCACTTCGGAAGCATAGGCTTCGGTGCTGAAAACCTGACTTTTTGAACACGTATTATTCGACGACAGTCCCCATGATTACGAGAGGAGATGCAAGCATGGCACAAAATCAATTTTATCCGCCGCATGACCGGCCTCACAGCGATGTTGAGGATATCAAGCGCCGCAGCAACTATCTCAGGGGCAGCCTGGCCGAAACGCTGCAGGACCCGATTACCGGATCCATTCCCGAGGATGATAACCGGCTGATGAAGCATCACGGCAGCTATATGCAGGACGACAGGGATCTGCGGAACGAGCGGGCCAAGCAGAAGCTGGAGCCTGCTTATCAGTTCATGCTGCGCGTACGAGCGTCCGGCGGGGTGGTCACCCCCGAGCAGTGGCTGATGATGGACCGGATTGCTCATAAATACGGTAACGGCACGATCCGTCTGACCACACGCCAATCCTTCCAACTGCACGGAGTATTGAAGTGGAATCTGAAAAATACAATCCGCGAAGTCAATGATGCGCTGCTTAGTACGCTTGCGGCCTGCGGTGACGTGAACCGGAACGTCATGGCTAGCCCGAATCCTCTCCAATCCGATATTCATGGTGAGGTGTACGAGTGGGCGTGCAAGGTGAGCCAACATCTTGATCCACGCACCAGAGCGTACCATGAGATCTGGCTGGACGGGGAGAAGGTCGCGGACAGCAGGGATCAGGGGGAAGAACAGGAACCGATTTACGGTGCGGTGTACCTGCCGCGCAAATTCAAGATTGGCATTGCGGTGCCCCCAACCAATGACGTGGATGTGTTTTCGCAGGATTTGGGCTTCATCGCTATCGTGGAGGACGGCAAGCTGCAGGGCTTTAATGTTACCGTAGGCGGCGGTATGGGTATGTCGCACGGCGATCCGAAAACGTATCCGCAGGTGTCCAAGGCAATCGGGTTCTGCACACCGGAGCAGATGATTGAGGTCGCTGAGAAAACGGTAACCATTCAAAGGGACTTTGGGGATCGGGCGGTACGCAAGCACGCCCGGTTTAAGTATACGATTGACGACCGTGGTCTTGACTGGTTCGTACAGGAATTGAGCAGCCGTCTGGGCTGGAGTCTAGCGGAGGCACGCCCATACCATTTTGACAGCAATGGAGACCGGTATGGCTGGGTGAAGGGCAGCGACGGAAAATGGCATTTTACGTTGTTCATCCAGAACGGCAGAATCAAGGACGAAGAGGGCTACATGCTGATGACGGGGCTGCGCGAGATTGCCAAGACCCACACCGGCGATTTCCGGCTCACACCAAACCAGAGCCTGATTATCGGCAGCATCGGCCCGAAAAAGAAGAAAAAAATCGAGAAGTTGATCAGTGAATACGGGCTCACGGACGGCATTCATTATTCCGCTCTGCGCAGAAATTCCATGGCTTGTGTCGCTCTGCCGACCTGCGGCCTGGCGATGGCCGAATCCGAACGGTATTTGCCGACGCTGCTGTCTAAAATCGAGCCAATACTGGAAGAGGCCGGTTTGCGGGATGAGGATATTGTGATCCGCATGACAGGCTGCCCGAACGGTTGCGCCCGTCCTGCGCTGGCCGAGCTTGCCTTTATCGGGAAAGCGCCAGGCAAGTACAATATGTACCTGGGCGGCGGGTTTACAGGCAACCGCTTGAACAAGCTGTATAAGGAGAACATCGGAGAGGCTGAGATTCTCGAAGAGCTGCGGCCGATCATTAGCCGTTATGCCAAGGAACGCCAGGAGGGCGAGCATTTTGGCGACTTTGTGATCCGGGCCGGTTATGTAGAGGAGGTGCTTGACGGGCGCCAGTTCCACGTGTCCTGAGAGCATGAATGAAGAAGGATATCCACGCTGATGCAGGCGATGGATATCCTTTTTTTCATCCTGCTTTTCAAGAATAAACGGCCCCGTCCCAGGTGTAGAAGCGGATTCTGTCCATATCCGGCTCGACGCCGATGCCCGGCTTTTCCGGCACGTGGCACATGCCGCCTCTGCGTTGTAACACGAATATGTCATTCAGCGGATTGTCCATGGCGTCCCATTCGACAGGCTCAATGGGCCCGAAGTCGGCTTTGCCGCAGGGAGGCAGGCATGCTTGAGCCATGACGGCAAAGATTCTCGATAACGGCCCGTCAAAACAATGGGGAGACACCGCCATGCCGAATACACGGGCAAGCTGAAGTGTATTCCGGTAGGCCTCAATACTGCCGAGTTGAGCCGGATCAGGGTGAAGGTAATCGAGCGCTCTGTTAGTGAGCCAAGGGAGATAACCGCTCGTCTCCCGTATGTTTTCACCGCCGGACAGAGGTGCAGCCAGCGTGTTTTTGAGACGGACATAATCTTCTGTTTGATTCAGGGATACAGGCTCTTCAAGCCACATCCAGTTGGCGTAAGAATCCATCATTTTTTTCCACTCCAGCACGGCGGGGGGCAGATAGCTTTGGTTCGCATCGAGAGCGATCCGGATATTCGGTCCGAAATAATCCTGAATCATGCGTACATGCTGCTGGTCCTCGGCTGTGGATCTTCCGCCAATTTTGACTTTGATGAGGTTAAAGCCTGCGATCACTTTTTTCTCCACATCACGCAGTGAGCTATCCTGCCAATCGAGTGCTTCACGATAGGATTGAAAAGAGGCATAGAGCGGAATCTCCGCCCGCTGCCTGCCGCCCCAATATTCACACAGGGAAATGTCCGCTGCCTTGGCGGCCAGATCGGCAAGTGCCATGCTGACGGCTGCAGCCGCTCTACGATGCCACTTGGCCACTGTTTTCTCGATCAAGCTTCTGTCCAATACGGTTCGGCCGAGCAGAAACGGAATGATGCGGTCCCGGAAGCCGATGTGAAGCGTAGGCAGCCAATCCGAGCATTCACCCCAGCCGGACAGGCCATATGCGGTCTGAATACGAATCAGAAAGAGGGAGCGGTAGCGTTTATAGCCGTTGGCATCCCCATAGGGAACGGGCACTCTGTAATATAGGGGATAGGTTTCAACCGCTGTAATGATCATGTAGGTCACCTGAAATTTTCATGAATTGGGTTGTTCGCCAAAGGAGAACTGTTCCATTATTCCCTAATGACAAGGAAATATCAGGTGCCCGGGAAAATAAAGTCTGTAATGATGTAAACAGGCACGAATAGACATCAGCCTACATACACAAGAAGAGGCTTTTCAGCCAATATTGAAAACAAATGCGGAGATCGGATGAACGGGGGATTATTAATGAGTGAGGGCAGAATACTTTTTGTTCCGACAAACGGGAGTGGTTTGGGGCATTTAACCCGCCTTCTTGGCTTGGCAAGGAGGATCAAGAAGCTTAACGAGGAGTTGGAAATCATCTTTCTAAGTACGAGTCCAGCCATGCACCTTATTATGAGAGAAGGTTTTTTAGGATATTATCAGCCTGCCAGGAGCTCGTTTTCACAGGATTTTACAGTCAAATCGTGGAACGAATTATTAAACAAACTACTATCTACGATATTGCAATTACATAAACCCAATATACTGGTTTTTGATGGTGCAACTCCATATGACGGAATTGTTTCAACTTTCCATGAACATGAATCCATGCAAACCATATGGATCAGAAGGGAACAAAATAAGAAGAGGCCGAACGGACAAACCCGAAATGAAGGCAGTCTGTTCGATAAGATCATCGTTCCGGGTGAAGCGGGAGTTGAATTTAGAAAGGAATCAGAACATGTAAGCTACTGTGAACCTGTAATATACTTGGACAAATCCGAACTGCTGCCAAGGGAAACCGTACGAAAAGAATGGCGGCTACACCCAAACGATAAACTGGTCTATATCCAGCTGGGTGCGGGCAATATAAACGATATCCATTCGGTAATAGCCACCATAATATCCGTTGTAGAGAAAAGACAAGATGTGAGAATCGTACTCGGGGAGTCGATGATTGGAAAGAGGCTGTTTTTTGATAACGACAAAGTAATGATTCTGCGCGATTATCCTAATTCGCTCTACTTTAACGCCTTTGATTTAGCCATTTCCGCTGCAGGATATAATACCTTTCATGAATTAATGCATTTTAGTGTGCCGACGATTTTTATTCCCAATGAAAATACCAGCCGGGATGATCAGGTGGAAAGAGCAACCCGCGCAGAAAAATCCGGTTCGGGAATATGTTTAATAAACCCGGGCTCAGAGGAGCTTGCTCATGCTTTGAAAAAGGGTCTTGACTCAAAGATAAATCAAGAAATGAGAGAATCCGCCGCTCGCCTTGTGCCCAAAAATGGCGCTGATGAAATGGCGCAGTTATTGCTTACTTATATTACAAAGGACGCATGAGATGGCTATCCAAAGCCATCCTTAACTCGGCTGAATATTGTTGGAATTCATCCGTAGCACGATAGGTCTCCAAATCCCAGCTCTCCGCCTGCCGCTCATCTTCGGAATTCATCACATCCAGGCGTTTCGTGATTTGCTTTTCAACGGAGCGACGATACTTTTCAGGCAGCAGGCGAATAGAAGGCTGATACCATTTTTCCATCCATTTCACAGGAAGCGTATCGCCTCTTGTTCTCTTCTTCAATTTATTCATAATCGGATGATCCCCGTCATAATGGGCGGTAATATAAGTGATGATATTCTCCGAATGGATAGGAAACATATTCAATGTCCTCTTGATGTGAGGAAGACTGAAGAATCGATCAAATTCGGTATGACTTGGTGTTGACCCATCCAGAACACGATCCAGCAAACCTTTTCTGAAGCATTTCCAGCATGTACCACATGGCATCTTTGCAGTTCCACGCATGCAGGAGCGGGCAATTGTACGATAGGATGAGTTTTTCACAATGATCGACGTACCTACTTCACAGATTCCCCCGGTTACCTGGTTAAAAGGCATGCCTACGAGTTCAAAAAGCTTCCCCCATCGAATAAAGTGAAGTCTTTGGCTATAGTCGGCGAATTTAAGATGACTAACCTGATAAGTTGAGTCCATCACGGTACCCCAGGCGACACTGTCAAGCCCGACATAATCCGATAACAACAGGCCCGGGACCGCGTTTGCTATATCCACTGGAAAGCCAACGGGTTCTCGTACATACTCAAGATTTGATTTAATGATATATACATTTCGTCCTTCTTTATGCAGCGTATTGCAGGCCAACAAAGCTGCTTCCTTGTTATATATTGTTTTTTGATGTAACGGGGTGATCCTTTCCAGGAAAATAACGCACGAATCACCAGGCAGCAGCAATAACGCAGCAGTAGAATCGATTCCACCGCTAAAGGCTAAAGCCGGGACGGAATGGTGTGGAGCTTTTCTTGGAGTTAAGTTTGGATCTACAGGTAGAATTTCTTTTTTTGTAGTTCGTTTGAACAAGTCATGAAATGACTGGCTTACCCCATGAGGCAATTCGATACGGGATCCGGCAAATGGATAGATGATCAATATGGAAGCCAGTGCGATGACATCGGGGTGGACCTTGTCAATGTCCCAATCAGGAGGCATATGGATTTCACACGAGGCTTCTCCCATTTTGATGCCGGATTTGGATAGGTCGTCATGTCCTAAATGAAAGTGATATTCCAGCAGTCCCTTCGTACAACGATATTCGATTTGCATGATAAACCCCCACTGAAGGTTATTCATTTCCGTCGACATAATTCAGAATTAATCTTATGAGTTGTTCAGCGGACAAATCACCTTCGCCTGCGTTAATGCGTTTAACAAGGATTTGTTTTGAAGGATTCAGCCCTCTGCGAACCGTGAAAAATAATTCAACCCCCATGCTTTGGCCAATCTCTATGACCTTGTTATTATAAGCCCCGAAGGGAAAGCTCAGTAATTTCGTCTTTTCGCCAAGCTCTTTGTCTATCCTGTAATTCATGAATGAAAGATCATTCTGAACTCGACGTTCATATTCCAGCTCGGATTCCAGCCGGTTCTCTTTCTCCAGAAATAGAGGATGTGTAAGAAGACGTTTGTTCTCTCCGTAATTGGTATTGCGGTGAAGATCGTAAGTGTGGCTATAGAAGCTGAATCCATTTTGCTTCATTTCGCGCATTTGGTCCCAGCTGAGTCCGCGGCCGGCATCGATTTTCTTGCCTATGATGAAGTTGGTGGCTGTAATAGATCTTTGTTTAAGTAGAGGATACGCATAAGTGTAGAAGCTTTTTTCACCGTCATCAAAGGTGATGACTACAGCATTCGGAGGAATGTGCTCTCCTGTCTTCATGAACTTCAGGAAGCTTTCCATATTTATAATGTTGAAACCGTTTTCTATCAATGTATCCAAATGATTGCCAAACAGACTTGGGGTTAGACAATATGGTGAATTGAAATGGACGTCTGGATCGAGTTCATGATACGTAAGTACAACTGCACAACCTCTATAGTAAACTTTGTTTTTCCTCTCAGATCGGGACACTGTTCAACCTCCCTTCTGTGCTTAAATATATGCTTTTCTTCAGCCGAAGTGTGGGAAGTGCACCAGACCGCCAATAAAATCAACCGCTGCCCAAGATGTGGCCCATACCAAAATATACAAATCCCCATAGCTTGTAAAATACGATGTGGTAAAGGGGGATAGCCATGAGCCTAAGCAATATGTACCCTGATCATTCAAACGAACAAATCGCGATCATTGGGCTAGGTTTTGTAGGGTTGCCATTAGCGATGCTTCTTGTGCATAAGGGCTTTAAAGTAATTGGAATCGATATCGATATTACAAAGATCAACAACCTTAACGAAGGGAAAAGTCTCAGTCCGGATATTGACGGTAAAGAGGTAAAAGAATTGGTATCTGCAGGCCAGTTAACGGTTACCACTGATTACGACAGAGTGAAAGATGCTGACATCATCATTATTGCTGTACCTACACCGTTAGGCGAGGATCAAAATCCGGAGCTTTCCTATTTGGAGAGTGTTGGTAGAGCGCTGTCTCCCCGCATACAAAAAGGGCAGCTAATCATCCTGGAGAGCTCAAGCTTTCCTGGGACAACCAGAGATATACTGATGCCGCTTCTCAAAACCAGCGGGCTGCAAATCGGCCGAGATGTTCACTTGGCCTATTCGCCCGAGCGTATTGATCCCGGCAATAAGGATTTTAGTTTGGCGCAAATTCCAAAAGTTGTAAGCGGGCTTACTGAAAAGTGTGCGGATCATGTGTTTCGGTTCTACAGTAAAGTTTTTGATCAAGTCTTCAAGGTTTCATCACTTGAGGTTGCGGAGCTTTCCAAATTGCTCGAAAACACGTATCGGCTTATTAACATTTCGTTTATGAATGAATTCGCGCAACTATGCGACGAGCTGCAAATTGATGCATGGGAGGTCATTAACGCATCCAGCACGAAGCCTTACGGCTTTCAAGCTTTTTATCCGGGTCCGGGAATAGGGGGGCATTGTATACCGGTTGATCCTTTATATTTGCAGTGGAAAGCCAAACAAAGCGGTTTTCAGAGCCGATTCATCACACTCGCTCACATCATGAATGAGCAGATTTCAAATTATATTGCGGATCAAATTAAGGAGCATTTATCGTGCGAGGCAGATCTCAAAGATGTAAACATCCTGATTTATGGAGTCACCTATAAAAAAGACACCTCTGATATCAGAGAATCCCCTGCTCTGTCCCTCATTCGCGTGTTACTAAACTGGGGTGCATCGATCCATTACCACGATCCCTACATCCCTGAATTTTCACTTGACGGCCTCAAATACAGCAGCGAGCCATTCACGGACGACATTTTCGAAAAAACAGACTGTGTTCTCATTGCTACAGACCATTCTCAAATTCCAATTGAACACATATTGGAAAAATCAAAATTTGTCTATGATACACGAAACGTAACGAAAGATTTGTCGGGCAAGGCCAACGTGGTTCGATTTGGAGGGGGAGGCCCGGGCAGGGCTCTTCATAAATATGTGTCCGAAAACTCGGCAGTTTAATCAATTTATCGTCTCCTTCTTCTATTTGGACATATGTCGATTGTGGCCTTTTTTTTGATTACTTATCATAAACGGAGTGTTAGGAGAATAAAAGAGGAGGTTTGCACATGAGATCCCAGTCTCATAAGATGACCGTGTCCATCGACCAGCATTCATCGCATTTGGAACCGATAAGAACATTCTTCAGTCAATTGGACAGCGAAGACAAAACGATCGAAAATCTGTCTCGTCAGCAGCGTGATGAATATCAGCTGAAAGCCATTAATTTAACGCTTGAACATGTCTGGAAAAACAATGAGTTTTATAGAGAAAAGCTGGAGGAAGCCGGGTTTAAGCAGCCGGCAATTGATCGTCTCGAGCAATTATCTTCTGTACCTATGCTGCAAAAAGACGTCATTCGCGGGGACAAAACAAAGCTTCTGTGCGTTGATCCTAAAGAGATCGGCCAGGTCCACCTTACAAGCGGAACGACGGGAAAACCGATTTACACTTCATACACCTTAGCAGACCAGTATATTTACGATTTATTGCCCAAATATCCGATTTTGTTTCCGGAAACGCCAAACGACGTGGGCGCCGTTGCGCTTCCATATGAGTTCGCACTGCCGGGGCTGGGGTTCCAGCGATTGTTCCAGTTTTCTTTCGGGACGACGGTTCTTTCCCTTGGCAAAGGCGGATACATGGCGCCTGTCGACAAATCATTGGAGTTAATGAAGGAGTATCAAGCGAGCGTGCTTGTTACCACCCCATCATATGCGGCACTTTTAATGGAAGAAAGCGAGCGTTTTGGAATAAGGCTGGGCGAAGACATTCGTTTGCGGCGCATACTGCTTACGGGAGAAGGGTGCTCCAATACGTTCCGCAGCCGGTTGGAAAAAGCGTGGGGATGTGAGGTATCGTTCTTTTACGGATCGACAGAATGCGGCGGAATTGCAGTTGAATGCAAGGAGCACAAAGGTTATCACGTCATGGAAGGCCATGTTAAAGTGGAAATTGTCGACCCTGTATCCGGGAAACCGCTTGATTACAATCAAACCGGTGAAATCGTCGTTACGACACTGCTGAGGGACGGAATGCCGATGGTTCGCTACCGCAGCGGTGATATCGGCTATTTGCAAAAATCCCAGTGCGATTGCGGAATTACGATGGACATTTTGCATCTTAGAGGCAGAATGGAAAGTATGCTGCATTTGAACGGTAACGATTATTCGCCGTTTTTATTGGAGCATTTCCTGATGGAAATTCCAGACATTAGCTTATGGTACCATTTCATTGTCGATAAAGGGAATTTAACCATCGAGGTTGAACCGTACCGCACAACATTAAGCGATGAACAATTGGCGGAAAAAGTTCAGAAACATATGTTGGATAACCTGGGTATTCCCTGCAATGTTGAAATTAAACGCTCGCTGCCCCGCACATTCGGCAAAGCAACGAGAATTTTCATTCGTTGAGGGGGGAGTTTTCTCAATGTCCAATACCCATATGAACAGGGAGCACAAATTTCGAAATCTGCTGAGAAGTATAAAGAAAACATCTCTTTATAGAGATAAATTGGCAGCATATCACTCAGACAATGTCGGGTTGGAACAGATCCTTACTCTGCCGCTAACCACGAAAGAGGAGCTTCGAAAGGGCGGCGCTTTCAGCTATCTGGCTGTTGATATGAAGGAAGCGGCGCAATATCATGAATCATTCGGGACGACGGGAGAGCCTTCGGCATCATGGTTTACCAAGGAAGATTTGGAGACCGGAGGGAAACAGATTCGGGCGTGTGGTGTTGGTTTAAAACCGGAGGATGTCGTGCTGGTTCGGTTTCCTTATGCGATGTCGCTTCCCGCTTTTTTGGTGCAGCATGCAGCAAGGCAAGCCGGCTCACTTATCGTGCCTGCCAGCAGCCGCACTCCGGTCACGCCTTACCCCAGAGTGCTGGAGCTTATGAAGCGCCTGGGCGTTACTGTTATCACGGGACTTCCCAGGGAGATGGAGCTGCTCGCCGAGACGGCACGTCTGCTCGGATCGGACACGAAAACGGATTTTCCTTCCCTGCGGGCGATATGCACTGCCGGGGAATTGATGAGCGAAACCCGCCGGGAACATATCGCAGGGCTGTGGGGAGTCCCTGTATACAATCTGTATGGTTCCACCGAAACCGGCAATATCGCAGCCATGTGTGAGCAGGGTGTCATGCACGTCGTTGAGGAAGATTTTCTCGTTGAGGTGTTGAACGAAGAGGGCTCCGCACCCATTGCCCCGGGAGAGAGAGGATTTGCAGCGGTGACGACGCTGTCCCATCAAGCCTCCCCGCTGCTGCGTTACTTTAATGAGGACATTGTCTCCATCGAACCCAGCGATTGCTCCTGCGGCCGAAGCGGAGGGAAACTGGTTCACTTCGGCCGGCGCAAAGAGCGGATTCGCATTGGCGGGGTAACGTTGGACAGCAAGGATATTCAGGATGCTGTATATTCATTGTCACCCGTGCCGGATGCCTGGAAAGCGGTTCAACAAGTAAACGGTCTTCATTTTATTTTGGATTCACATCAATTTTCCAAGTGGGAGAACCGGAGCATTCAGGCCCATTTATTCGAACTGTTGGGTGTGCCTGTAACTGTGGAGATTTCCGAGCCGGGCACTTTATTGAACCGTGACGAACTTGTGCGTAACGACATTTCAAAGAAGCCGGTATATATCCAAAGGCTCGAATCCAGCGATTCCGATGCAGCACCCAATGCCCCCTTTCAGGATCTTCTACACCAAGGACGCCGAAAATTAACGGACCGCAAGCCGAATGAAGCACGTGAATTATTCGAGAAGGCAGTTGCATTAAAGCCTGACTCTGCGGAAGCACATGCTTTCCTCGCAGGGGCATACGGTCTTTTAATTGAGGAAGCCCATATCATAGAGAAAATAAAGCTTCTGCCTTTTTTGGAAAACGAAATCAAGGCGGCTCTTGAACTCGATTCAGCGCTTCCTTTCGCACGAAGAGTTAACGGAACAAGACTGCTGAATACACCGGATACGCTTGGAGGAGACCCGGCGGCGGCGGCCATGGAATTTCGCTATTGTATAGAACATGGAATGGATGAAGCTGACATATGGGTGTCCCTTGCTGAGTGTTATATCAAAATGGAGGATGCGGGCAAGGCGGGCGAGGCACTAAAGGAAGCGTTGGTTCGTGAACCGCGGCATGAAAGGGCTACTGAATTAGTGCAGCAGCTCGGCGGGGGAAATTAATATAAGCCAAATTAAAAGGAAAGCGAAAACCTGCGCGAATGAACTGCGCAGGTTTCTTTGCGAACAATAATATCCCTAGTTCCATGTTATGAGAAGAATAAGGTCCGATTCGGCGATTCTGGCCTTTCCGTGTTTTAGCTTTTTCTAACTTTGAATGTTTTGATCATCTGAGTGATATCCTCTACGACGTTCATCATTTTTTCGTTGGCCATACTTGTGCCGTCTTTAACGGCTTCCCTTAATTTTTTTGCATCAATCGGGTCCGGCTTAACGGAGTCTTCCAGTGCAGTTATCATTTTTTCACCGACAAAGACGGCGCCTTCTTTGACGGAATCTGAAACTTTATGAATTAATACAGAGGAAGGCTGAATAAATTCATCGACTGACTCCAGGATCTTATTATTTTCGCCTTCTTTAACGGCAGTCATCAATTTTTCGACAAGCACAGAAGACGGTTCAGCGAACTCATTTACCGCCTTCATGATTTTGCCACTGGATTGATCGGCACCTTCTTTAACAGCATCCGCGAATTTGTCGGTTAAGTTAGTGAACTCATTCAATAATTGATTCGCGAAAACAGAAAAATCGCGCTTTATATTTGTCATTTGCTTCACCTCCCGCTGCTCTCTTTTTCATCCATTCCAATTTGCAGTTTTTGCTCTACCAGACGGTGGTACTCCGGATCCTCTGTCTGTTTTAGCAGCTTGCTCCAGCACATTTTGGCCTCCTGCAGACGATCGACCCGGTGGTATGCCTCACCGAGCTCATAGATCAGTTTATTATATGTTTCTAGTGAGAGGCTGCCTGGGTTACACAGTTCTTCGTTGATGAGGAAGAGATAATCCTCGATCACCGTCTCCGTCCGGTGGAAAATTTCCTCCGGCAGTCGAAATGCGATGTTGCCGCGCAGTTTGCGGATTCTGCTTTCCGTTGGAGCGGAAGCCACCGACTCATCTAATAGCTTCAAGCTGCGATTCGCCCATTGAAAACGTGTCAACGGATTGGATTCATCCCGGGCAATCAATGACATCACGCTGCCGTGGAATGCATCGGCAAGCGGATGGCCCGGATGATCCGTGCGCAAGCTTTCAAATTCATGGTGTGCTTTCCATACAGCGTCCGTATTGCCTCTGACAGCTTCATTATGCAGTTCGACCGCCTTGGCGAATCGCTGCTCGAATGAGTGCGGCTCGTTTTGCTCTTGTGCCGATTGTTCATTGATCATAGGTGCACCTTCCTTTTTCGTATTGGTCTTTGCGACTGATCAGGTTCAATTAATGCAGTTCTCTCTTCGAATGAGCGTAAATTTCATAGCTGGCGGTATCTGTATCTGCCGACTTATCTTCTCTGACAGTGACTGTCTCAGCCGGCCACATCTCGGGCTGGAGGGGATCTGTGGGGGCCGATGCCTGCTCGGGTTCGGTCTGAAACAGCGAAAACAGTGTTCCTCCTTTTCTATGGTTTTTCGATATCATCACGACAGTTGCAATAAGGATAAATATCAGGACAAATACGGTAAATGAAAGACAAAAAACGAATAATAACGTCTCCGCTGTGCTCCTTGTTTTTTTATTCATCTGTTTCATCTCCTTAAGTTCCGCAACTATATGTTTTTCAGTGTATGGTAAACATCCAATAGAAGTGTTGGGCATCTGTGCTTGGTGGAACGCTGATGTATACCCGTTTCTGCGGAAAGAACTTCTGTAAGCCGGTGACATGGGTCATGACACATTGTGCGGGAACTGAATTTGAAGTTCCGCTCTTGTGGGTATCGAATAAGAGTTCCCTGTAATAACATGTCATAAAAATCATTAAACGGGCTGGGAGGAACATCTGTGAATGATAAGTTATCTTTACAAGATGATGATAGGGAATGGAGGCAATTTATCCAGTTTGAACTGAGCAAATTACAACCCAACAATGAAGACAGTTCAAAGGGGCGCAGAGTTGTACCGGAGGCACTCCAATTTGCGTTTCGTCATGCTGCGTCCTACCTGATGGCGCAACTGAAAAAAAAGAATCATTCCAACAATGATTTGGAATTGGAGGAGCCAGAGGAAGAGGAAGAGGAAGCAGCAGAAAACGACAACCTTGATGCTGAGGAGAAGGATTCAAACGCGGAGCCCCTCAACTCAAATCTTGCAGAAGAGGTTGAATCTCCGGAGACGGAGCCGGCGATAGACGATGAGGAACAGTGGAGGCAATTTATTCAGGAAGAGCTGGGTAAATATCAGTCTGGAGAGGCGGACAAATCGCCGATTGATGCCATCACTTCGACGCTGCTTCCCTTCGCGTTCCGCCATTTGGCTTCCTACCTGATCGAACGAGTAAAAAAAGCCGCAGAGCAAAAAGGTGCGACAAGTGATTTTGCGCCCGAACGGACACCGAATCATCCAGAATCACGTCCCTCCAACGAAGAAGACGGTCTCGAAAAGGATAGGGAAACCAGGAAGCCCGTCACCCCAAACAAAGAAGAAGTTCCGGCCGTTCCCTCCGAGACCGAACAGAAACTGGATGATCATCTGCCCCATCCTTACAACGATAAAGCGGAACTTAAAGAGAATGCGAATGTATGGAAGGAAGAGCCTGCAGGAAGCATTGACCCGATTGTTTCAGAAAAAACAGGGGAACAAGGAGCTCCGGCAGTTGATTCTGTGTTCGAGCAGGTCCCCCCGCACACAGTACAAGCTGTGGGCATCCTGAATTTGGTACCAACACAGAATACAATTCCTCCACAAGAGTCGGAGAAATTACCTGTTGGCACAATCACGCTGAAATCTCCCCCTGTCCCGTTTGATCCTTTGGTGCGATCGATCAACACTCAACAAAAGCAAACAGAGCAAGGTAATGAAAGCGCGCAGCCAACACATACGAAGGAGTCTAATGAGCAATTGTTCCAAGAGAAGGAAAAAACAGCAGCGGCAAGGGGGGCTATACGAGCTCCAGGATCGAGAACATCGAAAAGCTCTTCACGGCGGAAGAGCAGAAATAAAGGTTTCTCATCCAAAAGGAGTTTGACAAGGAAGCTTCGCAGGAAAGCCCGGTCCCCCAAAATGGCAAAGCTGAGAACCAAAAAAACAGGCCTTAGACGACTGCGTGCCGCCAGACGTGTACGAAAATTCGTAACGGGCACACGTCAAAGAAAGAAAATAAAGGTCGGCAAAATTAACAGGATAGGATAGGGAAGGAGTCTATTTCGTATGAATGATAGGACGAATCACAAAATTATCGACTGCACCATACGTGACGGGGGGCTTGTAAACAATTGGGATTTCAGCGTCGAATTCGTACAGCATCTCTATAAATGTTTGAATGAAGCCGGCGTTGATTATATGGAGATTGGTTACAAAAATTCACCTAAGCTGCTGAAAGGCTCTGAAACCGCTGGTCCTTGGCGTTTTCTAGATGATGATTTTGTACGCAATGTCATTCAGGATAAACAGTCCACCAAGCTGTCTGCTTTGGTCGATATCGGCCGGGTGGATGAAAACGACATCCTGCCGCGCGAAAAAAGCCTGCTCGATCTTATCCGCGTAGCATGCTATATCAACGAGGTTGATAAAGCGCTTGAGCTGGTGCAGCTGTTTCATGACCGCGGATATGATACAACATTAAATATTATGGCGCTGTCCAACGTTAATGAGGATCAGCTTGACGAAGCGCTCGAGATGATTTCCGACAGCGCCGTAGATGTTGTGTATATCGTTGATTCTTACGGAAGTCTGATGCCAACCGATATCCGCTGCCTGGTGAAAAAGTTTAAGAAGCACCTGCCAAAAAAGCGCATCGGTGCCCATATGCATAATAACCTTCAGCTCGGCTTTGCCAATACGCTGGAAGCCGCGAATAACGGTGTTGAGCTGCTGGATTGCTCCGTCTACGGGATGGGGCGCGCTGCAGGCAACTGCCCTACGGAACTATTGCTTTCCCGGTTGGAGAATGTGAGGTACAGCGTTGGTCCCGTACTTGATATGATAGAAAATTACATGATTCCTCTTCGAGAAAAAGAAGAATGGGGATATATCATACCCTACATGATCACAGGAATGCTCGGTGAACATCCGCGTTCTGCCATGGCATTTCGAAAATCCGCCGCTAAGGATAAAGTACTTCAATTTTATAATATGCTGACTGTACCTAATGTTGAAGGATGATCAGACCTCCTGAAATAAACCTTTGAAACATCTGCTTAAAACTCATTAACGCAAATTGATGGAGGGTTCAGAATGACGAGTAGTGAAATCAAGGACATAGACTCAGCGTTGAACTTTCTGCAGATGCTTTTGTTTAAAATATTGTTGATTACGGATGGACGGACTACAGATATACTCGAAACGTTGATGGATGAAAGCATGTCTGTTCAGGTGCTCCGGCAGGAGCAAATCGATAAAGAGCAGCAAGCTTATCCGGGCGGCGATTCAGGAGCTCCCTTTTATTTAAGAGAATCCATTTTAATAGGTGTAAAAAGTAAATTTGTTGTATCTCACAATATTGCGCTCGTGAGCTCGAAACACGTGCCTTCCGTCATGTTTGAGGCCATTGCAGCAAAACAGGAAGGGATCGGAAAAACCATCAGCACATTTGGTTTACAAACCTCGCGCAAGATTGTCGATTACGGGTGGAGAAGCGATGATGAAACGGTCGATTTGTTCCAGCAGCCGCTTAAGCTTTATTTTTCCACGATGAAAAATGATAGGACGCCTTACAAGACATATTCTATCGATTTCGGCTCTTATTCGGGCATTTATTTACTCGAATATTTTAATCCGAACATGATTGCTTACCGGTTAAAACAAGTGTTGAGCGAAAACGTTTAATGGGTGGATAAGTGACTAATCGGGGTGTTCTCCATTGGTTTCTGTATGGACAAACATGGTTGCCAGCGTGGATACCCCGAATTCAACAGAAAAGATGATCATGAATAATGTGCAATTAGTGTGAGATTTGAAGCGGGGAGTGGTTGATGTTGAACAAGGTATTCGTCAATGGCGTAAATATATGTTACGAATCGGTCGGGGAAGGAGTTCCATTGATCGGCATTTTGGGGAAAGATAGCAATATGAATTGGTGGAACCCGGCAATGAGGGAGGGATTAAGCGAAAGCAACCGCTTCATCATGCTTGATAACCGTGGAACAGGGGGGAGCGATGCACCGGAAGAGGCTTACAGCATTTCAGATATGGCCAAAGATGTCGTCGGACTGATGGACGCGCTTGATATCGACAAAGGACATATTTTAGGTATTTCGATGGGCGGCATGATCGGGCAGGAGATTGCGATTGAGTTCCCCAACCGTGTGGAGAAACTGGTTTTATGCAGCACAACCTGTGGAGTAACCAGGGCGCTGCCTTCTTTACGGATGTTAAATTGGATGTCACGATCGCGAAAATCCCCGGGGTTTTCCCCACAGGATACGCTGCAAATGCTTTTTTCCCATACCTATATCCAAGAGAATCCAGACAGGATTAGAGAGTTCATCAAACGGATGCAAATCGATATACCGAATCCCAGAAGCGTGGAGATTCATCAGCAGGCTGTCAAAAAATTCGACTCCTATGATCGGCTCGGAAGGATCACTGCGCCAACGCTTATTCTACACGGCGAAGAAGACTGGGTCTTCCGTCCGAGGCACGCCAAGATTCTGAACCAGCGCATCGCCGGCTCCAAGCTCATTATGGTACCGAACGCCGCCCATGGCATCTTCTCGCAGGAGGGTTCCAAGGTGCTCGAGGAGATCCGTCGATTCATCAAAAAATAACATTATGCAGCTTAATTCAGAACGAAACGCCTTTCCCGTTTCACGGGTACATAGGCGTTTCGCTTCTCACCTCCTTCACTTGGTAAACGCCTTCAATTTGCTGGTAATAAAACAAGCAAGATGAGATTGATCAAAAAACGTAACGAAATGACGCTTAGCCCCATATGATATAGGGGCTGAGATCATGGTTATTTACCCAAGAGAATAACATCCATCCTAAAGCACGGGACGAACCGGAGGAAGAAGGTGTCTAGCGCATGCCTGCAATCGTCGGGAACATAAAGATAATTAGCGTTGGTTCCAGTGGAGTGGTGCAATTTGGCGATGCTCTGGTCATATCCCCGCAGAGCTCATCGAAAACATTTGCGGGCTCGGGATCCTTCAATACTGGGGATCTTCCTGTTACGAACAACGGCTTGAGTGCGACCCAAACCTTTGATCCTGATGTTGTCGATAACACGATCGCCAAGGGGGGGACCGTGGCTTAATGATAAAAGTACAGCAGACCATTACGATTGGTTGCCTCCGCATCAACGGTATTTCGAATTCTTCGGTGCTGCAAATCGGAACGGCCGGGATCATAAAATCGTTATCCAATCTGTACAATACCGGAGGGTTTACCGGCCCCGCTCCGACGGTTGCCCCAACTGGTCCAACTGCTCCAACTGGTCCGACTGCTCCAGTTGCTCCAGTTGCTCCAGCTGGTCCGGCTGGTCCAGTTGCTCCAGCCAGGCCGTTGGTCCCTTTTGCCGGCCGATGATAACCCTACACAGTACATATGGTTAAGCCGACTGAGGTCTAGAATGCCAAGGTGAAAGGTGTTGAAAAGAGTGAAGGAAAAAATTCGCTTGGATGTGACAAATGATAAAATCCTGGTTGACAACATTAAAATTTTGGGAGTAAGCAGCTCGTCGGTCGTTTTAATTGGGGATACCGGCTCCATTCGATGTTCCTCCCTGTTTGATACTCCGCCGGAATCCCTCATTGTTGGGCCGCTTGTTCCTTTTGCGATGTAGACTATGATACGGACAGCCTGTGTCAATCAGTTGAAGGTGAACTTGGTGATTTATTCCTCTTTTCTTCATGTAGGGGATGTTTGGGGGATCTTTCCCGATTCAAAGGTGCTCGCTATACAACGTGAAGTTCCTGTCTTTTGGGGGGACGAGGGAAAGTTGACGAATATACCTCTGTTCGTTCAACCGTTTCCCTATCCCGAAATCAATGAACAAGTCATTTTTACGCAAAAAAATAAAAGCTCCTGCATTGGCGTGAACAATGTTTATATCGTGGGTCTTTCAACTTCCGCAGGGCTGCAAATCGGCAATACCGTGAAGGTTGACGCTAAGAACCGTACCAAGCATATCAGACATCTTATACCCAGAGATTAACTGTTAAGCGACCAGTCATTGCAGAGCCAGGCTGAAGGAGAGTCCGGAAATTTTTTTCATTATACCGGGCTCAGTTGATCCGTGCGATGGACATGCCTTTATGCATCTAATTCATTGCAAGACGGACGAAGGATTGGCATATCATTGAAAAAGAAAAGAAAGGAGGAGGCGCGTTGTCGGGTCATTATCCTAATCATTGGCTGGAACAAATCAATCATGCCTTACGCTGGCAGCACGATAAAATATTTCATCTGGAAAATGAAATTTCGGCGCTGAAAAAGCAGCTCCAGGAACTGCAATCCATGCCAAGGCAGCATATCGAAAAAATAGACTATAATTTTGAGCAGTTGAAAGTAGAGAACCTCAACGGCACCCTGATCATCGGAATCAGTCCTAATGATCAAGGAACGGTTGAGGATCTTTGGACAGCCGGCAAACATACGGAGGATGTCAATCTTGGTCAGAGCCCCGGGAATCTAAGCGATTCAACTTTCAAAACCATCAAAATTGAAGTGCAGAGATACATAAAAGAGGACATTTCCTCCTTGCTCGCCGAGAAAGCAAACCACCGTAACGTGAACCTCTCGGCCGATCAGCTGCAATCCATCTTAGACGACATGGCCCGACAAGTCGAGGAGCGCCTAACCTTTTATATGAGCCAAGGGCAAGCGGGTGCGGATGTTCATGAACAGGTTGAGCGGCGTTTAAAGGATGATCTTCTGCAAGCGACGGACCAATATATCGATTACTTTCACCAACAGGAAGGCTCATAACCCAAAGGGGGGCCAGTTTGCCCGTGAAAACCGTGGCGATGCCGCGGGATGTTAAGCAGAGTTTTATAGTATTGACCTTTAAATTCGAACGGCTCGTCATCGACAACACCGTCAATCATGTGAACATGAGATCCGTCAGGCAATGCGATTGGCGGGCTGGTGTAGCCGTCAAATCGATGAAAATGTTGATCCCGGTAGAACGTGATCCCCCTATAACGATGAAAATGCAAATCGCCTGAATTTCCATTAACAGGATATGTGAAAAAACGGATGCTATGTTGGTGCCCCAGATTAAGGGATGTCAATCCATGAAACTCGTGCGCATGCGCCTGGCCATTCGTCACAAACATGGAAGATTCATTCCTCCTTTTCGCTTTCGATCAAGACATCGCGAAAATTTTTGGACTCCGGCAGCTTGGGCAATTGGATTTCCAAAACTCCATCCCTATATTTTGCGCGGACTCGTTTGGGATTCACTTGTTTTTTGAGCTGGATTTCCTGTGTCTCCCCGCTCGGTAAAACGATCCGCAGCTTGTTGCGATTCACCGAGACTTTGGTTTGTTCTGCTGCGACCTGGTCTGGAACGGGCAAGCGGACAATCACATTGTGGTGTGTTTCGTGAAGGTCGCAGCTCATCACGCTTTTCACTTTACCAAAGATAGGAATATTGAAATCAGTTGACATGGATTTTTGAAGCTGCTTTTGAACAAAATCGCCTACCCAGGAGAGATTTCTGTCGTCATTGGCATGCGTAAAATTTTTCGGCAAAAAAGGAAACCGCTCCAGCATTTCCTTTTCGAAATCCTCCCAGCTCGACAACCCGTCATTATTTTGCATGTGGCATCACCTGTATACATTTATGTCTAAGTTTATTCAGCGGAGCATGTTCATGTTCAAACGGATCAAGAGCCGAAGAAGGTGAGAAGGGGAGCAGCTTAGTCTTAATGATGATTGCTAACCCCCGCTCAGACCGTTGACAAGTATATTTTTCACCGGGGAATCGTCCAATACAGGCTCTATATCAAGTGAAAGCGGACGATACAACCTTACTTATCCGGGGCCCCTCTTCTTTTTGGCTCGCTTGGGCCAGCGGTAAGGGGGTACTTTCTCACGCATCGTTTGAAAAATGACGCCCCAATCCCGTTCCCGCAGCGAGCACACAGGCACTTTTCGGTCCAGCTTTAGTTGCTGCAGCAGCAGCCTGATTTGAACGGGAGTAAAAATTCCGGCCAGCGCTTCATCCACCGGCATTACCGGATACGCAAGCCCGTATTCCGCCAGACCCGCGAACGTTTGCCGGTCTTTGGCTTCCACCCTAGGAGCACTGCGGCGGCGGATGCGGAGAATGGCCGCGTCAACGCGGGGCGGCGGTGAAAAGTGCCTGCGCGGCACGACTTTCACCAGCTCCAGGTCAAACCACATCCGCCATATGAGCAGCCTGGGGCTGCGGATCATCCTTGAAGACAATCCCTTGGCCGCTCCGTGCTGTACGATCAGCACCGCACCCTGGAATGGAGAGTTCGGCGGGTCAAGCAGCTTTTCCAGAATAGGCGTCGTGATAAAAAAGGGAATGTTAGCGACTACATGAAACGGTTCCTTTGGCAAATACGTATCCCGGATGTCCCGTTCGATGACGGACACATTGTGGCAGAGAGCTGATTTTTGCCGGAGCGCCGCCGCAAGGGCGGCGTCGTTCTCGATGGCCAGCACTTTGCCAGCCCGCTCCGCAAGCGGCATGGTGATAGCCCCGCGCCCGGCGCCCAAATCGAGCACCACGTCGGCGGCAGTGATTTCCGCCAGCTTGATCATTTCGTGAATGACCGGTTGATGGTGCAGCAGATGCTGCCCCCTTGCTGCGGGTCTCTCCGCGATGCTCTGCATTCCCGCTTTTCGTTGTTGTTGTTTTTGCATGAATGAATCCCTCCGTTACTCAGCGATATCAGATTCTGATCGGCTGAGCTGTGAGGCAGGGAAACGCAGGAAATGCCCGGATTCGCGTCCGAGCCCGGCAGGTCATGGACATGGCCACAGCATGGGAACGGAAGGATGCGCCAATTGAAGAGAACACCGCCATGAGCCGGACTAAGGCGCGGGTGACGTCGTCTCACATGAGCATTTATTTCCTGGAGATAAAGAAGGTTACCTGTAAAAAAGGGCAGACCTACCCTGAGTTTCTCTGTACACAGCAAAGCCAACGGCTTTTTGTCTTAGCAGCTGTACACTGTGCGAACCCGGATAAACTGATCTACCACACGTAACCCTCCTTGTCCTGAAAATACGAAATACGAAAACCTGAAAACAAGCACAAAAAAACACAGGCATTCTGCCTGTGTAACGTTTCGCGGAGAACCTTTGCAGGTGCAAGGAGATACGCTCCTTCACCGCAGGATATAAGGTCAAATCGGAAGAAGAACGTCTTCGGCCTGATCGGCAAGAGGCATAATAGCTTCCTGACCTATCAGGTGCACGATTCATTCTTTATCCGTGAGCAGTTTTCTTAAAGGCGGGCTGAAAAATACTTTCTAATATCCGTGAGAATTACAGCCCTGATTCAATGTATGCAGTACATATAAGGTTACCTTTAAAAAATGGCAGACCAATCCCGAGTTCTCCGCGTACAAGCAGAGATGTTTGCAATATTTATTTGCAAAACGTGCGAACCCGGATAAACTGATCTACCACACGTAACCCTCCGTTCATTGTGAATTAACAACAGGCTAACATATCCATCCATTTTTAGCAAGTGACTCACCAGCAATGGCTCTGGAGCGTACCTGTCGAATGGGTTAGGCAAGAAGGTTGAGACATAGACGATTGACAGGACAAAAATCAAATGATATTTTGTAAGCGTTTTAATATTTATCAACAAGGGGGAACAACAACAAATGTACCATGTACTGGTCGCTGAAGATGAGATGTGGATCAGGAACGGACTGGTAGAGATGATAGAACGGTCCGGTCTCGAGTTCAAGGTAGTTGCCCAGGCCGGGAGCGGCCAGGAAGCATGGAATCTGATCAATGAAGTTTGGCCGAATGTCATGATTACCGACATCGTCATGCCGGAAATGGACGGATTGTCCATCCTGCGCAAGTGTGATGAGTACAAGCTCCCGATCGTTCCCATCGTCATCAGCGGTTTTGAAAATTTCACCTATGCTCGGCAAGCGATCCGGTACGGAGCATCGGAGTATCTGTTAAAACCCGTGATAGAAGAAGAACTGTTAAATGCGCTGCAGCGTTCTGTGGAAAGGCTTCAGAGCAATGCCCATTATTATCAGCCTCTGCATCAAATCCAGGAGTTTCTTGGCTTTCTGGAGCTATGGGATCACCAAAGGCTGGTGAACGAGGCCGTCCGGATCGTCAAGCAAATTCTGAATATGAAAACAGCCAACCGTGGCATTAACATCGGCCTACTGCGCATATATGCCAATAAGCTGAATGAGCAGCTCAGCAGCCTGAATCCGCAATTTCAGAAGACTGAGCTGGAGGATGTATCAGATAAATCCGCCATTCAAGCTTATTTCATCGGTATCCTTGAGCAGTGGTCCCGCCATTTGAATAGCGCCTCTAGCGGGAAGAAGAGCCGTCTGGTGTCCAAAAAGGTCAATGATTATATTGAGCAAAACTATGCGCAGGAGATTACACTGACATATATCGCGGAGCATGTAGACTTGAGCGTATCCAGATTTTGTGTGCTTTTTAAGCAGGAGTATGGGGAATCCTTCATCAATTACTTGAATAACTACCGTATGGAGAAAGCCAAGCTGCTGCTGCTGGAGCCGGACTTGAAGGTGTACGAGATCGCGGATATGGTGGGCTTCTCTTCCTTGCCTTACTTTAACCGTTTGTTTAAAAGCATGAACGGCCTGTCGCCGAATGAATATCGGCGGAGCCTCGGCTTATGAAGGACAGGCTGGCGTCACTGAGATCCATCCAGCAGAGAATGATCATCTATTTTGCGGCAGTAAGCCTTGTAGCGGTAGGTTTGACAGCAGGCTTTTCCTATTTTTTCTACAGCAAAGCGGTCAAAGAGGAATTTGTAATGATCACGGAAGAAGCGACTGGCCGCTTGAACCATCATATGGAATTCTACTTTCAGCAGATGAAGAAATCGACCAGTACGCTGCTGAATACCCGGCTGGTGCAAAACTGGTTGAGCGGGGTGCCTGATACGAATCTGGACGATATCACAGGATTAGAAAAGGAGATGAACAGCTACGTTTCCTTCAACTTCCCTGAAATCAATAACATGTATCTCGTATCCAATGACAGGCGCATCTATTCCTTAAATAATACTTATGTCCCCAAGGATCGCTCCGTCATCGAACAATGGTATGTGGACGTAAATGAAGTGACTCTGACGCCTACGCATCGGCTGCCTGGAAACGGCCCCTTGGTGATGGATATGATCATTCCGGTATTCAGTACACAGACAACGGAGAAAATCGGCAAGCTGGTGCTGCAGTTTTCCTTATCTGAGCTTGATGCCGCTTTTGATAAATCCAGACTGGGTGAAACAGGATACTTCTTTCTGCTGTCCTCCAATGACATCATTGTCAATCATCCGAACAAGGCATGGGTGGGCGAGCCGCGGACAGAAACTCCTTTGGGATGGCTCGACCTCGATATCCGGCAGGGAGTCCGTATACAGAAGGGCAATGGAGAAAGCTATCTGGTATCGGTGTTCAAGTCGGGATATACCGGGTGGAACATCGTTTCTATCGTGCCATATTCTGAAATGGCCAAAGGGCTGCACTCAGCCGTCTTCTCGACGATGATTACCTTGGCTATCCTCACAGCCGGCATTAGTCTGGTCATTCCATATTTGGTAGCGCAGTTTGCAGGGCCGATTCAACACATTAAGCAGCGGATGGAAATGCTGTCCAAGGGCAATCTGGGCATCCGGGCCAGGGAGATGTCAACGATTACTGAGTTTCAGATTCTTACCGATGGGTTTAACCATATGGCTGAACAGTTAAACGGGCTTATGCGGGAGATTTCGGAATATAAGGTCAAGGAGATACAACTGCAGCTCAGGCAGAGCGAGGCTACCGTCAGAGCGCTCCAAAACCAGATCAATCCTCATCTGCTGTACAATACGCTTGATATTATTAAAAGTATGGCCTATCTCGAAGAAGTTCCGCTTATTGAGAAAATAGCCGTTAATCTTGCGGATGTATACCGTTACGCGTCCAAGTGGTCGGAGCATGAGGTGACTCTTAAGGAAGAGCTGGCTACCTTAATCAAGTATCTGGAAATTGTCCATATCCGATATCCGAAGAAATTTGTAAGCTCGGTCCATGTGAATGAGAAATTTTTGAATTGCCCGATCATTAAGCTTACGATTCAGCCCATTGTCGAGAATGCCGTCAAATATGCGGTGGAAGCCAAGGGAGGAAAAGCCGCCATCATTGTGACTGCATTTGCTGACCGGCAGGACTTGGTCATTGAAATTGCGGATAACGGACCAGGTATCCCTGAGGAAAAGCTTGCCGAGCTCCGGGCGTTTTTCAACCGCGATGCTGCTAATGAAGATCCCTTCAAAGGCGAGTCGATCGGTCTGGCCAATGTTCATGCAAGGCTTTCCTTGAAATATGGTTCACCCTACGGGATATCCATCGATTCATTTCCGGAGCGGGGCAGTGTGATCAGCATGAGAATTCCGTACAGTAATGCAGAAGTGAACCGTATGACAAAATGGGGGCAGATATGAACAAGCGCACTTTAACGCTCATTTCCATAAGCTGTATTTTGTTGGCTGTCAGTTTATTCCTGATTGTGAAGAACGGACAGCAGAACGGCGGTTCTGCCGGGGACAAGAAGGGAAATACCGGAGCTCCGATTCAATTAAATATGATGTCCTATAGCTTCAACGGCGGAGGCTGGCCGGAGGGCAATATCATGGTCGAACAATTGGATCACAAATTAAATATGAATTTAAAGATCAACTGGACACCGCTGGATAACTATTCCCAGAAGCTCAATGTACTGGCAGCATCCAACGAACTTCCGGATGTGTACTCCATAGAGGACACCGAGTTCAACAAGTGGAAGGACAAGGGAGCTTTTCTGGACATTGCCCCGCTTCTGCACAATTATCCGAATCTGTCCAAATTCCTGACGGCAGACAGCCTGGCGTTTATGAACCCGAAAGGAAGCATCTATGGTCTTCCTTATTATTTTACTGAAACTCGAGACTCCCTGGTTATTCGTCAGGATTGGCTGGACAAGCTTGGCCTTGAAGCGCCGAAAACGATGGACGAGTTTCTTGCGGTTGCCGAGGCTTTCGCCGCGCAAGACCCGGATGGCAACGGAAAGGCGGATACGTCCGGCTTTTCCTTTAGCCTCGTGAATGACAGATTTTATAATGCGGATTATTTGCTTGGAGCTTTCGGGCTTGGCAATGAGTGGATCGAAAAAGAAGGCAAGCTGATTCCGATGCAGATTCAAACGCAGGAGCTAAAGCAGTTTCTGGCTTTCATTCATAAAGCTTATAAAACGGGGGCGCTTGACGGGCATTTCGTTACGAATAAGCTGAAGGACCCGCTTGCTAAGCTGGAGACCGGGGAAACCGGAATAACCACCGTCGTTCCCAGCGAATTTTTCGCTTTCACCGTTCCGGTGGTGCATCAACGTTATCCGGGCGCCAAGCTGGTGCAGCTCGTTCCGCCAATGGGACCAACCGGTTTGCAGGCGACCCAAACGATGAAGAGCACTAACAAGGTGGTTATCAATGCAAGAATCGATCCCGCCAAACAGAAAAAAGCGCTTGAGCTGCTCGATTATCTTTTGTCTGACGAAGGTTATGATCTGAATAAAAACGGGATCGAAGGTGTGCATTATACGCAACGGTCGGACGGCTCATTCCGGAAGCTTCCGGCCTTTGATACCGACAGGCCGCAGCTGCTGACGACCTGGTTTTTCCGGAGAGAGGATCCGGATGTGCAGGTGCGCAAGTGGGATGACCCCGGTTATGTAAACAATGTAAGCAAATTTTATGCCGTTAATGAAAAGTATCGCTGGGCGAACCCTGCCGCAGGATTGACAAGTGAAACGCAAACTCAAAAGGGGGCATTCCTGCAATCAAGATGGATGGATACCATCCTGAAAGTAGCAGTTGGCGAGCTGCCCATAAGCGCGGTTGACGATGCGGCAGAGATGTGGAAGAAGGATGGCGGAGAGCAAATAATTGAAGAGATCAACAGGGAGTACCGGGAAGCAAAGCATTAGGATAACATAGAATTTATAGTGGACTCGATTAATTCTCTTATGTCAATATAAATTTCACATTAATCGCATGAATATAATTGGTATTAAATTTCGACCGGACGACCGGAGACACGGATAGTAAAGGGATAAAATAACCCTTTACTTTCCAGTGTCTCTTTTTTGTTTCGGCAGCTTTAGGCCTGACCCAGAAAAATAAGGCAACAAACAATAGGATTGTGTAAGGAAGAAAGAACGAGCCGTGTGTAAAGTAATACACATAGAGGCGCTGTAAGCGCTTTACAAACTAAAAACACCAGGAGGCAATCATGAACGAAAAACAGGTTCCTTTTCACGAACGAATCAGCTACGGATTGGGGGATGTGGCTTCCAACCTGGTCTTTACTGTGATCAGCTCCTATCTGATGTTTTTTTATACCGATGTCTTCGGTTTAAATGTAGCAGTCATAGGAACCTTATTCCTCGTCGCCCGCATTATCGACGCTTTCGACGGTCCGGCTTTCGGAATCCTGATTGACCGTACAAGTACAAGATGGGGAAAATCGAGGCCTTATTTTCTCTGGCTTGCGATTCCATTTGGCGTGGTTGCGGTTCTGACCTTTATGACACCGGATTTAAGTCCTGGCGGCAAGCTAATCTACGCTTATGTGACCTACATCCTGCTTGGAATTCTGTATGCGGGCATTAATATTCCGCTGTCCTCACTGCTGCCCAGCTTAACCAGCAATTCGCGGGAAAGAACCGTCGTCAATACGTACAGAATGGTCGGCGCACAGATTGGCGCTTTGATCGTCAATGCTGCGGTCCTTCCTTTGGTTGCCTTTTTTGGAGGAGGTAATAAGCAAAACGGCTTTTTCTATACCATGCTCATGTTTGCCTCGATCGCTGTCGTGCTGTTTTTCGTCACATTTGCCAATACCAAGGAACGGGTGCAGGCGAATAACAACAAACCCATTCCTTTTAAAGAAGGGATCAAGGCCCTGAAAGGAAATACACCATGGTGGATTCTGCTGATCGTCAACGTTCTCCTGTTCATTTCGGTTATTATGGGGAACCAGTCCAGCATTTTTTATTTGACCTATAATTTTAATCGGCCTGATCTGGTGCCTTTGTTCAACGGTTTGTCCGCTTTGACGCTGGTAGGCATCCTGCTGGTTCCGTTTACGGCCAAATGGCTGGGCAAGCGAAATACACTTCTGACGGGTTTTTCCATCGCGGTTTGCGGCCAGTTATTGATCTACTTTGGTGTTGAGGCCTCCTCTGTAGCACTGCTGATTACGGGCAGAATTTTGGGAACGGCAGGACTTGGCCTGGTCTCCGGTCTGAAATTTGCCATGATTGCCGACACGGTGGATTACGGGGAATGGAAGTCGGGGGTCAGAGCGCCCGGGTTGTTAATGGCGGCATCCACTTTTGGCGTAAAATTCGGCATGGGGCTCGGCGGCGCGATTGCAGCATGGATCATGGCCGCAGGAGGATATGTGGCCAACCAGGCACAAACGCCATCGGCGCTGCTGGCCATTCAATTCAACTTTGTTTGGGTTCCGCTGATTTGTTATGTAATTTCCATCGTAATTATCTCGTTTTATCGGCTGGATAAAGTGGAATCGCAAATTAAAAACGATCTGCTAACGAAAAATCAGCAGCCTCCCGCGCTGACCAGCACAAACTAGACAGAAAGATAGGACAATAAATAATAGGATTCTGCAAGGAAGAAAAGGCGAATGGAATATAAAATAAGTTGAGCTGTTTAAGAAAATAAACCAGCGGAGGATGATGCATGATGAGGATTTTATTTTTGGACCTGGATTCTACCAGCCCGGATCATTTGGGCTGCTACGGTTATCATCGCAACACTTCACCTAATATTGACAAAATCGCGGCCGATGGCGTTCGTTTTATCAACTACTATACATCAGACGCGCCCTGTGCTCCTTCCCGGACAGCTTTGATGAGCGGACAGTTCGGCATCCGCAACGGGCTTGTGGGTCATGGCGGAACTGCCGGCGATATGAAGCCTGAGGGTGAGAAACGCGAGCTTATGGGCAGGCTGACGCGGGGAGGCGCATTTCCGTCCTATCTGCAATTGATTGGTGGCCTGAACACTACCTTGATCAGCCCTTTTGCGCAGAGGCATTCCACATTTGCCTTTTATGCCGGCTTTAATGAAATCATCAATACAGGGCGGCTTGGCAATGAGTCTGCCGAGCATGTCACACCGGTTGCGCTGGACTGGATCGAACGCAACGCAGCCAAGGATGATTGGCTCCTGTATGTGAACTTCTGGGATCCGCATACGCCATACCGGGCTCCCCTGGAGTATGGAAATCCTTTTGAAAATGAGCCCCTGCCAGAATGGATGACCGAGGAGATGCTGGAGCGCCATAAGCAGATGGTAGGCTCTCACAGCGCACGCGAGCTGAATATCGATTACGTGAACAAAACTTACGATAATGCCTCGCCACCGGAGTTCCCGCGCCATCCAGGGGAAATTGTGGATATGGAAGGGCTGAAAAAGATGGTCGATGGCTACGACTGCGGTATCCGCTATATGGACGATCATTTGGGCAAGCTGTTTGGGGCTTTGGAAAAACAGGGAGTCATGGACGATCTCATCATTATCATTACGGCTGACCATGGCGAGAATATGGGGCAGCTGGGCATATATGGGGAGCACGCCACCGCGGATCAGGGGACCTGCAGAATCCCCATGATCATCCGCTGGCCGGGCACGAAGAGAGGCACGGTGAACGAGAGCTTGCATTACCATCTGGATCTGCTGCCAACCGTCGCCGAGCTGATCGGACATGACCCGATGCCGGACTGGGACGGGGTCAGCTATGCGCCGATCCTTCAGGAGGGAACGGATTGCGGCCGGGATTACCTGGTTGTATCGCAATGTGCCCATGTCGTTCAGCGAAGCGTGCGCTTTGGCGACTGGATGTATATCCGAAGCTATCATGACGGATACCATCTCTTTGACAAGGAAATGCTGTTCAACCTGAAGCAGGACCCGTTTGAGCAGAATAATGTCGCAGCAGCACATCCCGACGTATGCAGGGAAGCGGTGTACCTGCTGAACGAATGGCATGATGAGATGATGACGCGCTCCAGAGATGACCGGGACCCGTTATGGACAGTCATGAAGGAAGGCGGGCCATTCCATGCTAAAGGGTATCTGCAAGGGTATATGAAGCGGCTGGAGGAAACCGGCAGGGAAGAGCAGGCGGCCGAACTGGCACGCAGGCACTCAAGGGAATTCCCGCAGCCGGTCTCCGAAATTGAGCGGCTGGTCCGCATGAGAACTTCCGAGCAGATGAATAAATTCTGATTCTCTAAAATTGGCCCTTTTCGCCTTTGCTGGCGAGGGCCGATTTTTTGGTTGACAAGCAATGATCATGGTTCGTGTTATTCCCTGTCGGCGTAAAATCTTATCGGGAATCATATCTATAAATTAGCAATATTATTCAACTAGTACACATCATGCTCAAATCAGTATCCATTTTAAAAAGGGGATGAATGCATGACTCATAAGTACTTGATCAAGAACGGCTGCGTATTGACCATGGACAAGTTGATGGGAAATTTCACAAAAGCGGATATTCTCATTCATGGTGCTCGTATTGTGGAGATTGGACCTGACCTGCACAGCTCCGACTGTGAAATGATCGATGCCGCCGGTATGATCGTCATGCCCGGATTGGTTGATACTCACCGCCATGTGTGGGAATCCCTGGTCCGCAGTATCGGTACGGATTGGTCATTGCCCACCTATTTGCAAAATATTTATTACAGCGGATATGGGAGCAGGTTGCGGCCTGAGGACAGCTACATAGCTAATTTACTGGGGGCCCTTGAAGCATTAAATGCCGGTGTAACGACATTGCTTGACTGGAGCATGAGCTACTCGCCTGATCATACAGACGAGCTTATTCGCGGACTGCAGGATTCCGGAATTCGGGCGGTTTTTGCTTTGGGGGTTTCCGGTGAGCTGGAATATTGGAATCGCGAGAGCACACTCATTGTTACGGATGATGTGAAGCGGGTAAAACAGCAGTACTTCTCGTCTAACGACCAGCTGCTGACTATGGGTCTGGCTATGCGCGGTCCTGAATTCAGCCATTGGGATACTACTGTTGAAGAGCTGCGGATTGCCAGAGAGCTGGGTATCCCCAGCTCCATGCACCTGGGATTCGGCAACTGGGGACCCCATGACGGTTCCTTACAAAAGCTGTACGAGGCCGGCTTGCTTGGACCTGATGTGAACATTGTTCATGGAAACACCATGAAATATGAGGAATACAAACTGCTGGCCGATTCCGGCGCATCATTGTCCGTTACTCCCGAAATCGAAATGATGATGGGGCACGGATATCCGGCTACCGGATTCCTCATTGAAAATGGAGGAACTCCAACCATTGGTGTTGATGTGGTCACGTCAACCGGAGGAGACATGTTTACTCAGATGAAGTTTTTGCTGCAAGCAGAAAGAGCGCGGGTTAACGAGATGATTTTAAAAAACAATGAAATGCCGACTCAGCTAAATCTCTCAACCTCGCAGGTGCTGCACTTTGCTACTGCAGCAGGAGCCAAAGCGTTGCTGCTTGATCATAAAACAGGTACCCTTGCTCCCGGCAAAGAAGCGGATCTGATCATGATTCGGACTACGGATCTTAATATGTTCCCGGCCAACGATCCTGAAGGGGCTGTTTTACAATTTGCCAATCCCGGAAATGTGGATACGGTGTTTGTTGCCGGACATCCTGTAAAGCGTCATGGAAAACTTCTTCATGCCAACTTGAAGCATGTGCTGAAGCTGGCGGAAAAGAGCAGGGATTTCATTTTTCAATAGGTAGGCCAGCCGCGTAAGGTCCTTTATCCGAAAGAAAAATAAAAACTAAGCTGATTCGAGCCTGATGTCTTGAAGCTTGCGGAATCGGACAGAGAGAGGCAAAATGGAGTCATCATCTGACGAAGGGGATGCTGCTATGCCAATTGATTTTCATTCGGATAGAAACCGTTTCACCTATGCGAGCCGGGAAGTGGATGCCAGTTGGTTGGAAAAAATTCGGGGAATTGCAGAAGTCAGTGGCAAGCAAGCCTTGGACCTGGCCTGCGGCGGCGGTATTTATACCAAAGGCCTGGTACAGTTGGGAGCTAGTCATGTCACAGGCCTGGACTTCTCGCAAGAGGTGATCGCAGGTGCCCGGATCAATTGCCAAGGCATCGAAAATATCGAGTTTGTTGTGGGCAATGCGCTCGATACCGGCTTACCGGGTTGCGGATATGATTTGATTCTGCAAAGAGCGTTGCTTCACCATCTGGATGAAGCCGGTATGAAGCAATGTTTATTGGAATGCAACCGTTTACTGCGCAAAGGCGGGGTGCTGCTTATCCAAAACCGCACACCGGAAGACTGCTTGCTGCCTGGGAGCAGTACCCATATTCGCGGTTACTTTTTTGAGCGTTATCCGAAGTTATCGTTCAAGGAGGTTAAACGCCGTTATGCAAGTGATGCAGTAATAAATAGCTTGCGGGATGCAGGTTTTACTAAGGTGGAAGAACATCAGCTTTGGGAGATTCGAAAAATCTACAATGAACCCGAACAGCTATCCGGCGATTTGCTGCAGCGCACGGGCCGTTCTTTGCTGCATGAACTGACCGACGAAGAGCTCGCAGGCCTTGTGGACTATATCGGGCAACAATTAGAATGGCAGACAGGTTCGCCAATCATTGAAAAAGACAGATGGACGATTTGGAAAGCGATTAAATAGATCATGTGAAATTCATAAGCGCAGAGAAGGGGATTATGCATCATTTGGCCCATTTTGTAGACATTTCAAAAAACTAGGCTGCAAGCTGGCGTCGGTACTTAACCGGCGTCAGCTTGTTCAATTTTTTTGAGGAACATTGATCGAAAAGCTGGTGAAAGATGGGATAATGATTACTGCTTTGGTTAGAATAACGACATGTTAAAAATGTTGAATAACCGTAAACAGAATTGATGACAGGAGGAGGGGGGATGCAGACACGATTTTCTGCTTCGTATGACAACTCCGAATCTAAAGATCGCACTTATCTGGTTGCTGACTTGGACCTCAATATAAAGGCACTCAAAGAGGTATTAGGTGAAGCAGACGACGTTTCATTTCGGTCCTTTCGGATTGGCGGAACGGTCAGGGCTGAACTCATCTATATTCCCGGCATGTCGGACAGGCAGGAGATTGACAACAGCATCCTGAAGCCTCTCATGCAATCGATGGATATAGCAGTCAACGATTTGCAGGCGGTGAAACTCAATCTTTTACCCGTCATTTCTGTCGATGAGTTTGCGTCAGCTGAGGAATGTGCCGGGCAATTGATCAAAGGAAATCCCGTGCTCCTTGTTGATGATTGTCCCGGTGCATTAATTTTCGGAATAGCTCAATGGGACAAGCGCAATGTAGAAGAGCCTCAGACTGAAACGTCGTTGCGGGGCCCGCGCGATGGCTTCACCGAATCGATCACGACCAACCTCTCCCAATTGCGGCGCAAAATCCAGAGTGTCAAGCTAAAAGTAAAATCGCTGAGAATGGGAAGTTATACGGGGACTGAAGTCTGTATCGCTTATATCGATGGCTTGGCTAAACCTTCCTTAATACAAGAGGTGCTAAGCCGGCTTGAACGTATCGATATTGACAGCGTGCTGGAAACCGGATACATAGAAGAACTGACAGAAGACCATCCATACTCTCCGTTTCCGCAGCAGCAGTTTACGGAACGGGTTGATATTGCGGCAGCGAGCTTGCTCGAGGGCCGCGTCGTTCTGTTGGTCGACGGCACGCCCGATGTGCTGATCGTTCCCGCGACGCTGGCAACGCTTCTTCAGGCTTCTGACGATTATTACAACCGAGCAATCTATTCCAGCTCATTGCGTTTTTTGCGGTACTGGACGCTTCTTATATCCATGGTGCTTCCGGCAGTGTACGTCGCGATTTTAAATTTTCATCATGAAATGGTGCCAGGCAAGTTGTTGGTCAGCATTGCCTCCGCTCGTGAGGAAATCCCGTTCCCCACTTTCGTGGAAGTCATGATGATGCAACTCGCGTTCGAGGTACTGCGTGAAGCCGGGCTCCGTCTTCCTAGGCAAATCGGTTCGGCTGTTACCATCGTCGGTGCGCTGGTTGTGGGAGAGGCCGCCGTATCAGCAGGACTTGTGTCGGCTCCGATCGTCATTATTATTGCGTTCACGGGTATTGCGGGATTTACAGCGCCGCACTATTCTTTGGAATTCGCCATTCGCCTGTTGAGGCTGCCGCTCATCGTGTTAGGCGGAACACTGGGCATGCTCGGGGTAATGTTTGGCATTATCGCCATTGCTACTCATTTGTGCATGCTGCGCTCTTATGGCGTCCCCTTTTTATCCCCGTTCGCGCCTTTTACTCCAAATGAAATAAAGGATACCATCATTCGGGCTCATCTCTGGAAAATGACAAAGCGCCCCGGTTTTGCGAGTTTGAAAAACCGACATCGGCTGGCACGGGGACAGAAGCCGGGCTCAGGCAGAGGAGGCGGGAAGTGACGTCATATGAACAGAAGGTTATCTTTTACCTGGACGCAAGCTTGTAAGCTGCTACTACTTGTGATGGCGATGACTGTTTTACTATTTACAACAGGATGCTGGGATCGAATGGAAGTCAATGATCTGGCGATTGTGACGACAGCAGGCTTGGACCGGAAGAACGATGGAAAGATTGAATTGTCCTTGGAGATTGTCATCCCCAAGGAGGGAGGAGGTAAGACACAGACGAGCAACAGCAACTCCAAAGGCAACGGATCGACTTTGATTTGGTCCGCTTCGGGAGCAACGGCGGCGGATGCTGCTTCCAGGGTGCAACACAAGCTGTCCCGCACCGTCTACTGGGGGCAGCTTGAAATGCTGGTTGTCGGAGAGGCTTTGTCCCGCAGCGAGTTTCGGGAACAGCTGGATTATCTCGTTCGCGACAACAATATTCGCCTGCGGGTTGAGCCTTTCATCTGCAAGGGAGCAGCACGGGACTTTCTCGCTTCTGCCTCCCCGCTCGAGCAGACCCGAGCGGATTTTCTGGGTGGTGAATCCCGGCGGCTTTTTGGCAGACCGATCACGCTAAACCGCCTGGTACAGCATCTCGACAAAATTTCAGAAGAGGCGATAGTTCCTTACGCCGATACTACGCATGATGGCAAGAAGGGTGTCCCATATGTAAAGGGGTACGCCGTCTTCTCCCGCGACCGAATGGCCGGAGTGATTCAAGGTAAGTCATTCTCGGGAATGAAATGGATATTGAAGCAAGTGAAGGGTGAAGTTGATACGGTGAAGCTGGAGCGGCCTTTCTCTTCGCTCATATCCCTTGAAGTCCTTTCTTCCAGCACCCGGCTGGTTCCTAAACTGGGGGGAGAAACGCCGCATATGAACTTGTTGATCGAAGCCGAGATGAGTGTTGTGCAAAATACGACTCGTTTCAAAACGTCTGATCCGAAATTTATTCACTATGTTGAGAATGCGGAGGCCGACAATATCCGCAATAAGGTTGAGACAGCAATCAAGCAGGCGCAAAGGCTGGAGACCGATATTTTCGGCTTCGGCGAAGCGATCAACCGCCGCAATCCCCGGGAATGGCTGCATTTACAAGGGCGGTGGAAGCAAATTTATCCTTCGATTCAAGCCAATGTAACGGTCAAGGTGAAGATCCGCCAAATTGGGATGAACAATGAACCCGTCGGTTAATCGTGAAAAGAGGTGTTGAGCTAAGTGACTTGGTTGAACGTGGCGGGAACAACCTTCGCAACCGCTTTGATGGTCTGGGCCGAATGGCGCTGTCTGGGAGATAAGCAAAAGAAAGAACGGGCATCGTTGATCGCCACCGCTGGTGTCGCATGGTTCATGGCTATGCTCATACTTCTATTTCCCAATATTCCAGGACCGGTCGAAATATTGAACAGTATATTTAATCCGGTGACTGCCGGGTTGAAGTGAGGGGAGTTTTACCTAATGGTGGAGAAAGGGAAGATTTCCGCAGCGCAGCTAGGTCTGCTTTTTTATTCGGTAGCTGCCTATGACGGAATTCTGTATATTCCGAAAATAACGGGGAAGGAAGCCGGACACGATTTGTGGATATCGCCAATCTGGGCTCACCTGCCGGGTTTGCTCTTCGTACTTATGGTGCTCCGCCTCAGCTGCATGTTTCCGAAGGAAACCATTTTCCAGTACAGCGAGCGGCTTCTCGGGCCCTGGTTTGGCAAAGTCGTGGGGCTTGCCGTCATCATTTACGGTATTAATCTGACCTCCGTTATTTTGAGGGAGTATAGCGATTTCATTTCGGCCGCCTTTTTACAAAAAACGCCCACCCTTGTCGCCATTGGCGGTATGATCTTGCTTGTATCCTATGCTGTCAGAGGAGGTGTGGAGGTTCTGGGGCGGCTAGCGCAGCTGTTCCTGCCGCTTACATTCTTGGTGTTCGGACTGTTGATTTTGTTGTCGATTCCTGAATGGGACGTAAACAATATTTTACCGATTATGGGCAAAGGGATTGCTCCGTCCGTTAAGGGGGCCATTATTCCGTTTAGTTGGTTCTCCGGATATTTGATGCTTGGACTATATTTTCCGTTCGTGTCGAATCAGAGGAAAACGATAGTGTACGTATTATTAACCTGGTTTGCTATCATGCTTACATTGTCTGTCTCTGGCCTGGTGTCCGTCCTTCTTTTTGGCAAGCACATCAGTACATTGAACTATCCGTTTATTGAAGTCGTTCGGTATATAGGGATAGGTAAGTTTATCCAGCACCTCGACGCTTTACTGCTGATCGTTTGGCTCCCCGGGACCTTTATTCAGTTAACCACCTATTTGTACACGGCAGCTTTGGGTGCGAGTCAGTTGTTCGGGCTCAATCAATACCGCCAGCTTGTGTTTCCAATTGGCATGCTTGCGTTGGTGATGAGTATGTGGGAAACTTCCAGCGTTGACGCATTCGAAAAATATTTGGGAACAAGCCATGTCATATTCGATTTCTTCTACATGGTGCTCGGCCTCCTCCTTTTCTTAACGGCATGGATTCGGAAGAGACTAGACCGATTGTAGCAGATTTCTGCGCAGCGTTGTTATACTCTGATGTTTCAGAAATTTGGTATTGCCGAGGCAAGAAAGGTGCCCGTAGAAAAAGTGTTTGAAGAAGTGATTTATCCCCTGGTGCCTCAGAAACGTTTGTTGTCAAATTAAGAGCAACCCCGAATTGGGAGTTGCTCTTAATTTTTATCGAAATGGTCAATGATGATTTTCTTTACATGTCTTTCTACATGACTATATCGGTCTTTTATAGGCTGACAAAGAATGACCTTCCAAGTGATCGGATGATGAAAGGGAACTTCAATGATGTCAGAGATATTGAAAAAATCATGAACTGGTGAAGGCAAAATAGTTATGAATCTTGAGTGTTTGGTTACTTGTAAAAGAAAGTCCCAAGACGCTGTGCTGGGCAAGGATTTCCCTATAGTATTAATTTATTTTACGGCTTATATAAAAAATTGGTTTTAGACAGAGCTTTGAAAGCGGTTTATTGTTAGTCTCGTAAGCGGTCTTAACATTTCTAGCTTTGACAAAATTAAATCATAAAAATGGATTTAACATGTTTCCGTGAGAAGTCCCCTTCCTCTGAGCCTATGCTTTCGAAGCGAGTTTTGTTTGAAGTTTATTCAGGAAGCAGCGCTCACAAAACTTTGAGTAGGGGATGAATCTCGGTTAGGCGAAGCCTAAATGCACTCGTCTATTGTATGAGGCGCGCACTTTCCTAGTCGAATGTTTGTGTGGTATGATGGGAATATACGTTCTTATTAAGGCGGTGACCCTTCGTGCAAATCACGTATCAATTTTGCCTCTACCCGACCCCTGAACAGGAAGAACTCATGATTCGAACGTTGATCTTGTGTCGGAAGCTGTAACGTATCTGTCGTATAAAGCCGCAAGACAGGGGAAGCGACTCGTACAAGTGCCCGCCCACGGCGCATCGCAAACCTGCATATGCGGTGCGGATGTTCCCAAAACGTTGGCGATCCGGCTTCATGAATGCAAAGCATGCGGACTGGTGCAGGACAGGGACATCGTTTCGGCCCAGGTCATTTTGCAGCGGGCTTTGAACATCGTAGCGTGATGGACTGAATACCGTAGGGAGGGTTTGCCCCGAACGGGATGCGTGCCGCATCGAACGCTTGTGGAGATCCAGTCAGACCTTTCCTACAGAAAGGCAGCGATCGTCGAAACAAGAAGCCCCCGCCTCTTCAGGCGATAGGAACATTCACGAGTGTACTTGGGCTGAATATTACCCCAACATCTTCTCTTTATAGCAATATTCTATTAATACTTGCTCTGGGTACCGCTTTCGGTATGCTTTTATATTGGATTTTAGTTGCTAGAAAATCGAATATTAATGTTAGTCCTTCTGAAGAAAATTGAACCAAACAAGATATAGGACCTCCAAACGACATTGAATCGGCGTGCAATTACATCTGCTTTGCGGGTGGTATCAGCTTCGCTGGTACTCCCCTTGTTCCTGATATGTTCACATCCACTAAATATGGTAATATTAATGGGTACTGGCCCACGTTAAAGCAAGTTAAAAAGTTGGGAGGTTAGTTATGAGAAAAGTTGAAGTAACGCCATACAACAAGCAATGGGCTTGGATGTATGAGGAAGAAGCAAACAAACTGAGACTTATCTTCGGCGAGCAGTTGGCCGCCATTCACCACATCGGCAGCACGTCTGTCCCAGGATTAGAAGCAAAGCCAGTCATCGACATCATGCCTGTTGTTAATGACATCAAATTGGTCGATGAATACAATCATTACATGCAAGAGATCGGATATGAACCAAAAGGCGAGAACGGAATAACGGGACGAAGGTTCTTCCAAAAAGGTGGGGACGACAGGACTCATCATGTCCATATTTTTCAAGTTGGGAACTTTGATATTGAACGACATCTAGCATTCCGGGATTATTTAAGAGAACACCCAAAAGCGGTTCAAGAATATGGGCAATTGAAACAACAACTGGCCGGGCAGTTTCCGTACGATATCGAATCGTATATCAACGGAAAAAACCAGCTCGTATTGGAAATCGAACGAAAAGCGATGGAATGGGAGGCTTCAAGAAAATGACTGATTCATACCTCCACGTTCTCAAAGAATGTGTCATCGAGACAGGGAAAAATAGTTTGCGGCACTTGGAAGGACATATTGATATAGGTTCGAAAGCATCGCACAAAGAATTAGTTACATTTGTAGACCGCCAAAATGAGCAAATGGTAGTCCAACGAATAAAGGAAAACTTTCCTCATCACAAAATTATGGGAGAAGAAAGTTACACAGGTGAAGTTTTTGAGCCGAATGACTACGTTTGGATTATTGACCCGATTGATGGGACAACCAACTATTTGCATCAAAAACAAAGCTTTGCGATCTCAATCGCTTTATACCAGAATGGACAAGGGATTTGTGGGGCCATTTATAATCCTTCCACTGATGAGCTTTTTTGGGCAGAGAAAGGTTCAGGAGCCTATCTGAACAATAAACGACTTTTGATGAATTCTGCATCTGTGGCATTAAGCCATTCATTAATTTCCGCGTATATTCGATATGATCAGGAAGAAAAGGAACTTGGGTTTGAAAAGTTTGTACATCATATAGCCAATGAATCAAGAGGAATCCGCATGATTGGATGCGGCTCTCTGGAACTGGCTTATGTGGCCTGCGGACGATTCAATGCGTATTTTAGTTCACTTCAAAAACCGTGGGATTTTGCGGCAGGTAAATTGTTAGTCGAAGAAGCAGGCGGTAAAATTACTTGTTTAAACGGAGACCCGATTAATGCATATCTGCCTGGCAGCAGTATTCTTGCGGCCAGTAAGGAACTTCATCAGGAAATATTAAATATGTCCAAGACAATTTTGTACATATAGACGCGAGTTTGACCGTAAACTGCTCCAGAGATTACATTTAAAACCGCTGCCAGGAAAAAAACAGCGCTGTCGAAACCGGACTAATTTGATTTAGCCCAAGAAATATTTCATACGATAACCTCCAGCCATATATAGTTGTTGTAACCCGGCTACGATTTCATTATGCACCTGCCCTGCGTTAGACCGGTAGTTCATTCATACAGATTTCTTGCCTAATTCTCCAGCGTTTGAAAAAAACAGGCATAACTCTACAGCAGATTACATCGCTTCAGTTGACTTGCTGACGGACACTACCAACAAGGTGGTGTCCGTTTTATTAATTAGATACATTTTAAATAAGAACAGCCCAAATCTGTGGTTTTTATGTTGTAAATACTACCGAGATACGATATCAGGATAAAATTACGTTGTTGTTGGATTGCAAATGACCAAAAAACAAGGTTAAACATGTCATTTCCCATGGATTCTTTGGTGTGATTCAGTTAAGATAAATGTAATGGTATGAAATACATAGTCTGGAGGGTAAGGATGCATTCTTCCTATAGCGAAGTGGAGAAAAGAAGGAAAGATATATTGCAGGAATTAGAGGAACGCGACAAAGTCTATGTAAAGGAACTCGCCGTAAAATTCGGCGTGACAACCGAGACCATTCGGCGAGACCTGGACAAGCTGGAGAGTCTGAACAAATTAAAAAAAATATTTGGTGGAGCGATCAAAACGAGTCACCAAAAGCTGGAATGGATATATAACGATCGGGAGTCGATTAATCTGGAGGTCAAAAGAAAACTGGCTGCTGAGGCAGCCGAATGGGTGGAGGACAATGATATTATATTCCTTCTGGCAGGAAGCACCGTCGCCCAAATGCCGCCATTCTTAAGAGAAAAAAAAGAGCTTACGGTGGTCAGCAATTCCGTTCCAATTATTTTTGAATTCGCTCAATATAAGCGAAATGGGGATTTTAACGGGCGAGTGATTCAAATTGGCGGAGAGTTTCAAGTTTCCTCAATGGGGATGTCGGGTGTACTTGCTCAAGACATGTTAAGAGACATTACCGTAAACAAAGCTTTTTTTTCCTGCGGAGGCTTTACGCCTGACAATATCAGTACGTTTCAAAGCGAGACCGCGCTCATGATGAAAAGGTTGCTAACTCAAAGCCAAAAGAAAGTGCTGATAGCAGATGCTTCTAAAATGGGAGTCAAGCATCTGTATAAAGTAACTTCCCTGCTTGAGGTGGACATGATTATTACGGATACTGACTTGCCTGAAGATTGGAAACCACACACTGAATTGTCCTTATTACAATGGGTGTCTATTTAATTTCAAGAGAATTGCGATATAAGCAGCACGTCGTTTGAAAACAAATGGCGTGTTGTTTTTATTTTGGTTTTTATTTGTATTTATGAAAATTTACAATAACAATATGTTGGTTTTATGATTATATTACATTTCCTTGTTATGATTTCGTTGTAGAAACCACATGAAATGAAAGGGGAAGCCAACCATCAATGATACAAAGGAGTGTGTATGGATAAACATTGGGTTTTTGAAAGGAAGAGGGGTTTGAGCGGGCAAACGGTGAAAAACAAAAAAGGCATAGCTAAATGGGCGTATACGAACTTGACTGCTTATATATTGGTTTTTCCAGCCATTTTTCTTCTTGTTGTATTTCATCTTTATCCAATGTGTATGACATTTTTTCTTAGCCTGACGGACTGGAATCTGATTGCACCTGATTTTAATTGGATTTTTGCAGGCAATTATGTTCGGATGCTTACCGCATCCGAATTTTGGAGTGTCGTTGGACACACGTTTATATTTGGAATCTTCTCCGTCGGCCTTACGGTCTTGCTGGCTACTGTGCTGGCTGTTGTACTGGACGAAAAAATGCGGGGCGTCAGGTGGTTTCGCTCGGTCGTATTTTTGCCCTACATTACGCCGATGGCGGCAATCGGAACCCTATGGGTATGGATGTACAACCAGAATTTTGGTCTGATCAACTGGGTGCTAGAATTCTTCTCTATTCCTCCCGCTCCATGGCTGGCAAAACCGGGGTGGGCCATGGCTGCGCTAATTATTACGAAAGTATGGAAGGTGGTCGGCTACTATATGGTGATTCTGCTGGCTGGCAAGCAAAACATAGCGGACTCCCTGTATGAAGCGGCCAAGATGGATGGAGCGGGAAGGCTGCAGTTATTTACCCGGATTACGCTGCCGCTGCTCTCTCCTTATATTTTGTTTGTTGTGATCGTCGCGTTAATTGGCGCTTTTGAAGATTTCGATCTGCTGTTTACGATGACCCGCGGCGGGCCGGCAGAAAGCACAAATATGATCATTTATTACATTTACCAGCATGCCTTTGAATTTTTTGATATCGGCTACGCTTCCGCAGCTTCATCGGCGCTTTTTGTTATCCTTATGCTCATCACATTTATCCAAATGAAAGTCTCCAAAAGGTGGGTGCACTATTAATGAGATTGCAGCAATTTGCTCTTAGATGGTTCGGATTCGCCCTTTTGAGTCTTTTTTCAATCGTTATGTTATTTCCTTTTATTTGGATGTTGAGCAGTTCATTAAAGAGCGCCGATCAAGTGTACATGTTTCCTCCTACGTTGATCCCGGAAGTGTTCCGCTGGGAAAATTACGTGGAAATATGGAAGCTGGCTCCGCTGGCCCGGTATCTATTCAATAGCTTATTTACAGCAAGTATCACTATCATGGTGCAACTGCTATTGATCATTCCAGCGGCTTATGCTTTTGCCAGACTTCGGTTTAAGGGAAGCGGTTTTCTGTTTCTCTTGGTCCTTGCTACCATGATGATTCCGGACCAGGTTACGTTTATTCCTAATTTTTTGACAATCAAACAATTAGGGTGGGTGGATACGTATATGGGTTTGATCGCGCCATTCACCGTAAAAGCCTTCGGCATATTTATGCTGCGGCAAGCCTTTATGCAAGTGCCGAAAGAGCTTGAGGAAGCGGCTATTCTCGATGGCTGCGGGCATACCAGAATCATGCGCCATCTTATGATGCCTTTATCGGGAGCGGCTGTTGTGACGTATATCTTGTTGTCCTTTATCTGGAATTACAATGAATTGTTTTGGCCGCTCATTGTAACCAACAATGAAAATTTGCGGACAGTTCAGTTAGGACTGTCGCGATTTATGGAAGAAGGCGGCGGCGGTAGCGGAGGAACGCAGTGGAATTTGGTCATGGCCGCTGCTGCAGTCATTATTGCTCCATTAGTCGTAATCTTTATTTCCATGCAGAAGTTTATTGTCAAAGGCGTGGCCACTACGGGTTTAAAGTAAGCGATAAGCCATTAAAAAAACGAGGTGAAACCATTGAAACGTACATTCATTAAAAGTGTTCTCGTGGCGTCAAGTTTGGTTATGGTACTTGCAGGTTGCGGGCAAGGAGTTTCGTCTTCCTCCTCATCAGAGCAAAATAGCAAGCAGGGTCCGGTACAAATCGAGTTCTGGTACGGCAATAGCGGCGTGATCGGGGAAACCACCAAAGATTTGGTCGAGCAATTTAATCAATCGCAAGATGAGGTAAAGGTCAATGCGGTGTTCCAGGAAAGTACGAATAATATCGGCAAGAAATTATTGACGGCTATTGTGGGCAATTCGGTACCGGATGTTGTTCAGTTGAACGCGAGATTCTGGCCAGCCTTTGCTTACAATAAAGCATTGCTGCCGCTTGACCCTTATATTCAAAATGATGCGGAGTTTGACTACAGCGATTTTGTGGACAGCTTTGTAGACGACACTTTAATCGAAGGAAAGACATACACCATTCCCTTCAACCGGAGTACACCGATCTTATATTACAATAAAGATATCGTGAAGGAGATCGGGCTTGATCCGGAGCACCCGGTAACCAATTGGGATGATATGATGGCCGCTGCGAAGAAAGCAACCGTCGTCAAGGATGGGAAGACAGAACGATTCGGCTATGCGTCATTGCTGCCTCCCCTCTATTACTACTCGTTGATGTGGTCCAATGGCGGAGATATTCTCAGCCCGGATCAAAAGGATGTTGTGATCGACCAAGCCCCGGCGATTCAAGGCCTGGAAATGTACCGGAAAATGATATATGACGATAAAACCATGATGCAGCCTCTCGGCGGGAATAGAGACGGCGATCAGGAAATGATCAATTTCCAAAACGGCAAGGTAGCTTTCCTGCTGGCCTCGACAGGAGACCTGAACCAGATCCAAAACAATGTCAAGTTTGAGCTTGGCGTCGATTTTGTGCCAAAGTTTAAAGAATATGCCGTTCCTTCGACTTCCGGGGGAAATCTCGCCATTGTGGCGAAGGCCCCAAAGGAAAAGCAAGATGCGGCCTGGAAGTTCATCAAGTTCCTTACCGATAAGCAGCAAACCATTTATTTTGCCCAGCATACCGGATATATGCCGATTCGAAAATCTGCTGTTGAAGCGCCTGAAATGGTGAAGTTTTATAAAGAAAATCCGTTCTTCAAAATCACTGTCGACCAACTTCCCTACGGTAGGGGAATCCCGGTTGTGCCTGACTTCGAAAAGATTGAGGCTGAAATCCAAAATGCGCTCGGGAAAACTTATGCTGAAAATGTTCCGGCCCAAGAATCGATGAAGGAAGCTGCCGACAAGATACGCGAGCTGTTGAAGAAATAGAGAGGACTGAGAAATCATGGGGAAAATGGATGAAAAGAAAAGTCCTTCGGGACAGCGGGTACTCATTATTGGAACGGACGGATTAAGGCCTGATCAGGTTGAAGCCGATACGATGCCTACTTATTACCAGTTAATGAAAAGCGGCACGGTGTTTACATCTTTTTATTCCGTTTATCCATCGCTGACACGGGTGTGCATGGCCTCATTAACGACTGGCTCCTATCCGGGGCAGCATGGTGTGATGGGCAATCTCATGTATGCGCCCCGTTTTTCGGAAGACGGATTGCTCCAGACAGGAGACCATAGGGAAATATTACAATTTAAGCAGCGAACGGGGGAAGAGGTGCTCTTGCTTCCGACATTAGGGGATCGATTAGCCCAAGCGAACTTGCGTTTAACGGTTTCGGCCGGAAGTTCGCCGGGAGCATCGTTGATCTGGAATTTTCATCATCCGCAGCATGTTATGAATCCGTCTACCGACTACGGTCTCCCGGAGCTTGGCCAATTGCATACTGCGCGTGGCCCGGTCGCTGACGAAACCGATGTCTCGATCCGCAAGAAGGAACGCACTTTATGGGCCGCTCGCACGCTCATTGAACAGCAATTGCCCGATGAACAGAATACCGTTATGGTGCTGTGGCTTCCCGAACCGGACGAAACGCAACATTATTGCGGGATCGGTTCGCAAGAGGCTAAACAAGCCCAAAGGCTGGTGGATCAATGTTTGTCCGAGATTTTGGAGGCTGTCTCACGACTTGGCCTTGAGGATGAATTGGATATCATGCTCATCAGTGATCACGGGCATTCTACTGCTAACATGGTTGGTAGTCTGGAGCATTATTTGAATCAAGCCCGGAAAGAATTGAATAGAGAACTGAATTTTATCGCGGTGGACGCTTTCATTTATGGGGACGAGCATCAAGTTGAGGAATTGCAGGCGCTCGCTGACTGGTTATCCGGTCAAACCTGGTGCGGTATGTTATTGGCGAAAGAACCACTTCATCAGCAGCTGAAAAATGCTCTGCCCCTAAGTTCGGTGATCGGCAGCATTGCTCACGAGAGAGCCCCTCTGTTGGCCGTTGTTCCAGCGTGGACCGATGAATTAAATCAGGATGGCATTCAAGGAGTTGTTCATTATTTAAATACCAAAACGGAGAATAAGGCCTACCATGGCTCCATCCGAAATGAAGATATGCGGCCGTTTTGCATGGGATTCGGCCCGAGCTTTAAAAAAGGTTATGTGACAGACATACCGGCAGGCATCATTGATATTGCGCCAACGGCTTTGCATTTAGTTGGAGTTACAGGCGAAAGCGGCTTTGCGGGAAGGGTTCTATTTGAAGGTTTGAAAGGCCACGAGGAGCAGGCGGTTCAGCACGACGCTGTGAAGTATGAGGACATATATGCGGATTCCGAACAAACAAAAGGAATTTCGATCGCTGAAGTGAATGGGTCAACATATCTCACCGATTGTTTTTGTGAAAATACGAGAAAAGCACTTTTGAAAACCAGGTTTTGAATCACATTCAGCCTTAAAAAGGTCGATTTTTCTGATAACAGAGAAATCGACCTTTTTTATTGCTTTTAGACTTCTGTGTGCAAAGATGCAAGGGGATAACTTCTCGGCATTGAGTTGATTGGAGATTGTCAATGCGAAAAAACAACATATTGCTTGGGAACAAATGATATGTTGTTTTTATTTTGTTTTATATTGGATTTTTAGAAAATTAACAATATAAATTATGTTGTTTTTACGCTCTTTTTACATTTGGATGTTATGATTTCATAGTAGAAACCACATAAAACGAAAGGGGAGTCAACCATTGAATGATCAACTGAGTCATCGGGTCCGTACGCTAAATCCTTATATCGGAGCAGAATTAAGAGATAAAGTCGAAGCACTTCGCCGATCGGGCCGCAAACTTATCGCCCTTAACGTAGGCGAACCGGATTTTCCCACACCGATGCATATTGCTTATGCAGGTATAGAAGCAATTATTAAAGGTGTGACGAAATATACCCCCGTGCAGGGTACACATGATGTTCGGCAGGCAGTATGCGACAAACTCAAGAGAGATAACAGTCTTAGTTATAGCCCGGAGGAGGTGGTCATCACCACTGGAGCTAAACAGGCCGTGGCGAATGCGCTGCTCTCGATTTGCAATGAGGGCGACGAAGTGCTTTTGCCGATTCCCTGCTGGGGAAGTTACCCTGAAATGATCGCCTATGCAGGGGCGGTTCCTGTATTTGTTGAAACCGAACCTGAACAAGACTTTCAACTGAACGTGGAGCGGCTTGACAGTAAAATAACCCCCAAGACGCGGGTTATTTTGCTGACAAATCCCAATAATCCAACCGGGACGGTTCTTGATCGGGAAACGTTGTATGCCATCGGCATGATCGCTGTTCGTCATGATCTTTACATTATTGCGGATGAAATCTATGAACATTTGATTTATGGCGAGAAAGTTCCTTCGATCGCGGCTTTAAGCGAGGAAATTAAATTACGGACGATTACGATAAACGGGTTATCCAAGGCGCATGCTATGACAGGCTGGAGAATCGGGTACGCTTGCGGTCCATTGCCCGTGATCCGCGCCATGACGGTCATTCAAAGCTACACCACCTCCAATCCAAGCTCGATCGGTCAATATGCGGCAATTGCAGCGCTCAAGGATGAAGGGGATTCGGTCAAGGAAATGACAAAATCTTTTGATGAACGAAGGCAATATCTGATTCGTGAAATTCGATCGATTGAGGGGTTGGCATGCCCCGATGCAAGAGGCGCTTTTTACTTGATGGTAGATGTGTCTCATTACTTTGGCTCTGTTTATGAGAAGGGGACGATTGCCAGCAGCAAGGACTTTGCAGAATTTTTGCTGGATCAAGCGGGTATCGTTGTGACGCCGGGGGAAATGTTTCAGGCTCCCCGTTTTATTCGGCTTTCCTATGCCACATCCATGACACAATTGCAGGAAGCCGTTGCATTGATCAGGACGGCGCTGACTTCATTAGCTGTAAAGAAAGGGTGAGGCGTTATGTCAACAAAATTTTGGGAAAACAAGGAATCGGACATGCTCGACCTGCTTGAGGAGCTTGTCAATATCGATAGCGGGACATTTGATAAAGCTGGTGTGGATCAGGTGGGGAATGTGCTGACCTCTGCTTACCAGGCTCTGGGATTTCAGGTTGCGGTCGACCGGCAATCCGAGCGGGGGGATCATTTGATCATTACTCATCCGGAGGCACAGCATCCGGACATCTTGATTATTGGACATATGGATACGGTATTTCCTGTGGGTACTGCACAAAGCCGGCCATTTTCACGTGATGAATCCTTTGCTTATGGACCCGGCGTATACGATATGAAGGCCAGCTTGATCATGACGCTGATTGCGGTAGAATCATTGGTCGAACAAGGAGATGAGAGCTTCAAGCGGGTCAAAATCATTCTGAATTCGGACGAAGAGCATGGTTCGATTTATTCCAGGAAATTGATTGAGCGGGAAGCGGAAGGCATGAAGTATGCTTTGATCGTTGAACCGAGTGATATGACGGGGGAGCTTGTAACCGGCAGACGCGGGGGCGGTAAATTCGAACTGCATGTAACCGGAAAGGCGGCGCATTCCGGAGAAGAACCGGAAAAAGGACGAAGCGCCATTGGCGAACTTGCGCATAAAATTATTCAACTTCATGCTTTGACCGATCCAAGTGCAGGCGTCCATGTCAATGTCGGGGTGATTAGCGGCGGAACAACTCCCAACACAATTGCTGCCCATGCCAAGGCTTCTATTGATGTACGAATGAAGACGCCGGAACAGGCCACAGAACTGGAGCGCAAAATCAAGCACATTTGCTCGGCGCCAACGATTGAAGGAACAACATTGGTCCTGCAAGGTGGGATTACAAGACCTCCGATGATAAAAAATGCGAACTCCGGGCATTTGTTGAATATCGTTCAGGAAGAAGCGCTGCAGTTGGGAGAGTCGTTAACGGATAAGAATATAGGTTCAGGGTCAGATGGCAACCTGACTGCGGCAGTTGGGGTAGCGACGATTGATGCGCTAGGTCCGCTTGGCGGCAACGCGCATACTGCGGACGAATTTATGGTGATCGAAAGCTTAGTGCCGAGAACAAGGCTGCTGGCTAACGTGATTAAACGGTTAGGCCGTGAATAAACCTTTTCAGATTTATTGTTGAATTGGCCATAATTTTTAAGGGGGATACTTCCTTGCGAAACAACATGAAGCAAAAGCTTTTGGCAGGTAAAGCAGCTTTAGGGGTCTCAATTATGATCCCTTCTGTTCAACTTGTAGAGATGGCCGGAAAATTAGGATACGATTGGGTGCTGATTGATTGCGAGCATGGCTCCATATCCTTGGAAACCGTCGAGTACATGGTAATGGCAGCGGAAGCGAGCAACATTACACCCATCATTAGACCGCAAAAAAACGATCCGGAGCTAATCGGGCAATACATGGATCGTGGTGTGATGGGGATCCAAGCGCCACATGTCAGTTCTGCGGCAGAGGCTCAGGAAATCGTAAACGCTGTAAAATACCATCCGATTGGCAACAGAAGTCTTGCCGTGGGAACACGCTCTGCCAATTACGGATTCGGGATCACTTTAACTGAATATTCTCAAGCAGCTAATCAAGATCTGTTGGTCTGCGTCCAAATTGAGGACAAGGATGCTGTGGATAATCTTGATTCTATCGCTAAAGTTGAAGGAATTGACGTGTTGTTTATAGGCCCATCCGACCTTTCCCAATCTCTTGGACATCCCGGAAATGCCGGGCATCCTGTGGTAAAAAAGGTTATAGATGATGCGATTTCAAAAATCATAGAATCCGGAAAATTGGCGGGTACGGCAGGTAATCTTGAATTAACGCCAAAACGTTTGGAGCAAGGCGTTAAATATTATTATACGCATTTAACAACACTGCTGGCTTATTCATCTTCCGTATTCTTAGGAAATGCCAAGGATTGAATTCCCAAACTATAAATTTTTAGCCGTTGATTATTGAGAGGAGTAATACCATGTCTATCATTAGAAGAGCACTGATTCCCTTATTATGTATCCTGTTCATCTTCGGAACGATTGGATGCAGCGGACAAGGTACTGGAGCTGCTGAAAGCAGCCAAAAGGAAGGTTCATCCTATACGCCTGACAAACTGAAAATCGGGGTTATTCCCAGCGAAGACAGTGAAAACGTTGAATCCAAAATGGAGCCTTTAAAAAATTATCTTTCCAAGAAGCTTGGTATGGAAGTTGAAATCTTTGTGGCCAATGATTATACAGCTGTAGTAGAAGCAATGAGGAGCAAGCAAATCGACGTCGCCCATTTAGGACCTTTTTCTTATCTCCTAGCTACTGACAAGGCCAACGCTGAGGCTTTAGTGTCGAAGGTTGATGCAGACACTGGATTGCCAACGTATAAGAGCGTTATCCTTACACACAAGGACTCGGGAATCAAGACTCTTTCCGATCTTAAAGGTAAGACTTTTGCATTTATCGATCCGGCATCCACTTCGGGAAATCTGGTGCCTAGAAATGAATTGTTGAAAAATGGTATTGATCCGGAAAAAGATTTTTCCACTAGTCTATATGCGGGTGGGGGGGATGCTTCAGCCCTGGCCGTACAGAATAAAAAAGTGGATGCTGGCGCAACTTCCGATACTGTATATAAAGAAATGGTAGCGAAAAACCTGCTCCCTGATGTAGACATTCTTCATGAATCAGCTCCTATTCCAACCTCTCCAGTAGCAGTAAGAAAAGACTTGGATAGAGGATTGAAAGAAAAAATTAAACAGGCATATCTTGATATGGATAAAGAATCCCCTGAATCTTTGAAGGTTTTGGGACTGGATAAATATGGTGAAATAACAGATTCAGCCTATGATAATTTGCGGGAAATAGCCAAAGTATTAAATCTGGACCTTACTACAGTGAAATAGCCCTAATAAAACGGAGGAAAAAAATGATTGAAGTGGTGGACTTGGTTAAAAGTTATGGCCAAGAGACAATTTTAAATAATATTAATTGCTCATTTGCGAACAATGACGCAGTGGTTTTGCTCGGCCCCAGCGGGGCCGGCAAATCAACCTTGTTGAGATGCATAAACGGGTTGATTGAGGCAACTGCAGGCAGTATTTACATCGATGGAAAAAAGCTTCCAAGCAATAAAAAGGAAATACGCCTGTTAAGAAAAAATATCGGAATGATCTTTCAAAATTTTAACCTTGTCAAGCGGCTCACAGTGCTGGATAACGTGCTTTGCGGGCGCTTGGCCTATAATCCGACCCTGCCGTCTTTTTTCAAGATTTATAAAAAGGAAGACTATGAATTGGCTTTTCATTACCTGGAGAAGGTAGGATTGGCTGATAAACGGAACAAAAGAGCCGACAGCTTGAGCGGCGGGCAAATGCAAAGGGTAGCTATTGCCAGAGCCCTGGTTCAGCAGCCCAAATTACTGCTTGCCGATGAGCCGGTCGCCAGTCTGGACCCCAAAACATCCCATTCCATCATGGAGCTTTTGATGCAAGTCTATGAGGAAGAGAAATTAACCATGCTTATTACCTTGCATCAGGTGGATCTGGCTCCAAAATACAGCAAAAGAATTCTTGGCTTGAATTCCGGGAAAATCGTGGCGGATTATCGTTCCGATCAGGTCAATGCATCTGAATTGTACCGACTTTACGAGAACAGTCAGGAAACAGGTGAAGATAGAGTTCATAACAATGAGGAGCACAGACATGATTGATGATCAGAAGAATAGGATGAATAACGCGAAAAGGAAATTCCCGATATGGTTATCAACCATAGCTGCTCTTGTGTTATTAGGCTGGAGTGCCCAGCAGGTTCATTTTAGTATTCCCGATCTGATCAAAGGGCTCCCCAATATATGGGATTTTATCTCCAGATCCTTTCCTCCTGATTTCACACATTTGGGCAAATATTCACTTTCCGTTCTTGAGACCGTGCAAATGGCTCTTGTTGGTACTGTACTTGCCGTCATCCTTGCAATTCCGCTTGGAATAGGTGCGGCGCAAAATATCAGTCCACATCCTGTGGTTTACAATATTTGCCGCACGATTCTCAACACGATCAGGTCGATTTCAGAAATGATTGTGGCGTTGATTTTTGTAACTGCAGTGGGCCTGGGACCGTTTCCCGGTGTGCTGGCTCTTGCCATCCATTCGGCAGGAATGCTCGGTAAATTTTACGCTGAGGCTATCGAAAATACGGATAAAGGCCAGATCGAAGCTCTGGAAGCTTCAGGTGCCAATCGTTGGCAGGTTATCCGCTATGCCATCTGGCCGCAAATTTTACCGGAATTTATAACTGTAAACCTCTATCGCTGGGAAATCAATGTAAGGTCAGCAACCGTGCTGGGACTGGTCGGAGCCGGGGGAGTAGGATTTGAACTGACCAGTACGCTCCGTCTTTTCCGCTACCAGGAATCACTTACCATTGTGATCTTAATCTTGATCACAGTCATGATTTTGGATAAGCTGTGTGCAAAAATTCGACAGTATATTTTATAGGAGCTTCGAAGGAAGCAGCAATCAATAGAGAAGCCGGTGGTCCTGACGACTGCCGGCTCTTGCTTCTAAACGGATAACGTTATTTTCGTTTTGGAGAATGCGACTTAGCCTGTTCAAGTAAGTTGGATACGTAATCGGCTTTTTCATCCGAATAAGAGAGCAGTGTGGTATATCCTTTATGGATGGCGTTGAGTTTTTTTTCACAATATTGCTTGGCAGCATGCGGGTTATCTCTCAAGTAATTTCTGATGAGAAGGTTATTTACCCATTGCTCGCCATTGCAAATGACGACGGCAAGATTATAGGCATGTTCTTGGCGCTTTCGAAAATATAATCTTCCCTTTACACCAGTTTCTCCAAACCCTTCATAACCAAGTTGAAATAGTTTGTTGGTTACGGAGTTGTTTAACTCAAGCGTTTTCACGCCGATCAAAATATCAATAATCGGTTTTGCAAACATCCCTTGTACCGAGGTACTGCCGAAATGTTGAATATCGATGGCATCGTCTCCAAAAGCATTAGAAAGTTTTACTTTTTCATTTTGAAATAAAATAGGCCACTGTTCATCATAAGGAACTACACTAATAATCTCATCAATTCTCATCCCCAATTTCACTCCTTTTATTGGGTGCATTGTATCTCACAATTACACCCGATGTGTTCTCCTGTAAAATGAGGGAGTCATGCCCCGCTTCTGGCGGAATATGCGGCTTAAATAAAATCCGTTCTCGTATCCGCTCAGTTGGGCAATTTTGTCGATGCTGAGCGTGGTTTCTTCAAGCAAACGGCTTGCCCGGTTAAGACGATGCTCCGTTACGAAATCGGAAGGATTCACCCCGTAAACCGCCCGAAATCTTCTGGTTAGCTGGACCGGGGTCAAACGAAGCGAATCAGCCAGGCTCCTCATGTTGATCGTGCCGTATGCGTTAGCCAACAAGTGCTGACGCGCCTGCAGCATATCGGGATCGGAACTTTTCTGGCCTGTATCTTTATGAAGTTCCCGCTCCATCGCCGCCAATTGCCACAGGTCGTTCAACAAATGCTGCTTATGGGCCAAAGCGGCGGCCGGATCGCGTTGCAGCGCCAGCAGCTTCAGGTATCGGTAATTGGACGACAACCGTTCCGCATCCGAAATACGTACCTTTCCGCTACATAAATACTCCTCGGCTATTCCCGCTTCCGGTTCCCAACAGAAATGGAGAAAGTGAAAGGTAAGCGGACTTAATGTTTTTCGATGAAACCATGTATTCGGAGGGCAAATGACCATGTCTCCGAACCCTGCTTCTCCCTCGAGGTCACGTATGGAAAACGCGAATCTGCCATCTTCAACGGCAAATAGGGTCCAGTAAGGATAACTGTCGCGATCGAGTGTGAACTGGTCCTTTCGGTGCCAATAATTATGCATCATCAACCGCATGTAACCACCGTGATTCATACCGACCTCCGTCCTTCTGAAATAAAGTATATAGTCGATTGTAATATGGTGCATGTCATCTGAAAAGCGCTTGTTTTATGATGAAACCATAGATATCAAATGATACCGAAGGAGCGAATGGCATGAGGCAAGAGATCGTAAAGTCGGATATCGCGGTTGTCGGCGGCGGCCTGGCCGGGGTCTGTGCCGCCGTGGCCGCCGCCAGGCTGGGCAGAACGGTTTCGCTGATTCAAAATCGGCCTGTGCTGGGGGGGAATTCCAGCAGCGAGGTGCGGGTATGGGTTTGCGGGGCTACCGCGCACGGAACGCATCGCTATGCTAGGGAAACCGGCATAATGGGCGAAATGTTCCTCGAGAATCAGTACCGCAATATCGACGGGAACCCGTATTTCTGGGATTTGGTTGTCCTTGAGACCGTAAGGGCGGAAAATAATATCCGATTATTTCTGAATACCGATATTCATGAAATGGAGGCCGACGGAGACGAGAATAATCGGACGATCCGTTCCGTCACCGGCTGGATGATGGGCTCCGAGCGTAAAATCCGTTTTGAAAGCGATATGTTCCTCGACTGCACCGGCGACGGCCTGGTTGGATTTCTGGCCGGCGCCAAATACCGCGTCGGCCGCGAGGCGAGAGAGGAGTACAATGAAGATTGGGCGCCGATCACAGCCGATGAGGTCACGCTGGGCAGCACATTGTTGTTTTATACGAAGGACGTCGGCCGCCCTGTGAAATATACACCGCCCAGCTTTGCCAAAGACATCACGCAAACCGCGATTCCGATGAAGCGCGTTATTCGAAGCGGTGATAACGGCTGCGCTTACTGGTGGATCGAGTGGGGTGGTGAACTGGATACCGTTCACGACAATGAACGGATTCGCGACGAGCTATGGGCTGTCATTTACGGGATATGGGATTATATCAAAAACTCGGGCCAATTCGATGCCGAGAACATGACTCTGGAATGGGTCGGTTCGATTCCGGGGAAACGGGAATATCGGCGTTTGGTCGGCGACTATGTGCTCAATCAGAACGATATCGTCGCGCAGCGTGAATTTGAAGACCGCGTTGCATTCGGAGGCTGGTCGATTGATCTGCACCCGCCGCAAGGCATGTATTCTACGGAGAGCGGCTCCAAGCACCTGCATATGGATGGAGTGTACCATATCCCGTTCCGTTCCCTGTATTCTGTCAATGTGAGTAATCTTCTCATGGCGGGCCGCGATATTAGCGCCACACACGTCGCCTTCGGCACAACCCGCGTAATGGCGACGTGCGCTGTGATCGGCGAAGCGGCAGGCACCGGGGCCGCTTTAAGCGTGGAGAAAGGCATTACACCGCGAGAGCTGCATAACAACCATCTGCGCGAGCTGCAGCAAGTTATGCTGCGGCAGGACGCTTCGATCATAGGTTTGCGAAACGAAGATCAGGCCGACTTGGCGCCGCAAGCGAACGTAACGGCATCCAGCACATTGACCCGGATAGCAGTGGAAAAAGCGGCCGAAGTCTATCCGCTTACAGCCGATGTCGGTCTGCTCCTGCCGGCGGATCCGGATATTGACGGTATCGAATTATTGATCGATGCCGAAGCGGATTCGACGCTGGAAGCCGAGCTATGGAATACGGGCCGCGGTGAAAATTATGTACCGCATTCATATCAAACGGCTGCATCGGCGAAGGTGACAAAAGGAAAGAAGCAATGGGTCAAGCTGGATTTGTGCTGGAAACCGTCAGCTCCGCAAAATGCATTCATCATGATCAAAACAAATGAGATGCTTTCCCTGCATTTGTCCGATCAGCCGCAAACGGGCGTTCTCACCTTCCTCAAAGGTCCTAAGCCGATCGTATCTTCGGAGCTTGAGGATCATCAGCCTCATCAGCCTGTCGTGCAGTGGAGCATGCGGCCGTTTGTGCGCAAGCCGTTCTGCTTCCGTTTGCTGTCGCCAACGAAAGCATTTTCTCCGGAGAAAGCTGTAGACGGCTACCATCGTCCGTATGCGGGGCCGCATATGTGGTCATCTGCAGCCATGCAGGAAGGCTCGCCGGAGTGGCTGGAGCTGAGCTGGCCGAAACAGGTGAATGTACGAGCAATTCATATCACATTTAATGACGATGTAAATGAAGACTTGATTAATCTTCATCACCATCGCACGCCGTTTGAGGCAATCCCGGAATTGATTAAAGATTACATCGTGCAGGTCTACGTGAACGGCGGCTGGATTACGGTGGCGGAAGGACATCTGAACCATAAGCGCAGGCATGTGCATACATTTCTTCCGGGTTGTACGGCGGATCGAGTCCGCATAGCGGCGGTATCGACTAACGGCTGTCCGCGCGCCGAAATCGTAGAAGTTCGCGTATATGAATGATTCTTATTGGATGCTCGGACCTTTGGACTTTTCACCTTGTTAGCACTTGAGTAAGATAGGTGAAGGAAAACATTGTTTTGCGGATTAAATAACCCTTAAGGAGGAGCAATGCAGCAATGCTACAAAAATTCGGCTATTCACAATATGAAAGCAAAGTTTATGAAGCGCTCGTTCAGAGAGGGGAACCGCTGGATGCAACGACTGTTGTCAAATTATCCGGCGTTCCCAAGGCCAAAATTTACGAAGTGCTAACCCGTCTGGCGGAAAAAGGCCTCGTGCTCGATGCGGTATCCGGCAAGAAGCGTACGTATGCCGCGCTCCCTATGGACAGCGTCATCGATAAGCTGAAGCGCGAGTTCGAACGAGACATTGCGGAGCTGCGCGAGACAGGCGTCCGCAAAACCTATCGGGATGACCAAATATGGAGCTTAAAATCGCATGCCTCCATTCAGGCCTATTGCAAGCAGATGGTAGAGGAGGCGCAGGAGTCTATCGTGCTTTCCATGTGGAGCGACGAATTCGCGGAGTTCGCTCCGGTGCTGGAACGAAAGGAGCGGGAAGGCGTACAGGTTGAGGTACTCGTTACGGGAAAAGATACGCCGATCGTCAGTATTTCGAAGCTGCACGTTTTGTGCCCCTCTGCCGACCATGAACACCTGGAGCGCTTTACGCTGCTTGTTACGGACGGAGACCAGGTGTTGTTTGCAGGCATGGAGCAGGGGAACTGGCAGGCAATCCGGACGATGGCTCAGCCATTCGTCACTTTTTTTACAGAATATTTCCAACACGATGTGGCGCTGACTGCAATTACGCGCAAATACGCGCCGGATTGGATGCAAGACGAAGAACTGAAATCGCTCTTGATGAGACTGCGGTATTGATCGTTGTGGTAATCGGCGCTATGCGCTGCGGGTAAGCGAAAAGACTGCGCAGCCGAGTGCGGCCAGAGCCAGAAGACCGCCAACCCAGAAATTGTTCGCCACCGAGCTCGTTTCGATGATGACGCCGCCAATCAACGATCCGCACGCGATACCGAGGTGCATGATGGACGAGTTTAAACTAAGCTGAACATCAGCCTCCTCCGGGGCGGTCTGGATCAGGTACATTTGCTGAGCCGGGGAGATGGCCCAACTGAGCGCGCTCCAGACCATGACGACAGCCAGAAACATGGAGAATGAGACTTTTGCCGCCAATGGAAGCATGAACATGGAGCAGGCGAAGCATGCCGTAATGACGATAAGCGCCTGCCTTGTGCTCCAACGGTCGGAAATCCAGCCGCCCAAACCGCCGCCCGCTACGGCCGCGATACCGAACAGGAAGTAGACGAGACTCAGAATTCCGGGACTGACCGGAAAGAGCGACTGTACGTAGGGTGCCAAGTAAGCATACAAGGTCAAATGTCCCATCAACAACAGAAACGAGATGAGTTGGCCACTGACAATTTTGCCGTTCTTGAGCAAAGCAAGCTGCTTGCGCAGGGGAACGGCCTTTTCCGGTGGTGACTTGTGGAAAAATACGGAGATGCCCACGATCGCTAAAGCGCTCATTCCGGCAATCAATAGAAACGGCGCTCGCCAACCGTAAGCGTCGCCTATCGTCATTCCAATCGGAACGCCCAGAACGAGCGAACCGCTGATGCCCATATAAATGATGCCGATCGCCCGACCGCTGTACGAAGGAGGAACGAGCCGGGAAGCGAGCGTGATGGACAGGACAATGATGACGGCTCCGCTCATGGCGGACAATGCGCGAGCGGATAAAATCAGGGCGTAACTGGAACTCAAGGCAACCAGCACGTTGGATAACAGGAATACGCCTAAACTGGAAAGATATAACGTCTTTCGTTCCATTTTGGCAGTCAGGTTCATGAGGATCGGGGCCGATAAGGCAAATGCGATGGAATACACGGTAATAAACTGACCCGCTGCGCTGACGGAAATGTGCAAGTCCGTCGCAATTAATTCCAGTATGCCTCCTACGATAAGTTCGACTGTACCGACAACAAAGGCGACAGCGGCCATCAAGATGATGCGGAAATTCAAATAGACACATCCTTTACTGTGATGAAAGTTACTACTATTATAGTAACCCTTATCGAAGGTGTGCAATGAAAAGATTTCATACATATCGGCTGCTACAAAAGCACGCAAGCGCAGGTTCGTTCTCTGTCGTGGCTGCAACGGATGAAAAGCAAGATCACCCTGCAGGTTCATCAATTTGACGAGTTTCATCCTATGGATTAAATTAAGCTTAAACAAAAAGCAGGGAGATTGGGATTGTGAGAAAAGGAAACTTGGAGCTTCTGAAAAAAATAAACCGGGATCTCGTACTGGAAACGATACGCTCCCAACAGCCGATCAGCCGCGCGAAAGTCGCGCAGCGCTTGAACTTCAGCCGTTCAACCGTCTCCTCCATCGTCGATGAATTGATTGCCAAGAAGTTCGTGGTGGAGACCGGGCTCGGGTCCTCGACCAGGGAAGGCGGGAGAAGGGCAATCGAGCTTGGGTTCAATCCGAAGTCCGGTTTCGGCGTCGGCGTCGAGCTGGTGGCGAACGGACTGCTTATCTGCATTACAGATTTGGACGGGAACATTGTGTGGAAGGAGCGCTCAGATGCTGGCAACGACTTCAAGACGATTTATGAGAGTATCCTTGTGAGCCTGGATAAAGCGTCAGTATCAATGGATGCCGTAATCGCGATCGGGTTTTGCATTCCCGGCCTCACGAACAGTAAGAAAGGAATCGTCGTGGACGCGCCGGAGTTTGGCTGGAAGGATGTTCCTTTCGTTGATGAGATGAAGAAGTATCTGGACAAGCCCCTCTATGCAAACAACGATGTGAACTGCGCGGCTCTCGGTGAACGTTGGGTCGGCGGGGCGAAGGACCTGGAGGACTTCATCTACATTTCTATCGGACCGGGATCCGGCGTCGGAAGTGCGATCGTCGCGAACGGGAACTTGGTGCATGGCAAAGATTTCATGGCTGGAGAAATCGCATATCTGATTCAGGAGGAAGATGTGTCCCGCAATCAAGTGAACGTGGCCGGACAATTCGGGGTTTTCGAGAAAAAGATTTCAGGCAAATCGCTTGCCGAGAACGAGAGCTCGGTGCAAGCTCTTTTTCAGGGGTATGCGCAAGATGAGCCGCGATCCGTTCAAACGGTGAACCGTTTCGTCACCCACCTGTCCATTGGAATCGCTAACATGGTCAGCCTGCTTAATCCCGAAAAGGTAATTCTCGGCGGTGAAGTGGCCGGATATCTGAATCCCTTGTTGGACGAAATTCAATCCAACGTAGGCCGGATGACCCCGATTCGAACGACGGTGGAGATTTCACAAATAGGGGCGGAAGCTGGCGTTCTCGGGGTTGTCGCATACGCCTTCGATCAGGAACAGAACGTCATTTAGAAGGTGCTGCTCGTTCATTCGCTTGCTTCATAGCGCGGCAGGTTCGTAAATCCAATACGAACCCGCCGCGTTTTTTTATATTGACATCGTTATGAAAACGGTTTATTATTCGTTTTAGTTAGTACGTGCTCAGTACAAACTAACTTCAAAAAAGCGGAAATTGGGGTGCCGACAGGGTGATTACATGGTGAAGAGAAACGAGACACAGTCGTCTCAAGCTGAACAGTTGTACAGTGTCGGAGTCGATATCGGCGGAACGAAGATCATGATTCTGATCGCCAATCAAGCCGGCGATATCCTGTACCGAAAGAAAGTGAACACCTCCGGCGAATTCGACGTCATCTCCGGGCACATTACGGAATGTCTGCGTACCGCGGCCATCTCGCTGGATCAAGTGGCCGCCATGGGCTTCGGCGTTCCGGGCATCGCCAACAGCGAGGAAGGCACCGTTATCGAAGCGCCTGCGCTTCAGTGGAATCACGTTCCGTTTCGGGAACGAATGCAACGGTACTTTGACAAACCGATCTTCGTGGACAACGATGTCAACTGCGCGGCTCTGGGCGAGAGGTGGCTCGGTTCCGCGCAGAATTTGAACGACTTCGTGGTGGTGGCGATTGGTACGGGCGTGGGAAGCGCCATCATATCCAACGGTTCGCTTGTGAAGGGCAGCAATCACATGGCCGGGGAAGTTGCATACCTGGTCTTGGAACAAGACGTTCTGGGCAACGGCGTCAATGCCTTCGGCGATTTCGGACAATTTGAGAAGAAGATCTCGGGAGTGGCCTTATCGCAGTATGGCACGCTGCCTCATGAACTGTTCGAGCAATACGCTCGTGGCGATGAGAAGTCGATATCGATTATCCAACAGTTCGTATCGGATTTGTCGATTGGCATTGCCAATATGGTAAGTCTGCTGAATCCCCAGAAGGTGATCCTCTGTGGTGGGGTCTCTCAATCGTTGTCGGCGGTGCTCGAACTGATTCGCACGACGGTGTCAAACTTGACGCCGATTCCGACTACGATCGAATTGACTTCCATCGGGGAGGAAGCGGGGGCAATCGGAGCGGTCGCTCTCGCGTTTGAGAAGGCAGGCATGATTAGAAAAAAGGAGGATCAACATGGAAACGCATATCGCACGCAATTACCATGAAATGTCGGAGCAAGCCGCCGAATTGATTATTCATCAAGTTAGGCAAAAGCCCGACTCGCTGGTGTGCTTCGCCGCCGGCACTACGCCGCTCGGTACGTTATCCTGTTTGGTGGAAGCGGTTCACAGCGGGAGGATAAGCTTCGATCAGTGCCGTTTCATCAGTCTGGATGAATGGGTTGGCCTCGGTGCTTCGGACGAAGGCAGCTGCCGGCAGACGCTTGACTCCCATTTCTTCGAACCGTGTGGAATTCAGGAGCAAAACATCCATTTCTTCAACGGAACCAGCGGCGATCTGGAAGCGGAATGCAAGGCGATGGACGATTTCATTCAGGCTCACGGGAAGATTGATCTGTTGCTGCTGGGAGTCGGAGTAAACGGCCATTTGGGCTTCAATGAACCTCACGTCGATGTCGAGCTGTATTCGCATGTGACGGACCTCGCCTCCGTTACGAAGCAAGTTTCCGTGAAATACTTTCCGGAACAGACGAATGTGCAAAAGGGAATTACGCTGGGGATCAAACATTTGATGCAGGCGAGTACGGTGATTTTGATTGCGGATGGAGACAAGAAAGCAGAGATCATGAGAAAAGCTCTGTTTCACGAAATTACCAGCGAGGTGCCTGTTACGGTTTTGCGGCAGCATCCGAATGTATATGTTTGCATGGATGAAGCGGCGGCGGCCCTCGTTCGCTAAAGAGCGCTTCCACAGCCTACTGCAACGAACGCAACAATGAATCCGAGATGATCAGGGGGTAACTCTAATGTCCAAAGTGAAAGCCAGTCTGTTGTTCGGCCTTCTGTCCGTCATGCTCGTCAGCCTGGTTGGTTGCGGTTCCAATAACGCGGGCAGTGCGGACACTTCGTCCGGTTCAGGTAAAATTACGCTGACCGTCACTTCCTCCATGACCGACGAAGCCCGCGTCAACATCATGAACGAAACCATCAAGATCTTCAACCAGACGCATCCGGATGTCACCATTGAGTACAGCCCGAGCGCGTGGTCCGAATACGCCCAAAACCTGAAGCTGTCGTTCAATTCCGACTCGGGGCAGGATATCGTCTACGTGGACGATACGATGCAGCAGATGCTGCAAAAGAATAACTACTTGATGGATATTACCGGCGACGTAAAGAGCCGAGGCTGGATCGACAAGGAAGTGGACGGAGCGATCGACTTCCAGAATGCAAGAACGCCCGGCAAGTACTACAGCGTGCCATTTGCGACGGCTCCCGTCGTCGTTTATTACAACAAGGACATTTTCGCTAAACTGAATCTGACGCCGCCAAAGACAATGGACGAATTTAACGCGATTCTGGCCAAGGTCAAAGAAGCCGGCTACGTTCCGATGGAGAACGGCGGCATGTCCAACATGCCGAAGATGTGGTCGGTATTCCACATGCTGTACAATCAAGCGCCGATGGACGACATTAAGCAGTTCTACTTTCAGAAAGGAATTACGCCCGAATTTGAGAAAGCGTTTACCTCAGCTCTGAATCAGGTCAACGAATGGGAGAGAAGCGGATACTACCGGCAGGAAGACGCTTCGATCGACGGCAGCGCAGTGCCGTCGTATTACGCAAAGGGGCAGTCCGCGATGGTGCTCGGCGGCAACTGGGACATCCCGAATTACGAGGGCACAAATGTGCCGACCGGCGCGTTCGCGTTCCCGAAGCAGGATGCAAGCAGCAAGACGCACGCGATCGTCAACGCGACGGACGGCGGCTGGGCGGTGAATGCGAAGCTGAGCGAAGAGAAGAAGCAAGCGGCACTGGACTTCATTGACACGTTTATGAACCCGGACGTCGTCAAGCTCTGGTATGAAGGCGGTACTACGCCAACGATCAAAGCGGACATGTCGGGTGCCCAAGCCTCAGATTTGAAGAAAGAAGTCGACCAAGCGATTCAAGGCACCCAAATGGGCTTCTTCCTCGACAATGCCGTTCCGGGACTGTTTGATATTGTGAACAAGCAGCTGCAATTGATGTCTTTCCAGAAAAATACGCCTGAACAGTCCTGGCAAGAAATCAAGCAGGAATACGAAAAGCTGTCCGTGGCAGCGCAAGGGCAATAGACCTTCGGGTTCATGGTTACGTTGTCCTTTGGCCCCCTCCGGGGCTGAAGGACATCCATTCTGTAAGATGAGGTGATCCTTGTGAGACAAGAAGCCATACCCCGGCGGAGGCTCACGTTCAAACGAAGGAGCCCGGAGAAGACCAATCCGCTCGCGTATTTGTTCCTTCTCCCGGCGTTTGCGATGGTGGCCATCTTCATGATCTGGCCGGCCCTGCAAACGTTCTATATCAGCATGACGAGCTGGGACGGGCTCAGTCCGAAGAAGTTCGTTGGATTGCAAAACTATATCCATCTGTTTACCGACGAGCCGATGTTTTTGCAGGCGATTAAAAACACGCTGCTATGGGTCGTCGGCGGCGCGACGATTCCCGTATGGCTGGGTCTTATTTTCGCCAGTTTCCTGGTCCGGGGCAAGATCCGATTCACCAAATGGTTTCAGATGGGTTTCTTCTTCCCGCAAATCATCTCTTCCGTTATCGCCGCTGTGATCTGGAAGTGGATTTACGACCCGAGCTTCGGGCCGCTGTCCGCGATTCTCGATCATATGGGCATCGCACGGCCGGTCGCGGGTTGGCTCGGCAATCCCGATCTCGTCATGTACGCGCTGTTTGTAATTTTTGTATGGGGCAGCTTCGGCTATACAACGATGATCTTCACCGCGGCGCTTCAGGGCGTGGACTCACAGCTGTACGACGCCGCCAACATCGACGGCTGCGGAGCGTGGGGCCAATTCCGCCACGTCTCGATCCCAGGCTTGAGGCAAACGGTCACAACGGTTGTGATCTTGATGACGATCGGTTCGTTCAGCGTGTTCGATATCGTCATGGCCACGACCAAAGGTGGTCCAGGGTATAGTTCGTATGTCATTTCGTATTACGTTTACACGCAAGGCTTTATCGTCAATCGACTGGGCTTCGCTGCGGCGGCATCGATCGTTCTGACGCTGTTCGTTCTCATTGTTTCGAGAAGCATCATCTGGATCAGGGAAAGGGATCAATAGCTTATGACAACAACTAGATCTTTGCTTATCCGACGCATGCTCGTTTATGTCATCATGATTTGTACGGTCTTACTGACGTTTTCTCCGTTTCTGCTCGTCATCAGCACGTCTCTGAAAACGATGAATGAAATCAACATCCATGGTCCACTGGCTCTGCCGCAAATTTTTCATTGGGACAATTATTCCCGCATTTGGGAAGTCGGCAATTTTGTGACCTATTATAAGAATAGTGTGATCGTAACCGTTGTGGTTGTCACGTTCGTCGTACTGCTGTCCCTGCTCGGCGCTTATCCGCTCGCGTATATGAAGTTCAAGGGTAAGGGGATATTCTTTCTGGTCGTGCTCTGGGGACTTACGGTTCCTTTGGATCTGATCATTATTCCGCTGTTCAACAATTTGAAGTCGATGGGGTTGCTGAATACGATCTGGTCGCTCATCTTGCCGCAAATCGCGATGAACATCCCGTTCTCGATTTTCCTGCTGAGAGGGTTCATGAAGGATATCCCGTATGCCCTGCTGGAATCGGCCCGGATTGACGGCTCGACAGAAGTGAAAAATTTGTATTATATCATCATGCCGATGTTGTATCCGCCAATGGTGTCCCTGATCGTTTTTACGGCGATCGGAACCTGGAACAACTTTATGCTTCCGACGATCTTGATTCAGAACGACCAATTACGCACGCTGCCGGTCGGCCTGAACTATTTTCAAACCAAGTTTACGATGGACTATCCCATGATTGCCACGGCTGCCGTCGTCTCGGCGCTCCCGGCTGCTATCGCGTACATCGTCTTTCAGCGGAACATCATTTCAGGCGTGATGGTAGGAGCTTTGAAGGAATAAATTACAAAGGAGTTCGATTATGATGAAAAAGATGAAGATTGCTTTAATCGGAGCAGGAAGCGTGTCGTTCGCACTGGGAGCCTTGCAGGATATCGTGCTGTCCGCGCGGCTCAGAGATGAAGTGAAGCTCGAGATCGCACTCATGGATATTAGCGAGGAGAACGTTAACCGGACGCATCGATATGCAAAAGAAATGTTTGATTCTTTCTCCCATCCAGCCGCCATCTGGCAGACGACCGATTTGGAGCCGGCGCTGCAGGGCGCCGATTTCGCCATCGTCGCGATTGAGGTCGACCGGTACTTCTACTGGTCCCAGGATTTTCACATTCCGCGCCGCTACGGCAGCAAGCAAATCTACGGGGAGAACGGCGGGCCGGGATCGATGTTTCATACGCTCCGCAACCTTGGACCCATGCTCGAAATTGCCCGGACTATGGAGAAGGTGTGCCCGGACGCTTGGTTCATCAACTACACAAATCCTGAAGCGAAGCTGGTCGAAGCCCTTTCCAAGCTGACCTCAATTAAAATCGTCGGGCTCTGTCACGGGTTGGATATGGGCATTCATCAATTGTGCGAGTTTCTGGAGCGGAAGCCGGAAGAAATCGGCATCGAAGGCGGCGGCTTGAACCATTTCGGCTTCTTTACGAAGATTTGGGACAAGAAGACGGGCGAGGATCTGTACCCGCTGTTCCGCGAGAAGGAGCAGAAGGCGAACCGTCTGGCACAGTTCGATCATATCGGGCTGTCGAGAGCGATGTATCACATTTACGGCTATTATCCATACCCGGGGACGAACCATTCCGGGGAGTATATCTCTTACGCGGACGATTTTTACGCCGGGTTGTCGCTGCAATACCGTTATAATCCGATTCGTGAGCAGCTGTGGAAGAAAGGTTCAAGAACGCCGGATTTCGTCTATGCTGCGAGCGGCAACAGCCTGGACAAAGGACTGTTCGACAGCGTACAGTCTCAGGAGAGTTGGGTTGAACAGGCTTACACATTCGATAAAGAGAAAGTTAGCCCGAGCAACGAATACGCCATTCCGATCATTGAGGCGATCTTCTTCGATGACGAGGTGCAGATCAACTCCGTCAATTTGCCGAACAATGGCGCCATCCGCGGTCTTCCTGATGATATGGTGATTGAGACACAGGCGATCGTGAACGGGCAGGGCATCGTGCTGAAGCCGATGGCCGTCGAACTGCCGACGGCGGTGATTGGCACGATCCACATTCAAGGCACCATTCACAAGCTGCTGCTCGAAGCGTTCGTTGAGAAATCGAAGACGAAGCTGCTGCAAGCGATCCTGCTCGATCCTAGCGCGCCGACTTATTATCAGGCCTGCGCGATGATCGACGAGATGTGCGAGCTGCAAAAGGATATTTTACCCGCCCTTGAATGGGTGTAATCCGGGAGAGAGGCCAGACGATGAATGATGATCGATTGCAAGAGTTGCTGGCGTCGATGACGCTGAAGGAAAAGTTCGGACAGCTGACACAAATTACGGGTGAGCTCTACGTCGGCCAAGTCGAGGAGGAGATGGTCGAGACGGGACCAGCGTACCCGCAGCATATTCTGGATGAAGGGACGATCTACACGATCGGCAGCGTCATCGGCGCATCAGGCGCCAAGACGACCAACCGGATTCAGGCGGAGTACCTGCAGCGGTCCCGGCTGAAGATCCCTTTGCTCTTCATGCACGACGCGATTCACGGCTACAGGACGATTTTCCCCATTCCATTGGGACTGTCCTGCAGCTGGGACGAACGGCTCGTGCAGCGGGTGGCGGAGGAGACGGCATCCGAGCTGCGGGCGGCCGGCATCCATGTCAACTTCTCGCCGATGACGGATCTGGTGCGGGACGCTCGCTGGGGCCGGGTGATGGAATCGTTCGGCGAGGACCATTTGCTGTCCGGTGACCTGGGCAAGGCCATGATCCGGGGGTATCAGAAAAACAGCGAGGGACAAATTCCGCCGGCCGGTGTGGCGGCCTGCCTGAAGCACTTCGCTGCTTACGGTGCGGGAATCGCCGGGAAAGATTACAATACCGTCGACATGTCGATGCGGGAGTTTTTCGAGTACTACGGCAAGCCTTACGAGATCGCGTTGCAGGAGCGTCCGAAATTCGTCATGAGCTCGTTCAACGTGTTCAACGGGGTTCCGGTAACGGCCAGTCCGGTGATGCTTAAGGAGATTCTGCGAGGCCATTACGGATTCGAAGATCTGGTCATCTCCGACTGGGGCGCGGTGACGGAGCTGCAGAGGCACCGCGTGGCCCGGGACGGACGGGAAGCGGCTGAATTGGCGCTGGGTGCGGGTATCGACATCGAAATGGTCTCGACCCATTACCTGGAGCATTTCGAGGCGATTGTCAAAAAGCAGCCTGAATTGCTGAAGGATGTGGATGCGGCCGTTCTGAAGCTGCTGCGGCTTAAAAACGAAATGGGTTTGTTCGAAAATCCATATGCGGACGAAGCCGCGGAAGATGCTGTTCTTCTGAACTCGGCATCCCTGGCGCTTGCCGAAGAAGCGGGCATCCGAAGCAGTGTCTTGCTAAAAAACGAGAACAAGACGCTGCCGCTCCGTCCGGAGCATCGCAATCTCGTCCTCGTCGGACCGTTCGCCCGCACCCAGGAATTGCTTGGCAACTGGTCATGTAAAGGACGCTTCAGCGATGTTGTGACGCTGGAGCAGGGCTTGAAGCAGGCCGATGGCTCGCTGTCGGTTGCCGCCTTCGAAAAGTTGGAGGATTGCCCGCAGGACGTGCTGGCCCGGTGCGATTACATTGTCGTCACCGTCGGCGAATATTGGGAACGAAGCGGGGAGGGGCACAGCAGTGTCAAACTCGAACTGGAGGAAGAACAGAAGCGGTTGATTCGGGCTGTAAAGGCAACCGGGCTGCCTTATGCATGCATATGTTTCTCCGGTCGGCCGCTGGCGTTGCAGGATATCGTCGACGATATGCCGGCGCTGCTGTGGTCCTGGTACCCGGGGACGAGGGCAGGAGCGGCCGTCGCGAAGCTGCTGACCGGCCAGGCGACCCCGAGCGGGAAGCTGACGATGTCGTTCCCGCGCGCTTCGGCGCAAACGCCGATCTATTACAACGAGTACAGCACAGGCCGGCCCGCCAACGCATCCAGCTACAGTAGCCGGTATCAGGATTGCGACATCGGCCCGCTGTTCACATTTGGCCATGGGCTGACCTACACTGGAGCGACCTACTCTGACTTCGCTATATCGGGCCGCCGTATCACGGAGACCGAGGATTTGAAGGTGACTTTTAAGATTAATAATCCCAGCCGCTACGACTACCCGGAGACCGTCATCCTGTATATCGAAGATGTGATATCCAGGGCGGTTCGTCCGGTACGGGAGATGAAAGCTTACCAGGTCGTTCCGGTTCCGGCCAACGGTTCCGTGAACGTCGAGATGTCCATCTCCCTTGAAGATTTAAAATATTTGGATGCCGATTTGCGTCGGACGGTCGAACCCGGAGAATTCCGGATCTACGTGAACGATCTTGAACGTCCTGTTTTTACGATCGAGTACTGAGCCATGAAGCGTCGGAGACAATTTTCTGTCTCTGGCGCTTTATTTCTTTTCGTAAACCATTTTAGTTAGGATGCCGGCTATGCTGAAAAGGTCTATTGACAGATGAATCCAGTGGTCTTATAGTATGTTATATGACTAACATACTGATAGGGTGAGCTAATGATGGTTATCTTTGATGACAGCCAGCCAATCTTCCAACAAATCGCCCACATGATCGAAGATGATATTCTGAACGGAACTTACCGGGAGGACGATCAGATTATTTCTATGGCACAATTTGCGAGTACCTTTCAAGTAAATCCGGCAACTGTGGTGAAAGGCATCTCTTTATTGGTTAATGAAGGGATTTTATACAAAAAAAGGGGATTGGGCATGTTTGTTGCAGCTGAAGCTAAACAGATTATTATGGGGAAACGACGGCGCAGATTTTACGATGACTTAATTATGAAGTTGCTTGATGAGGCGGATAAACTCGAACTAACTACAGAAGACATTATTGATATGATTCGACGAGGGAAGAGGAGCTGAATGACCTGTGACCGCCATACTTACTTGTACGAACGTAAACAAAAGCTACGGAAATAAAAAGGCTGTTCACAATTTGGATTTGAAGCTGGAGGAAAACACCATATACGGATTACTTGGCCGAAACGGAGCGGGAAAAACGACGCTGCTCAACATGATTTCCGGTGGATTGTTTCCCGACAGCGGCGAAATCGAGATCGCAGGATCGCGATTATATGCGGGGGATACGCCTTCGGATACTTGTTATGTAAGGGAAAAGAACCTCTTCTTCGGAGGCGCCAAAGTCATAGAAACGCTTGAGTGGGCATCCGTCTTTCATAACAACTGGGATTGGAGCATTGCCAATAAACTTGTAAAAACGTTCAAGATAAACCCGGACCAAAAGATACGGCAGCTTTCCAGAGGGATGGAGTCGCTCCTCGGCATCATTATTGGTTTGGCGAGCCGAGCGCCGCTTACCATCTTTGACGAGCCTGTGCTCGGACTTGACGTTCTCATGCGGGAGAAATTTTACCGCATTCTGATGGAGGATTACGCCGAGAATCCGCGAACGATACTTCTATCTACACATTTGATTGACGAGATCGCCAGCGTGGTAGAGAGAATTTTTATTATGGATGCTGGAAGCATATTGTTGCATGACGACGTGGACAAAATCCGAATTAACTCCCATTTGATGAGAGGCAGCAAAGAGGCCATTGGGAAATTTACGAACGGAAAACGCGTGATTTATCAAGAGTCGTACGGCAGCGGTGCCCTTGCAGCGGTATATGACAAGATTGGGGAAGAGGAAAGAGCTATGGCAACCAAACTGGGAATATCCATTGACGGACTGCCGCTGCAAAAGTTTTTTGCATATTTAATAGAAGAGGGCGAACATGATGAATAAGTTGATGGTACTATTGAAGGCTTCTTTTTCGCAGCTTCGAATTTACTTATTATGCATTACGGGTATAGTTGCGGCAAACGTTATAGCCAGTGTGATTGTGTACCTGTCTCTTGGTGGCGAGCACCAGGACGATGTGTCTGTCGCTAATCTGTTTACGATATTCCTCATTTTTGTGGCAAGTGTCCTTCCTGTCAGCTTTTTCAAGAGAATTATCAATTTAGGCGCATCGCGCAAAGAGTATTATGTCGGGGTATTGATAATTTACACAATATGGTCTGCTGTGTTCTCTTTGTTCAACATATTATGGTTGCAAATTGAAATTGGGATCATCCGGAAATATGAACATACCCTTAACATTCTTGAGATATTTCATTGGGATCAATTCGGTTTAGTCGGTATGTTTGTTTACCAGTTCGGGGCTTATATGATGCTAATGTCATTGTTAAATCTGCTGTTTTCTGGATTGCGGCATTTCGTAGGATGGATTATCTGGGCATTGCTTATTGCGGCGATACCGATTGGGACGTCTCTCTCCTCTCTCCGGCCTAAGGTGGCAGAGGGACTCCTAACGCTGCTCTTTAACGATTCGCTACTTCAGGGGTTTGGACTCACGTTCTTATTCAGCTGTATATTTCTGGCAGGCGGTTGGTTGTTTACCAGGAGACGGACGATCTAAGAGTTAATCCATTTGAATGGGAATCAGATCGAAAACCATATTACCCTATTTGCAAATATTGATTGGATTATTCAATCAACAATTTTTAATAGGCAACCGGATGTATCCGGCCTCCGTCTCAAGACGGGGTTCCAACCTGTACCTCAGCCCGTATGCTCTTTTCGTTAAATCGTCTATCATAAAATTAACGGAAATAAGGAATTCACATAGAAATATTATTTCAGTTTGACAATTTCTATGAAATTCGTCGATTAAAATAAGAATGAGGGATGGATGGATCAATGTTGCTTCGTTTATGCAAATCTTCAATGCAGGCGGCCTGGATGGTTTGGGAAAGAGCGTTCGATTGGATTTCACGCTTTCGCGGCTCGCACACTTCGCACTTTGGAATTTGCAAAGTCATGATTAAGAAACACCGAGGGGAGAGCATCGTCTGTGCGGACTCCACCATCATCGATAAAGGCGATCTGGTCGGGGAACTGCATCTCAATAATGAAACGATTCTGACACTGATCAAATCCGAAGGCTCAGACCGCGCGGCCCTCATGACGGCCCGGCTTACACGGAAATCCATGCAGCAGATCAGCGAGGCGTTCGCAAGTCAGCCGGAGTTCAGAGAGGTGAAGGCGTTAGTCGGCATTACGCTGCTTCATCGTGGTTTGACACATGGCCTTGGTTTCGAACAACAACCGATGAAGTCCGATCTGTTGCAACGCATAACAACGGCTTATCTCCGGTTATTGTTATCCGTCATGCACCCTGAGGGCAAGAAGCGGATTGGCCGCAAGACCGAACAATTGATACCGATGATGCTGATTCACTCCCGCAGCTCGCTGAGGAACCGATTTATGAGGGTGAAGAGGCTGTCCGTTCCAGAGGAATTATGTCTACCCAATTCAAGCTCCAATTCATGAAAACAAAAGATACTAAGAGCGTGGTGAGTAAGTTGCTTTTCATCATGCTCTGCTACAAAGGCGGGATAGGCATTCATGGATAAAGTTATGGAATTTTTACAGAACTTCGGAGCGACGGGACTTTTCATCCACGCTATGCTCGATGCGATTATTTTCCCCATCCCGGCGTTCTTCCTGCAGCTTTCTTTAAGCGCGGTGCAGCCGGAGTCGGCTTTATGGCTCGCTACGGTTGGCTTTGCCGGAAGCCTGCTTGGGACACCGATCGGTTATGGGATCGGCAAGGTGTCGGGAAAGCATGTTTTGGCCAGTGTAATGAAGAAAAAATGGCTGGATTCGGCAAGCGACTTATTTGCCCGCCGCGGCGAGGCCGCAATCCTGATCGGATCATTCACTCCGATCCCGTTTAAAATATTTACGATTTTATCCGGATGCATGAATTATCCGTTATGGAAGCTGCTCAGCTATGCGGCCATTGGCCGGGCGGTGAAGTTTTATGTAGTCGGTTTTCTCTTCTTTATATATGGCCGTGCGGCGGAGAATATGGTGAATCAAGTTCTCACGATTACGCTGGTGGGCGTTGGCGCAGCGATTGCGGCAATATGGTTCTTGATACGGAAGCTGTACGAGCGGAGGAAGATAAGGGATGAACATCAATCGATCGAAAAAACAGGGAACGGAGGCGGAAAGCAGGATGCAGTGGATAAGGCGAATTGATCAAACGATGTTCTTCTGGTGCAACCATCGGCTGAGCAGTCGGGCCCTGGACCGATTGTTCGGATGGATTACCCATTTGGGCGGAGCTTTGTTTACCATCATTTGCGCAGTGTCCTTGGCATGGTTCGCTGAGGGGGAGTTGAGCAGAATCGGGCTGCAAAGCTTGATCGCACTGGCTGTTAGCCATATCGTTGCTGTCCTGATTAAGAGAAAGGTGCGCAGAGACCGGCCTTTCCGCAAGCTGGAGCAGGTGAAGGTAGGCAAATTCCCGTTGAAGGATTATTCCTTCCCATCCGGCCATACAACCGCTATTTTCGCCCTGGTTACACCTTTTATGTTGGCCTCATCGCTGTCAATTATGCTTGTCTTGATGGGTCTGGCCTTGTTGGTGGCCATATCCCGGGTTTATTGGGGCTATCACTATCCGATCGATTGTGTGGCTGGTGGGATGGTCGGATTCCTAACGGCGGTGCTGGTTGTTTTGTTTATACATAGTTGAATTTCACGAGGGAGGTGATTGTTGATGAATAGCATGAAACGGGAAAAGCTGCTGATTCTGTCCGGCGCACTCGGGGATGGACATATGCAGGCGGCCAAGGCGATTTTGGAGGCATCGGTGCTGTATAAATTGGAAGTAGAGGTGGTCGATTTCATGGAATGGATCCATCCCCGCATGCATGTGGTTGAACGGTATTGCTTTCTGCAATGGGTGAAGCATTTTCCTTCTTCCTATGGATATATGTATCAGAAGACCCGGACGGACAGTGCACTTACTTTCTTCCTGAAGCATTTTCTCACGACCAGTCTGCAGCGGCTGCTCAAACTTCTGAACGAGGAACAGCCGACGTTGATTGTCAGTACGTTCCCGCTGGCATCGGCCGCCATTTCCTTGCTTAAGGAAAAAGGGATGACGGATCTGCCTGCGGCAACGGTCATTACCGACCATTCCGATCACAGCTATTGGATACATCCGTCTACGGATCTGTATCTGGTTGGCTCCGAAGGCGTGCGTGCAGCTCTGCAGAGAAAAGGCGTTGCTGATCACAAAATCGCTGTAACGGGCATCCCTGTTCGCCCATCCTACAGTCAGTCCGACAATAAAGACCGGCTGCGCGAGAAGCTGGCTTTGGCTCTTGATGCCTTTGTCGTGCTGGTGATGGGCGGCGGCAGCGGGATTATCGATAAATCCTTCATCGAGCAAATGCAATCTGACTCTTTTCCCCCTAACGTGCAATTTGTCATTGTATGCGGACGCAATGTGAAGCTGCTGCACCGCCTGCGTGAAGCGTTGGGAGACAGGGATAACGTCATGCTGACAGGCTTCTTGGAGGGAATCCATGAATGGATGGCGTCCGCAGACGTATTGATTACCAAGCCGGGCGGACTGACGACCTCCGAAGCGCTGGCGCTTCAGCTTCCCATGCTGCTGCTGGAGCCACGGCTGGGGCAGGAAAAGGATAATGCTGATTATTTGATTCAAGCGGGAGTAGCGTATCTATGTCAGATTGACAATCTGCAGGATCAGCTCCAGCGGCTGGTTCAGCAGCCTTCCCTATTGGAAGAAATGAGGGAGAAGGCAGGGCTGTGCAGACAACAGGATTCCGCCAGACATGCGGTCATGCAAATCCTGAGCATGCAGAGCGATACACAGGAAGAAAAATGGGTTTGCTCCTTGCAGCAGTATGCTTAAGCTTTATTTTCGCTAAGGGGGATAAAGACGTTGCTTGTTAAATATTTGTTGATTGGGCTGATAGGCTTCATCAGCCTGTATATGCTAATCCCTAGTTTTCTACCGCGAATAATGAGATTTGGTGCCTTTCGCAAGGGAACGACCAAGAACCAGGTAGCATTCACGTTCGACGATGGGCCGCATCCGAGATATACACCGGAATTATTGGATTTATTGCAGGGTTATCAAGTGAAGGCCACATTCTTCGTGCTTGGCTCGCAGGCGGAGCTGCACCCGGATCTGATCAGAAGAATGCATCGTGAAGGTCATCAGATTGGAATCCACAATTACGATCACACCTCCAATTGGCTGATGCTTCCCTGGACGGTGCGGCGTGATCATATGGAACGGACCGCAGATATTATTGAATCCATTATCGGAAAAAGGCCGGATCACTATCGCCCGCCGTGGGGGCTCATGAATGCTTTCGATTTCTTTCATCCCAAATCGTACCGCATCGTGCTCTGGTCCTTGAAGGCGGGGGACTGGCGCAGCAGAAGCTGCCGCAAGAAGCTGAAGGCAACGTTGCTGAACGGAATTACGGACGGATCTGTTATTTTGCTGCATGACAGCGGAGATTCGCCGGGAGCGGACCGTCACGCGCCATATTTTATGCTTCGGGCTCTGGAGGAAGTGCTGCATCAATTACAGGGACGCAACTTGCAATTCGTTCGTCTTGATGAAATGGCTTGATAAGTGAAATGAGGTGACAATAGTGGAACAGGAACCGCAAATTTTAATTTTAACGGCCGATTACGGAGAAGGTCATCATTTGTTTCCTGGGGCAAGTCCCTTAAGAAGGAGTGGAATATGATGAGCGGGAGGAGCGCGTTCAAGCTTTCTGCTCTGACGCTGTTCACGGTGCTTTTTTGCACAGAGTTTGTCCGAAGCGCTTTCTTGTTCTCGTTCCTGCCGAACTTTGCCGTCAACGAGTCGGGGCAAACCGTTGCTTTGGTCGGTCTTGCCGTCTCGCTTCATTATACAGCCGATACGCTGATTAAATGTGTGGCTGGATATTTGCTGGACAGGTTTTCGCTGCGCTGGCTGCTGCCGGCCACTTTCGTCCTGATGCTGTCCGGACTAGCCGCCGTGTTCTTTAGTCCGTATGCCTGGGGGCTCGTTGCCGGTTCCGTGATGCTTGGGATGGGAGCGTCGCCTATATGGCTCATTTGTCTGGAGAAAATCCGGCTGACGGAGCGGGCGGCCCAGATGGGGGCGATATATACCGTGTGGCTGGCCTGCATCGGTCTGGGGCCGGTCACGATCAATCTCACCTTCGATTATGGCTTCGAACCTGCTTTCCAGCTGATGGTTGCGCTGCTCGCCATCGGCTGCATCGCATCGTTCGCGATTAACAGTACAACCCCCTTGCATCTCCAGAACGTCAGCTTTGCCGAACAAGCGGCAGGACTGCGAAGAATGCTCGTTCAGCTGAAATGGCTGCTGCCAGGCATGGTCCTGCAGATGACCGCCGCGGGAGTGCTGCTGCCGATACTGCCCGGTTTTGCCGCTGATCATCTCGGTCTGAGCCAGCCGCAATATTCGCTAATGCTCATATTGGGCGGGGCCGGCGCGATGCTGTTTCTTGTCCCGATGGGGAAGCTGGCCGATCGATGGGGGCACAAGCAAATGCTGGTTGCCGGTTTCGTATCGCTTACGGCCGTATTGGCTCTGTTAGCAGTATCCATGCCGCCGCCTGTATTAACGATGCTGTTTGCCTTTATGCTGGGATTGTCTTACTCAGCCGTGCTTCCCGCCTGGAATGCGGTGCTGTCGTACCTTGTTCCGGAGGATCAGAAGGGGACCGGGTGGGGAGTACTCTCCGGGATTGAAGGGCTCGGCATTATGATTGGCCCGGTCATCGGGGGATGGATAGCCAGCCAGTATACGAATGCCGCTGCCATTAGTATCAGCGCTGCTTTGCTGGCGGTTCTTGCGCTTTTTTATTTGATTTTGCCGCAAAACAAGCTTATCTCAGCTGGCGGGACTTTGCAGCACAAGAGGGAGAATGCTCATGGACCTGATCGGGTTAGTTGAACAATTGTTTCACGAATATGGATACCTGGTCCTGCTCATCGGCTTGCCGCTGGACTTCATCGCGCTCCCCATTCCGCCGGGCAACAGCACCTTGGCCTATACCGGTTTCTTAGCCTCTAAAGATGTGCTTCACGGGCTGTCGGCTATTGCGATGGCCCTGGCGGGATCGATTATAGGGGTCACCATCACGTACGTGATTGGCTACAAGGTCGGTATGCCTGTGATCGAGCGTTACGGACGCTGGCTCTTCCTCAAGCCGGAGCTAGTCGAGAAGACGCGCCGCTACTATGACAAAAACGGGGACCGGTTGCTGCTGGTCAGCTTCTTCATTCCTGGAGTCAGGCAGTTTATCGGCTATTTTATCGGCATTATCCGGGTGCCGTACCGCAAAGTGTTCCTATATGCCTATACCGGGGTCGCTCTATGGGTCATTGCATTTTTCTCAATCGGCTATTTCTTCGGGGAGCAGTGGCAATATATGTTCAGCATCATTGAGCAATATTTGAAGTTCTTTTTTATCGGAGCGGCTGTTCTCGCGGGGGTGTGGTTGCTGGTTCAAGTTCGAAGCGCGAGGGGGAATCGCAGTAAAGGGAACGTAAGGAGCGGAGGGAAGTGAATCCTATTAAGCCCCCTAATTGGATTGGAGAGTATCTAGGGAAATAAGGTACTATTTATTTAGGGGGGAGCACAAGATGAGACAACGAAATAATGCGTTTAAAGAAGTTCGTTATAAAGTAGCCCAAGAAGCACTCGCTGGAAT
>NZ_JBJURI010000032.1:0-81319 GCF_046098255.1 Paenibacillus jiangxiensis
ACACGACCGTTAAGCCCTCCAGCGCCGATGGTACTTGGACCGAAGGGTCCTGGGAGAGTAGGACGTTGCCAGGCAAACAACTAAACAAGGCTGTTATCGATAATTCGATGACAGCCTTGTTTTTGTTTGGTCTACTTTCCAGTGATTGAATTCGTATACCAGAAAGGTCTCCACTACAGGATTCCTAAAGAACTTCATAACAATACTCAATACTTCCGTTCGGTCCAAAAACAAGCCCATCATCGAGATCAATGATGGGCTTTGTTTGTTATTAGTACCTTTCCAGAATCAGCTGTGTTTTCAAACCGTCTACGGGAAGAAGCCATCCGTTTTCATCCAGCGTGTCCATCAGCTCGGAACGGAGTTGGGCGGCGGTTTTTTGATCATCCGTTTTAAAGGAAACTTCAATCAGGTTTTCAGTTCCCGTGCCCTCGCTATTTCGGATTGGCCACACCTCCAAAGTCAGCTCCTGACCCTCCCAATTTCCCTCGTAACGGTAAAAGGTCAGTGGACCGTGGGTACGGGATTGAGAGAGCTTTTCCTCTCCCCAGCCCTTGGAAGACCATTTTTCGAGCTTGCCCGGAAGCTTGTCCAGCAACAAATCCAGCGATTCCTGTTCGGAAGGTAGCTGTGTACCTCCAGTGTTGGTGCTTACCTTCTTGGTGTTGGAGAAGCTAAGCGTCTGCTTGCCATAGCCCCAATCGATCTCGGCTTCGTAATTGTCGTCCGATGCATCAAAGCCTTCCTTATTAGCAAGGCTGAGGGCGGCATCAATATCACCGTTGATGATTGGATACCGCTTTTTGTAGGTTAACTCATAGTTATTTTTGTCCTCTTTTTTGCGGAATCGTACATCCCAGCCTTGTTCGTTTAATTCGAGCTGATCGGTATCGTAATACGCTACGCCGATGGCTTGCGGGGATGAGTTGAGCCCCAGCTTCTCAATCACGTCTTCCTGAACTTGTCCATTAGAAGTTAATACAGCTTCGGGTTTGACGATGAATTTCACTTCGTAGGAAGGCACGGCATTTGAGGCAGCATATACGGAATGTGTCCCGGTTCCAGCAAAAACACTTCCCAACGTCGTGAAGCTCAGCACCGCTGCCATCGTCATCTGTTTCCATTTGTTCAAGTTCCACCACTCCCTTTGGGTTATTGAATATAATTCCACTTTAAATGAGAAATAAACGGGAACTATTAATAGGGAAGGGGAATTGCATCAAATTCACATAGAATTATTGAATGGCATGCTTCATTTTTTATTATAAGCCGGGCAGATTTGGCTGATTTGTTGCAAATGATTGTGTCTTCGTTTAACGGAGATTTAAATATCCATATACATTGGATATTTTAAAATATATGGTGATCCTTCTCAACAAACGAGTCACAAATATTGTTAAACCAATTAAGCATAGTGCGTTCTTGAATAAAGGGGTCTTGAGGCATATTAGCTCAAATACCTGGTGATATGACGATTTGCCTGTGATCCTGTGCCTCTCTTCTTTCTGTAAAAAATATCAATTAAATTACAAAAAACTTATACACAATACATTTATATGAAAAATATCACATGCTCATTTAGAAAAAATAGGTATACTAACCGCAAACTTATGGAAAAGAGGTGATACCAATGATCAAAAAACAAACAAAAAAAAGAAAGCAGATTATTTTAGGAACTCATACTTGCTGCTAAACTGTTATTTCATGAAAAAGTCTCTCTAATTTTTTATAGAGAGACTTTTTCGAAACAAACAGAAAATAACAAAGGGATGGTGTATAAGTGTATATAAAATGGAATCTAACAAAAAAATGCACGTTAAATTGTAAGTTTTGTCATAATGCAAGTGAAAGAAAAAATTGGAGTCATGATGTTGGAATTGAACAATTAGATCAAATTATCAGAAATATTTCAAAAACGAATAATCTTGAAGGAATAAGCTTGCTTGGTGGAGACCCATTAGAGTATAAGTACATCACTCAGTTAGCAAAGCTATTGGAAGATCGCAACATTCCTTTTGGATTTGTTACAGCTGGTGAAGAGATATACAAGGGGGGATATGATGAAATTCTTTTGAACAAAAATTTAAATTTTATTGGACTTAGTATCGATTCCTTAAACCCCGGAACTGTAAAATACGTTCGGAATAAAGATATGCTTCAAGATCAATTGAAATCGTTAGAATATATCTTAGATTACAAAAAAAGATGCAATTTAAAGTTTAAATTCTTTACAAATACAATTTTTATGAATATAAATCGAAGTGAAATAATTGATTTAATAGATAGTTTCAAACGAAAAAAAGTAGACAAGATACAAATTCTTGAATACAAGCACACCAAAAAATCGCGTCACAATTTTTCGGTAAGTTTTGAAGAAGAGTTATTATTCATCGATTCAATAGCAAACTATATAAAAGAAAATGAAGGAGAAGACTTCTCTAATCTGGAGTTATGCTTTCTTCCAGAACCCGGAAAAGACTATTTAAGAAAAATATCATGCAATAAAAAAATTAGTTTAGGCACCTCAAGCAAATGTCCTATTTTTAGAGATACACTTTTTGTATCAAACGATGGCTTTGTTTATCCATGTGATAATTACAAACCGTACTTTAGAATATCTTCCACTTCAAATGAACCTGAAAAGATCTACAGAATAGAAAACCTAATTGAAAAACAGCTTAGTTCAATTACTTATGAAAATGAATACTTCAAGGATGTCAAAGCACTCAAAGAGGAGTCCAAAGAAAAATTATTTGGTAATTTAGAACCATGTAACCAATGTGAATACTTACTCAAAGAATGTTATCCATGTTTGCAATACTCCAGGGGAAGTTCAACTCAGCCTTATATGTATGATTTAAAGTGTAAATATTACCTGGAAAAAAATTCTCTTCTAAAGGAGACAATATGATAAAAAAACCAGAGTTAAGATATTTACATATGGATATCACTGTTAAATGCAACTTAACATGCAAACACTGTTTTTACGGAGACTTTAATAAAAAGGAGTTTTTTCAACAAGAGGTGGAGTTGGAAAGACTATATGAAATCGTTGATGAGGCGAAAAGTATGGGATGTGAAAGAATAATCTTATCAGGGGGAGAAGTGCTTACAAGCAATAAGTTTTTTCCCTTGTTAGAATACTGCAAGAATAGAGGGATTAATAATATTTTTATTTCAAATTTGACATTATTGAATGATGAAAACTTGTTCAAATTACAACAATTTGCAGATAACATTACGGAAATTAAAGTAAGTTTTGAAGGGAAAAATAATGATTTCATTAGGGGGAACGGCACAGAAAAGATCATATTAAAAAACATAAAAAAACTTGATCATCTTAAACTGCCTTGGACTATCAATACCATCATAAATAAATATAACGTAAATCATCTGAATGATATCTATCAATTTCTTAAATCACATCATCCTAAAGCTTGGAGAATTGATCTTCCTTTTAATGCTGGACGATATAAACAATACAAAAACGACATACACGAGGAGAATTATGAACTTGTTTTTAAAAGATTATCCGAGGTAATTAAAAATTACCTTGATGAAAGGCCTGACTTTGAACTCTGGATATTTAATGTTTTCCAACCGGGAATTGAGGATTGTGATTTCGTGGAAAAAACTCAAGATATGCACCCGTGTGCGTATAATAAAAGAAATTTAGGCATTAGAGGACTTGGGGAAGTTACTCCGTGTTCTAGATTCCTTCAATTAGAGCTTGGAAATATAAAAAACGAAAGCATTCGAAATGTAAAAGAAAGCGATCGTTTTAAAAATTTTTGGAATATAGAATTATCAGATTTCAGAGAGTGTCAAAAATGTAAGTACTTAAAAATATGCGGATGTGGTTGCAGAGCCTTTGCTTATGAAGCTTATGGAGATATTATGCGAAAAGACCCGCTTAATTGCGAAGTTATGCCCCTATTCGAGAAATATATAATACCTTTATTTTCCCAAGAAACTCAAAAAAGCTTTCATCGGTTAACTTCCAATGAAAAGCTTGTGACCGAGAGTAGGAAATTATAATGTCCATTAAGTCACATCAAATATTTTACTCGGTTAGTTTCCTTCAATTTTTTATGAGTGAAATAACAGGCACCACCTTGATACTTTTTTTGTTATCGAAAGGGTTATCTTTGGAAAATGCGAACTATCTATTGGTAATATTTTTTCTAAGTATTTTTCTATTGGAAGTGCCTACGGGAGCCATCGCCGACAAGTATGGAAGAAAAACTTCGGTTCTATTGGGATTAATTTGTTATTTAATCTACAGTGTTATTTTCATGCAAGCGAATGAGCTTTGGTTGCTTATGCTAGCACAGATATTCGGGGGGCTGGCTATTTGTCTGCAATCCGGATCCCTGGAATCCTGGGTTGTTGAAAATAGCGACCACCCTGTCGAGAAGCTGTTTACGACAGCCAACAGCATTCAATATATCTCGGGTATTTTCTGTGGTTTATTAGGAGCCTTTCTCGCAGCTTACAATTATTCTTTTCCTTGGATAGCCAGCATTATTTCTATTATAGCGGCCATTTTATTATGCTTCTGCTTTATGGTTGAAAATAAGACAGGAAATCGTCATCATGCTGTTAACAGCCTTTCAGCAATAATACGGGAAAGTGTGCGTATCGGACTGAATCATAAGGTTATATGGATTATATTTATCGTTGGTTTATTCATAAGCTTCTCCAATTCAGCAGGCAATACATTTCAACAGCCGCGCCTGGTCGGTTTATCCGAACAAGGGGTATGGGTGATGGGTATTATTAAAGCGGCTTATTCACTCTGTATGACGTTTGGGAGCTTCTTGGTCCGAAAATTATACAATAAATATAATGATATGGTTGTTCTAATGCTGTCCTGTGCAATGATCGGCACGTGGCTTGCTATGGCAGGAGCTTTAAACTCTTTTTATCCGGTGCTGGTTACCTTTTTAGTTTATGAGATCGGTAGAGGAATGTATCCGGCAGCTAAGCAGGTCTTTCTCAACAAGCGGATATCTAATGAATATCGTGCAACTTTATTGTCATTGGATTCAGCCTTTTCCCAGTTAGGTATGTGCGCAGGTCTAATCGTTACGGGGTTTATCAGCCGTAATTTTACAGATTTAAACTCGGATCAGACACCCATTCAGATTTCATGGATTCTTTGCGGAATCATTGCGATGGTTCCTGTTCTTTTACTGTTTTCGATGAAAAAAATGAAGCATGGAAAGTAGACTCTTTTATATGTCAAGTTACTGATAAACTGCTGTCGAACATGACAGTGGTTTATCTTTGATTTGCGTTCAAACAAACAGTTCATGCAGGCATTAGTCGGTTATTACCCTCAGTGCTAAAATAATTCCATTTTGTTTTTGCATTTTTGATGTAGGCCAGTGCGGAGTTCTGTCTGCCAGGAAAGTCTTATAGACGCTGAAAAATTCGAACTCCCGTATGTCTTTGTTTACGGGAAGCAGATGTGTCCTCCAGTCGAGTGTCAATCACCTCCATTGGTGTCTCTTCTGTTGCCCGATTAGTCCCGTTCCATTCTTAATTGGTGGCAGGATATTGAGGTGCTAGCAAGCGCCTTTTTTGTATTTCACTTGAGCATTTTTTGATGAAATAAACATGATTCAAAACTCAATGCTTAATGCGGGAGCTTGTCTCCCGCAGCACCTGCAGAAAACGGTTGATCTGAACAGAAGGCAAACGGTCGGCATTATGTACACTGTAAATATACCGGGATGACTGAAGCCCTGGAATGGGGAGAATGTGCAGCCATCCTTGCTCCTTTTCCCGCCAAGCGGCCATTCGTGACATAAACGAAATATGATCTCCTAACAAGACCAGTTGTTTGATCGCTTCCAAAGAATCCAGTTCCACGGTACTGCGCAGACGGAGGCCGTGCTGGTTAACCCATTGGTCTGTTACCTTCCGCGTGCTTGATTCTGTTCCATGTAGGGCAAAAGGCGTATGAGCAATTTGTTCGGGTTCCGGCGATTCCGATTTTGTCAGCGGGTGTCCAGCGGCACACACGAGGACCAGATCATCGGAGCACAAGGATTCAGCCACCAGGTTCTGCCCGGTGAAAGGCTCTGACGAGACGATGCCCAGATCGATCTGGTGCCGGCTAAGCATATCCCGGATCACCGGCGAAGGTTTGACGGACAATGAGATCCGAATGCCCGGGAATTCCCGCGAAAAAGTCTGCAAAATAGGCGGGAGCAAGTAAGTCGCAGGTACATAGCTTGCGCCGATATGCAGCGTGCCACGGTACAGGCTGTCGTACTCCCTGACAACGCGTTTTGACTCTTTGGCAAGAGCATTCATTTTGACGGCATAATGGAGTAAGGCTTGCCCAGCTTCGGTAAGAAATGTTTTGCCGTTTCGGGATTCAAACAATTTGACCTGCATCTCCTCCTCCAGCGACTTCATATGGAACGTAACCGTAGGCTGCTTGATACCGAGTATTTCGGCGACACTGGTCATGTGGTGATGGCGGTCGATCAGTTCGACAATTTGCAGTTTCATAAGATTCACGTATCCGACTCTCCCTTGGTTGTTTCTATGTATGCTCTTTATATAGAGTTAATCTATGAGCATCAACGGAGTTCAAATAAAAAGTTAATTATGTGTTTAATAGAAACGCTAAGGGATGGATGAGAGCAGTTTGACGCTTGCCGTAATTGTTTGTATACTTTTCGCAATAGAAACAAGGAGCTGCTTAGGAAACGATGAGGATGCTGGATGAACATACGGTTCCACAGACGTCGGATAACGCCAGGAGTATGCTTGCCGCAGAAACGGCCCGATTGGCACGTCAAATTCACACTCTTGTCCCACATGATGGTTCTATTGTCCAACCTGTCCCTGGTTTGCTCCTCGCTCGCCATTCACAAATAGACGCAGACTACGTGCATACTATTGAGCAGCCCTCTTTATGGATTGCTGCACAAGGAGAAAAGGCTGTTACGGTGGGGAAGGAGGTCTATTCCTTCGGCGGTGGCAGATGTTTATCGTCCCCGTTGCCCTCCCGGTTGCTGCCCAGGCCACGCTTGCCAGTCTTTCCGAACCGGTTCTCGGTGTCAGGCTGGATCTTAACCCGCAAAGGATCGCCGAGTTGGTCCTGAAAGTGTATCCTCACGGACTGCCTCCCATTCATCAGCGGAGTGCGGGTTATGTCACGAACGCTGAGCTGAGCGTTATAAGTGCGGTGAGCAGGCTGGTGGAGTGTTTATCCGATCCTGGCGACATCGAGTTGGTAGCTCCGCTCGTGGTGGATGAAATATTGATACGTGTCCTGCGAAGTCCTATAGGCGTTCATGCCGCAGAAATGGGTTTTGCCGATTCGGGCGTACAGCGGGTTGCAAAGGCGATTGCCTGGCTCCGCAACAACTTTGCCCAGCAGATGAAGGTCGCAGACTTGGCTGATTTGGTGCACTTGAGTGTGTCCTCGTTTAACGAGCATTTTAAGTCAGTCACTTCGATGAGCCCGCTGCAGTACCAAAAAGCTCTACGTCTTCATGAAGCACGGCGTCTGATGTTATCCGCTTCAATGGATGCAACCACGGCATGCCGACCGGTGGGATATGTGAGTACCTCCCAATTTAGCCGCGATTACAGCCGCTTTTTTGGCAGTCCGCCAAGCAAAGATATCGCCAGATGGCGTCAACTAGCACAAATGCTGGATTGATCAACCACTGGATAAAAGTCAGCATAAACCGCTTAGTTTGACTTTTCGATGTGTATTCGCTACGATTCCTCCTGCACCCGCAGCCATATGGCTTGCGGGCTTTCTTTTTTTCAAAACCCGAGGGACAGTTGTTTTGGACATGAGTAGTTCAGAGCTATTTATGTTGATCTAAGGTTATGCTGTTTTCCGGCGGATCAGGCAAGAAGCAGCGTGGAACTGGCAAACATCCTGGTGAAGCTCAGTCTAAAATATATGTATAGCTTTACTACTTATTGTGTAGGAGGAATTCATTATGCGTGTTTTTGTTACAGGGGCTACTGGCTTTATCGGGTCCGCCATTGTGCGGGAACTGATCGGAGCGGGGCATGAGGTGGTAGGCCTCGCCCGCTCGGAAGCGGCAGCAGCAACGCTCACCGCAGCTGGGGCAGCAGTGCATCACGGATCTCTTGACGATCTCGACAGTCTGCGCAGCGGAGCGGCCTCTGCGGATGGCGTGATCCATGCGGCTTTCATTCATGATTTCTCGGATTACGCCGGTGCGTGCAAGAAGGATAGTGAAGTTGTCGAGGTGCTCGGGGAGGCATTAGCTGGTTCTGATCGACCATTCGTAGTCACTTCGGTAAATGCTCTCCTTACACCCGGCCGTCTTGGAACGGAAAATGACACACCCGACCCCAATTCGGCCTCAGCGACCCGCATCGCATCGGAAGAGAGGGCTTTAGCTATGGCTTCGCGAGGAGTTCGCGCATCGGTGGTGCGTCTTCCGGAATCGGTACATGGTGATGGTGATCGGGCATTTGTACCGGTTTTGATCGATATCGCCCGTAGAACGGGGGTCTCGGCTTATGTAGGCGCTGGAGCTAACCGTTGGGCTGCTGTGCACCGGCTCGATGCCGCGCGTCTCTATCGGCTGGCGCTTGAATCTGCACCTGCTGGTTCCAGACTGCATGCGATTGGCGATGAGGGTGTGCCGCTTCGCGACATCGCCGCCGTAATCGGCCGCCGCCTTAATGTGCCTGTCGTCAGCAAATCTCCTGAGGAGGCCGCCGATCACTTCGGTTGGCTGGCGCACTTTGTCTCGATTGATAATCCGACATCAAGCGCCCTGACCCAGGAACGCCTCGGATGGCGTCCCGTTCAGCCAGCACTCATTCCGGATATCGACAGGGAGGCATACTTTACCGGTTGATGATTTGTGTATATAGACAAGTTGATCGTTGAAAGGACAGACGAGGTATCCTCGTTCTATCCTTTCTTTAAACTGTACAGTCCGCTTTTGCGGGTTCAGGAGCTGACTGAGAGACTTCAAAAAAGTTGCCTGCTGAATAGTGCTGAGACATAGTTTGGTGAAGATAGGGGGGCGTAAGCAGAGATCGGGCAAGTAAAGGAAAGGGATTTATTATAATGAAAAATTAAAGTTAAACGATGAAACACCATATGCGTCGAAAGAATCAGGACCTTGAGATGAAATTCCATCTTAAGGCCCTTTTTTTATGAGATTAGATTTCCAAATTTTTGAACGGTTGATATACTAATGAGGAAGTGAAATGAAAATTAATTTACTCTACTTGCATGAAGAAATGATCGGTATACGATTGAAGCGATAGGTTCCGGATAAAAAATCTGGACGATTCCTTACAGCATCGAAGCTGTAGAAAGCCTGTAACATCACAGCGGTTTCGAGTGCTAATATGCTCTCGATGCTCAAATAGGTTGTTCGAGCTTAAATCAACCAACGATCAGCGCATTGAGATTTTACTTTCGCTATGTGCAGAAGCAGCCGAAATCCATTGTCTACGTTCGTCCGAAAAAAGAAAAGTAGACTGCTGGATTGCTGTCCTTCACATGAGCATTTTTAGTTTGAAATAAACATGATTCAAGACTCAATGCTCGTTATTCGCTGCGTGCCCGAGGGATTGCTCAGTACCACGATTACATATGCCGTTAATCAGTGGCTTCGGTTTCCTTGGTGTGATATAGTGATGCAAAGAATACACTTAAACTAGGTATGAAGTTCTTTACTGCAGTTTCAATTAAATCTTAAATTGGAAGAGGTAGCTGAAAGTTATGACTAATCATGATAAAGTTTATAATTTGATTGTTGATAAGTCGCTTATATTATTTAATACGAAGGGAATCCATAAGACTTCAATACAGGATATCATGAGTGAGACGGGGTTGCCTAAAGGGAGCATTTATCGAAGATTTAAGGATAAAAATGATATTGTCTTGGCGTCTTATGAAAAAGCCGGATTGATTATTTGGTCTCATATTAATAATTCAGTTGAAAATAAAGCAACGACTTTAGAGAAGATATTGGCTATTTCAGAAATCTATTTAGATGCTGTCCATAACCCTCCTATTGAAGGAGGATGTCCATTATTAAATACAGCTGTTGAAAGTGACAGCACCTTTCCAGAATTGAAAACCATGACGTCTAAAGCCTTCAACAATATGACTATGTTTGTAGAAACACTACTTAACGAAGGTATTGAATCTGGAGAATTTACTAATGAACTTGAACCACGCTCTATGGCATCTTACCTTCTTGCTTCAATGGAAGGGGCTATTATGGCAAGCCGCCTTTCATTAAGTAATGAGCATATCAAAAATAATTTGGACTTTACAAAAAGGCTGTTATTATCGTACTCCGTGTAGATGTTGAAAAGCAGTCATATTTATAGAGGAAATTAGTTGATTAACATGTTATAATCAAAACGAACCGGACGGTCCGGTCCTATGGTTCGTTTTGATTAAAAAAATTACTAAAGAGGTGTAAAAATGAACGTTCAAATCGTTTTGTTTGAAGGGTTTGATTTATTAGATGTCGTTGCCCCTTATGAAGTATTTGTTACAGCTAGCCAATTAACTAAAGAGGAAATTAACGTTCGTTTTGTAAGTGTCGATGGTCACAATTTAATGCGTAGTGGCGTTAAAAATTACCCTATGGAAGTTGAAGGAAAGTTAGATCTTTCAAAGCAGGGAATTATTTTATTGCCAGGTGCGGCAGGGTCGTTTATTGAGGGAGACCCCGACTCCATTCTAATGAAATTGAAAAATGCTTCTGAAACGGAGTTGGGAGAACTCATAAAAAATGCCATAAACGACCCGGAAATTTTAGTGACATCGGTATGTGGCGGTTCTATGCTGATGGCAATGACAGGTGCACTGGAAGGCAGGAACGTTGTTACACATCATATGGGAATGGATTTACTATCCGCAAGTGGCGCAAATGCTGTTCATGCTAGAGTAGTGGACGATGGGGATTTAATTACTGGTGCTGGAGTAACATCTGGCTTAGATCTTGCAATTTATGTTGTTGAAAGAGAGTTTGGTCCAAGGATCGCTCATGAAGTGGAGAAACTATTCCAGTATGAGAAACGGGGAACGGTTTGGAAGAATTCGGGCCCCTTACCTGTTGATTATTATTCGAATGCAGGCGAGGATAATTAACGGTAATACCCTGGAAGGTAAAGTAAAGGCAGGTATGATTTGCAGTGGCAAAAGCAGATAAAAGCCGCGATAACTTCTAATAAGAAGGAGAAGATTAAAATGAAACTATTCGTGGTAGGTGCAAACGGAGGCATAGGTAGGCTAATTGTTAGCCAAGCCCTATCAGATAATCATGAGGTGACTGCTTTTGTACGAAGAACGGATGGGCTTGATTTAAATCACTCCAATTTAAAGGTTGTAATAGGAAATGTATTGGAAGATCAACATAAATTACAGGATGCTATGAGGGGACATGATGCGGTTATTTCTGCGTTAGGAAACGGATTGGTTATAAAGGGGACCGGAGGGAAGATTTTAAATCATGCAATGAGTTCGGTCGTACAAGCTATGAATGTTAATAGTATTAAACGATTATCGCTGTTGATGAGCTATGGCGCAGGTGAAACATTAAGCAATGCAAACATTTTCATTAAATTTCTGGGATATACCTTTTTTCGTAAAGATTTTGCAGATTTGAGCGCAGCAGAAAAAGTCGTAGTTGAAAGTAATCTTGAGTGGACTATTGCATATTTTGGATCTTTAACTGATGAAACCGATAAAAATAAGTATGTCGCTTCGTCTTCTCTAAAGACGCCTGCCAAATTGACGATCTCTCGTGCATGTGTTGCAGATTTTGTCCTCACCTCAGTTACTGATCGAAAGTTTGTTAAGCAGCGTGCTGTGCTAAGTCGGTGGAACGGATGACCTTACTTAAAGGGAAAATTATTGTAGTGACTGGTGCAAGTTCAGGCGTAGGTGCCGCCGCGGCTAAAAAATTATTTGAACGCGGAGCTCAAGTTATACCGGTGGGGAGATCGATCCAACGAACGGAGAAGATAGCCAAGGAGTTAGGGGTCAAGCCATACACTGCTGACTTTACTGATCTAAACAGTGTAAAGAGTCTAGCCAATCAACTTTTAAATGATTTTTCAAGAATTGATGTATTGGCGAATAATGCTGGAGGAATTCCTACAGAGAGAGGATTAACCGTGGATGGCAATGAACCTATTTTTCAAGTGAATACATTGTCTCCATTTCTACTTACTCTGATGTTAACCCCACATTTGAAAAAAAATGGACGGATCGTGAATACCTCCTCTCGTTCTCATAAAGGAGCGACCATAAACAAGAGCGACTGGCAAAAGACGAATGGGTTACGGGCTCATGCGATTTATGCTCGAAGTAAACTTATTACCGGGATGTTGTTCAGGGAGTACCACAGACGATATTCAATTGAGTTTGCGGATTTTCACCCTGGACTCATCAGTTCTGATTTTGGTCGATATATGGGTTTTTACGCGAATATTTTAAAGGTAGTCTTTTCGCCATTCCTTGCAACACCTGAAAAGGGAGCAGAAACATTAGTTTATTTGGCAGAAACGAGTACGAAACTTAATGGCGATTATTATGTACGGAAACAAAAAGCACAAAGGAACAGGATGCTTGACGATCCTGCTTTATCAGCGTGGTTATGGGAAGAGTGCATGCAAAGATTAGGAAAACTTTTATGAATTACCTGACTTATTTGCGGGACTCTTTTTCTGCATGCATAAAATGCAGATTCTGGCGAATGACCAGTCTCGGGTAGTGCTAGGACTATCCAAACGCAGTAAATTTTCTCCTACGGTCAACCAAAGTTGACGTTCATCAGTAAACGTATGGGCAGCAGATGGCTGTGGATTGAATGGCTTTATTCCGGCTGAAAAAGGCTCATCGATCCAGCCATCTTCATACATAAAGCCTCATAAAATTCTTAATGTAAACGAAAAGCACAATTTCCCCTTTTAGATGAACGACCCCATGTCAAGACAGATTGTATTTGTGACTCAAGGAATGCAAAGACTGAGTTGAAGAAGGCCAGCAAAAGCTTGCGAATTTGCTTATTAAGACGGAATTTGTAAAACTAAATAGGAGAGAAGCATCTATTCTTCAGATCCCTCAGTTGTGGTGAATCATGAATCCGAGCGCTGTACGGGACGGATTGTTGTTTCGAAACAAGATCATCAGAATAGCAAGAAGGAGTACAAACCACCATGGAGGCAGAACAATTGAAGCTGATTACCCTGGAGAAGTTGGACGAAAAATGGTGGCTGGAGGCAAGGCGAATTTATCATCAATCTTTTGAGCACGGCCGTAAGCCGGACCGGATTATCAAGCAGATGTTCGACCGGAAGCTCAGCTTTTTGCATGTTGTGGTAGATAAGTCTGCCGTGGCAGCTATGGCCATTACAGGCAAGGCGGAGAATGGTAAAGCGCTGATTATTGATTATTTGGCGGTGAAAGAGGAATATAGGGGCCAGGGCTTGGGGGAATGGCTGGTAAAAGCATTGGCTTCCTGGGCTGCATCGGAGCTTCAGCTGAACGAGCTGATCATAGAAGTGGAAAGCGAGCAGCTGCCTGAGAACGATCTTCGCAAAAGATTTTGGTTGAAATGCGGTTTTCGGATGACTGATTATGTCCATACGTACAAATGGATACCGGAGACGTATCAGGCGATGTATCTGCCCTTGACCCAGGATCCAAGTCAAGCTGCCGCTGAAGATGGGCCGGCACTGTTTAAGCAGATCACTTCTTTTCACCACCAGTCATTTCGATAATTGAATAAATTGAATATGTGAAAACGAAACCGCCATACTGGGCTGAATTTAGCCAGTATGGCGGTTTTTCGGAATCGAATGCGCGAACAGGGTTGCGATTTACTCGCCGCCCATTTTACTACGAGTTACTTCTAACGGCCCTGATCGGCCTGTACCATGGCTTCTATGTACTGTAACAAGCTTTGCTTCTGCAACTCTATGGACTGTATGCGTTGGGACAAACCCGAAAAGAAAGCTTCAATCTGTTCTCTTGTTGTATTTGCGCCGTTGCCTTTCCAGTCCTCAAGCCGCTTGTACAAGCTTTTGGCTTCGATCTCATCCGCCCGCAGCCCTTCCAGCAGGCGGGTCAGTTCCCTTTCAGCACGTCTTAGATCATCCAACTCAACCAGCAGTTTTCCACTCATAGATGCTTCCCCCATGTTATGTTGTTTGCGCTACAGCAGGATTAATTTCTGTCTACCTGCTCGAATTGCACTGCTTTCTGCTCGATAAAGGTTAAAAACTCATTGGTCCGCTTCATATGCCATGTTCCCAATTCTTTCATAGAAGCATCAAGCCGTGTGACGATGGGCTCAAGCCTCTGGCTGCGGCTGGAATGAAGGTACTGTGTCAACAGCCTGCTTACCTTGTTCAGTTCTTCATTGCTTCGTTGTGCATTGTTTTTCCAACGCAAAGCTACTGACTTTAGTTCCTCCGGTGTCACCTGAATTGTGCTAGCGGCAGCGGCAACTGCAGCAAGTTCGCGTGCGAAGGTGAATACATGATTTCTTAAGTCTTTGCCAAGCTCAACCAAGTTTTCTGCAAAGTCGGATGGCTCGCGCGGCGAGTAGTCAATTGTCTCCCCTGTAACCGGGTCATATAGATCATTGGAGATATATCCATTTTTAAATTCATAACCGCGCATGGACACAAGCGACTTTAGTCGTGTGAGGAATTGCGCTCGGCATAAGGGCTACCGTCGGTAGCTCGAAAGCCGAATGTTCCATGCTTCCTCCTTCTACCATGAAAATTTAACATGGCATGCTATAATTCAGTGAAAAGAGGTGAATCCGATATCTACCCTTACAGCAAAAATCCAAATCTATGTCCCGCATGAAACTACGGAAATGCTCACCAAGACCATCCATGCCTATCGGGAAGCATGTAACTATCTTTCAGTCATTGTATTTCAAACGAAAGCATTAAGTCAGCGTACACTTAATGATTTGTATTATCGAGAGCTTCGAAGTCGTTTTAGTTTGAAAAGTCAAATGGCACAATCGGTGATCAAAACTGTCATCGCCCGCTATACATCTGCTCGATCCAACGGGCACGATTGGAACTTGGTCAAATTCAAACGGCCTGAATATGATCTGGTATGGAATCGGGATTATTCTTTGAACCAAGATCGGTTTAGCGTAAACACACTGGACGGGCGAGTAAAGCTCCGCTACAAAAGAAAAGGAATGCAGCACTTCTTTGATGGCACGTGTAAGTGGGGTACGGCCAAACTCATTTATAAATATAGGAAATGGTTCTTGCATATTCCCATGACCAAAGAGTCCTCTGAAATGGATTTTACAAAGGTCAACCACATCGTTGGCATTGACCTGGGGATCAACTTTCTGGCCACCACCTACGACAGTCAAAGCCAGACGACGTTTTATCCTGGACGAACGGTGAAACACAAACGAGGCCAATATGAAGCCTTACGCAAACAACTTCAGATGAGACAAACCCCATCGGCTCGTAAACGACTCAAGCAGATCGGTTCAAGAGAAAACCGTTATGTTACGGATGTTAACCATCAGGTAACCAAGGCACTCGTTGAAACGTATCCGAAAGGCACACTGTTTGTGATCGAAAATTTAAAGCATGTTCGTTCCGCAACTGAAAAAGTACGTGTTCGCCATCGGTATGTGTCGGTATCCTGGGCATTTCACCAGTTCCGTGAAATGTTGGAGTACAAGGCTCGACTGAACGGCCAACGAGTCATCGCATTAGACCCTAAATACACTTCTCAAACCTGCCCGAAATGCTCACATATTGAGCGAGCCAATCGAAACAAAAAGACGCATACGTTTGAATGTCGAGCCTGTCACTATCGTTCGAACGATGACCGAATCGGTGCCATGAATCTGTACCGCAAAGGAACCGAGTACATCGGTACAGTTACAGCGGGAGTATAACTCTTGTTGTAGGGGTGAGGTCAACCGTCCTGATGTTCCAACACGCTAAGGTAGGAGCACCACGAGGTGCGTTTGCACTACCGGTTAGGAATAAGTCTAAAAGGCTTGTGTGAAACGCAAGCACTGTCTACGAAGTAGGCAGAGACAAGCTCGTGACTTTAGTCATGAGTTGTTGACACTGTTCTAGACTATGGTAATTCGGTCCGCCAAATGAGTTGCTGATCTTTTCAATAATACCGATGCCTTTATTAGCGTTCCCATAATTGGAATCTATGTAGTAGGTTGCTCCGACGTGCCGATCATATCCTCCGAAAAGACCACTGGCTACAAAGTCCCCTGGATGAGCAAAGTTGGTAATCTGGCTATCAAATCCACCTTCTTCTGCCTTGCGTTGGATTTCCGGTGTCAGACTGGAGATTACTGAAGGAGCGCTGAAGGTCACAGCCGTCATTCCTGTGTAAGCGGCCGCATACTGTGCGTTTCCGCCACCGAGCGAGTGTCCTGTTAGAGAGAAGTTGTAATCTTTATATTTTTTCTGCATCTCTTTTGCATAATCTTCGGCTTCATACATTTGATTGTTTTTACCGGCAAAAGAATCCTTTTCCTCTATTTTAGCTCTTTCGCCCAGATTATTTTCAAGCTTGGTTATTCCGGTGAAGTCTCTGACTTTTTGAGTCCCCTTGTCCAGCCATTCGGGTGTGAAATCCAGGCTTTGGTCAATTTTACGCCCGATTTCAGGTATTCCGATTCGGCCATCCATGATGAAGTCGGGGACAGATGTAGGCAGAGGCTCGACGCCATCGGTTCCCCGATACGCAATGACCGCTTGTTTCGTTTCAGGATTATAGAAGGTTACGGCATCAAAGCCGGAGATGTTATTACTGTGAGTATTTTTCAATACTTTCCATCCAGGCAACTCCAAAGGATCGTAACCTTCTTCATAATCCAGATATGCTAATCTTGACATCTCCTTGTAGGTTTCATCATCAATTTTTCTGCTCAATCTCTATGCCTCCTAACTGCAGTAGCATTTGAACTTATTTCATGTCAAGGTCATATCCTTTATCTTTAAGATCTTGGCTTAATTCCCGACTAATTGAAGCCCCGGTCACGACCTTCTTTTTATAGTTATAAGTCAAAATAAATTTCTGGTCTTCGTGATCCTTGACATGTCCTATTACTGAAACCTCTGAAACAGCCATGGTAGGTAATAACTCATGATCTGTAATAACAATTTCTAAGTTAAATTTCTCTTTAAAATATTCGACCGCAAAAGGGTCAGCTTCATTAAATAAAGCTTGTTTATCGGTTTCATTCATCCACTGGCATCCCCCTAACAATAAAGCAATTATGGTCACTAATAGTATTGCTAATAATCCCTTATACGAAAGTTTGATCGCGATCACCTTTTTCAAATAAAAAGTAGGCATATATAAATTATATTAGTGTAAAAAGGAAAATAATAGTGAATCCGTCCTGCTCTGAAAGCAGTGTTTTAATGGTAAAGTGTACGGCACCATAATTGTTAAATATTCACACGGCCCAGGTGTAACAGTTTGACTGTGTTGACAGTTCTTTGTAGGTTTCGTTATCAATCCATCTGTCCGCTCTCTAAGCATTCTGGCAACAATAGCAGGTAGACTTATTTTGTGTAAGGATCAAAACCTTTATCTTTAATTGCCTGTTCAAATTCCTGACTTATTGAAGCCCCCGTTACGATCTTCTTTTTATAGTCATAAGACAAATTGAAATACTGATCCTCATGATCCTTTACATGCCCTATCACCGAAACTTCCGAAACAGCCATTGTGGGTAATAAGTTATGATCTGTGATCACAATCTCTATTTCAAATTTCTCTTTAAAATAATCGACCGCAACGGGATCAGCTTCGTTAAATAAGGCTTGTCTATCGGTTTCACTCATCCTCTGGCATCCCCCTAACAAAACAGGAGCTATGATCACTAAAAGTATTAGAAATAAACTCTTATAAGAATGTTTGATCGCAATCACCTTCTTCTGATAAAAATGGGCAAGTTATGAACAAGCGAAAACTCCTTGAAAAATCATTTGGCATAAGGGTCATAGCCTTTAGCTCGAATAGCCTCCACAATCTCCGGGCTCATTATGAAATCCTGAACTACTTTATCCTTATAGTCATAGGAGATTTCAAAAGTTTGTTCTTCATGATTCTTTACATATCCATTCATTGCAACTTGGGAAAGCGCCATTGTAGGGAGCAACTTCCTGCTGGTAATTACAACCTCAAGATCAAAGTTTTTCTTAAAATAAGGAATAGCATGTGATTCGGCTTCTGCAAATAAGGCTTCTTTTTCTGTTTCACTCATCCTCTGGCACCCTCCTAACAAAGCAGGAGCTATGATCACTAAAAGTATTAGAAATAAACCATTATAAGAAAGTTTAATCACAATCACCTGTTTCGAATAAAAGTAGGAATATATAAGTTATATTAGTGTAAACAGGAAAATGCTAACATAGGCCAATGGTTCATTTTCATGGTGAATGAGTCCTGCTTTGAAGGTAGTGTTTTAATGTGTAGGGGTAGGACGTTCCTTTGCGGGATCATTGCGATGGTATCATGCAGGCGTTAGCCTGTTAGCGCCATTACTAGTAAAAGCGTACTGTGGCTGCTCCCAATACCGCGGTTTAGAATAAGGTCATGCTTTAACCATCCATATTCGAATCTGCGGAAAAGAGGGGACTAACTGATGGAAAATAGATTACCGAAACGAAAACTGGGCAGTCAAGGGCTTGAGGTGTCAGCCCTGGGTCTGGGCACGATGATGATGCCGGACAACGAAGAGTCGATTTATACCATTCATGGCGCGTTGGATCTGGGCGTCACAATGTTCGATACGGCGGATATTTACGGTGAAAAATTCATGGAAGGAAAATTCGGCGGCAACGAGCGGACGGTTGGCCGGGCCTTGAAGGGGCGGCGGGACCAAGCTGTGATTGCGACCAAATTTGGCATTACTGGGCTGGACATGAAAGCGCACGGACACCCTGCTTATGTAAAAAAATCGGTAGATGCCAGCCTTCTTAATCTTGGCGTCGATTATATCGATCTGTATTATCAGCACCGCATCGATCCGAATACATCCATCGAGGAAACGGTAGGCGCCATGGCGGAGCTCGTTCAGGAAGGCAAAATACGCTATATCGGTCTGTCAGAGGCTTCACCTGACCAGATTCGCCGTGCGCATGCGGTTCATCCGCTAACGGCGGTGGAAACGGAATATTCACTGTGGAGCCGCGAAGTCGAGGACGAGGTGCTGCCTGTTCTTCAGGAACTGGGCATTGGTTTTGTTCCGTACAGCCCGCTGGGCCGCGGCTTCCTGACTGGGCAAATCAGGACGTTCGACGATCTGCCTGAAGATGATTATCGCCGTTTCTTCCCCCGCTTCCAGGGTGAAAACTTCAGCAAAAACCTAGAGGTCGTTGCCCTGATCGAAAAGTTTGCCGCCCGCAAAGGCTGCAAACCGTCTCAACTTGCTCTGGCGTGGCTGCTTGCGCAGGGCGAACAGATTGTTCCGATTCCCGGCACAAAGCGTTTGGATCGAGTCCAGGAAAATCTGGGCGCACTGGAAGTGACGCTTTCCGCGGAGGAGCTGGCGGAGATCGAGCGCATCTCGCCGCAAGGCGTCGCGGCTGGAGAGCGTTACCCGAGCTTTCAGCAATCCTGACACGAGGCACAAGGCTGGATATCAAACAATTCATTTATATAAAGGGGCCGCTCTGGAAGCCTGCATTTGGCTTCGGAGCGGCCTTTTTTTGTCATTTCACGGCAAACTACATCGTAGCTAAACCGGCTTTATGCCAATGTAGAACAGGAAATTTCGCGATTTATAGCAAATTTTTTTAAAAAAATAGTATCAGGTACTAATACCAGGTGTTATAATAACAAATGTAGATGCTGAGCTGAACTCATAAACATTTAAATCCTTCATTTAAGAGAGGAGAAAATTATGCTGCAATCCCAAGCACGAATTACTGCCATTGGAACTTATGTGCCTGACAAAGTGTTGAGTAACGAGGACCTTGAAAAGCTTGTTGATACCAGTGATGAGTGGATCGTGCAGCGGACAGGCATGAGAGAACGCCGGATTGCCGCCCCCGATCAGTTTGTTTCGGACTTGTCCATCCGTGCGGTACAAAACATGATGGACGCCTACAATGTTCAGGTGCAGGATGTAGACATGATCATAGTCGCCACCAGCACACCTGACTATCATTTCCCGAACGTTGCTTCACGCATTCAAGATGCCTTCGGTATCGCGCAAACCGGTTCGCTTGATCTGGGAGCAGCCTGCGCAGGCTTCACATATGGACTTCATGTGGCCAACGGCCTGATTACGGGTGGGCTTCATCGGAAGATACTTGTTGTAGGAGCCGAAACGCTGTCCAAAATAACGGATTATACGGACCGGACGACCTGTATCCTGTTTGGCGACGGAGCAGGAGCCGTGCTGGTGGAGCATGATGAGCAGAATCCGGATTTTATCTCTTCAGACATTGGCACGGACGGGGCAGGCGGCATTCATCTGTACCAAACCGCATTATCCAAAAAAATCAATGAAACCGAGCTTAGCGACAGCGGCCATATTGTACAGAACGGAAGGGAAGTTTATAAATGGGCAGTGCGCAATGTGCCTGCCGGAGTGGAACGGCTTATGGAGCAGGGAGGCATCGAGAAGGAACAATTAGATTGCTTCGTTCCTCACAGCGCGAACCTGCGCATGATCGAGTCCATTGCGGAAAAAGCGGCGATACCTATGGAAAAAACATTGACGAGTGTGGAGTACAACGGTAATACTTCGGCTGCATCCATTCCCCTGGCGTTACAGACAGGCATTAATGAAGGAAAGCTTAAACAAGGAGACCGTGTCATAATGTACGGTTTTGGCGGCGGACTAACCTATGCAGGGCTACTGCTGACATGGGGAGCTCCTGACTTGCAATAAACAGATCGATATTGAAACCCCGGGGCTTCGCAATATGAAGTGACCGGGGTTTATTACATTTTAATAAATTTGCTGAGCCAGGGAGGGTGTGCGGAACTTCGCAGTGTATGTAGTCTTCCTTGTTTTTTAAATAACTGTTGACTAGTATCCAAGTATCGTAGTATCCTGACCATACAAAGGAATAAGTCAATACAGGAAAGGGAGAGAATGATTGAGGATTACATCGATACAATCAAATGTCTATCGGTTGCCCCCGAGTATCCCCTGGGAGGACGCAACGAATAAAGTTCAGAGCCTGGAGTTTATACTTGTCGATGTATTTACGGACACAGGACTTATGGGTACAGGTATCAGTTATAGCGTCGATATTGGAGGCACCGTCATCAAGGGTCTCATTGATGATTATCTTGCCAATCTAATAGTGGGAATGGATGCGTTGAACTATGAAGAGATTTGGAACAAGTTAAGCCGGCAATCAAGGCGGCTTGGATTAGGTGTGAACTCAATGGCCATAGCGGCTATTGATATTGCAGTATGGGACCTTATGGGCAAGCACTACCAACAGCCTCTATATAAACTTCTTGGCGGTGCACGTTCTTCTATACCGGCTTATATTAGCGAAATCAATCTTAGCAGGACGGATAAGGTTGAAGATCTGCTTGCCCGGGTGGATGATTATATGTCTGAAGGGTACCGTACGGTAAAGATCAAGATCGGCAGAGAAGAAATTGAAGAAGACATCGAACGCATTGTACGTGTACAGGAGAAGCTGGGCAAGGGTGGAAAGGTCCTGGTGGACTTGAATCAAAAATGGGGTACGGCAGAGGCCATTCAGAACTGCGCCAAGCTGGACGGACTGAATCTGGGCTGGATCGAAGAGCCGATGCTGTATCAGGATATACAAGGTCACCGAAACCTCAGAAGAGCGATTAAAACCCCGATTGCCTTAGGCGAGAGTCTATACAGTAAAAATCAGTTCCTTGAATATTTGAAAGCGGATGCATTAGACATTGTCCAGGCTGATGTCGCTTTTGTGGGTGGTATTACGGAGTGGCATAAAATTGCTCATTTATCGAATGCATTCGGCAGACTTATGGCGCCACATTTCATGATTGAGCTTTCTCTGCAGCTGCTTTGTGGCGTGCAAAATAGTTATATGCTTGAGAATGTAACCGGAGGTTCGTTTACCGAGCTCGGGCTGCTGGAGAGTCCGATTGAAGTGAAAAACGGAGTGGGTACGCCACCTTCAACGCCGGGGCATGGAATCGTGTTTGACCGGAATGCGTTAAAGGCTTACGAATCTAATTCTTCTATGGTTCGTGCAACATTTGCGGGTGGAAGCAAGTAATATTGAGTTATAAAGGTAGGTTAAGTGAGGAGGATTTTTCATGTCAAAAGGGTTGAAGCTTCCGGAGAGACAAACATTGGCGGAGGTCATCTACCAGGAAATCAGGAACCGGATCGTAACGCTCCAATTAAAACCCGGGGAGATGGTTTTTGAAAACAGTTTTGCAACGGAGTTTAACCTGAGCCGCACTCCGGTGCGGCAGGCCTTCTTTATGCTGGCTCAAGAAGAGCTTATCAGTATTTTGCCGCAGCGGGGAGCTCGAATCGCTGATCTGTCAATTGAGAAAGTAAAAGAAGCTCAGATGGTACGGGAAAGTCTTGAAATAACCGCTTTTATCAAGGCAGCGGAGAAGTGGAATGGAGATGAAGAGGTTTTTAAACAGGCTGACAAAACGATTTCCTCGATTATTGAGGAACAAAAAGAGTCTGTCATTGAAATGGATTATATCCGGTTTATCAAGCTTGATGAGGACTTCCATAACGAGATTATAAAACTTTCGGGCAATCACACGCTGTTATCTATTGTGAATGACATGAGGGCACATTTGAACCGGGTGCGCTATCTTGAACTAAAAGAAGCTCATCATGAAAAAGAAGCAATAGGCCATCATGAGCACATTTTTATGGCAATTAAGAGCAACGACGCTTCGTTGGCGGGCAGACTACTGAAGGAACATTTGAAAATGCTTGAGAATGATCGTGAGCGCATTTTTGCGAAGCACAAAGATATGTTCATATAAATTAAATTTAAGGAGGAATTCAAATGAAAACCATCGTATGCACAAAGCCGGAGCAGTTGGAAAGCGTTCTTACAGAAGCACCTGTGAGGAAGCAAGGGGAAGCGCTTCTGAAGGTCCGTTACGTCGGGGTATGTGGCACTGACTACCATGCCTACCGGGGGAGACAGCCCTACTTCGAATATCCCCGGATTCTTGGTCATGAAATAGCTGCTGAGGTGGCAGAGATAGACCAAAATGAATACGGAATCAAGGCGGGGGATATGGTTACCGTGATTCCTTATTTGTTTAATCCCGATAGCATCGCCTCCCGTCGCGGCAAACCAAACGCCTGTAATGAACTCCAAGTCATCGGATGCCATGTCGATGGCGCAATGAGGGAGTATATTTCTGTACCTGTTGCTCATTTGAAGAAAGCTGAAGGACTCACGTTGGAGCAAACCGTAATTATCGAACCTATGAGCATTGGTCTTCATGGTGTGAACCGCGCGGGAGTCAAAGCAGGAGAATGGGTGCTGGTCCTTGGTGCCGGCCCCATCGGCCTGGCCGTAATGAAGTTCGCCAAGCTGGCAGGCGCTAAAGTTATGGCGCTGGATATCAATCAGGATAGACTGGAATTTTGCCGCAAGTGGGCGGAGGTCGATCATATCGTAAATGCAAGTGAAGATGTATTTCAGAGATTGGAGAGTTTGACCGGAGGAGATCTGCCTACTTCCGTGATTGATGCAACAGGTAATGCCCAGTCCATGATGAATGCTTTTCGTTACGCTGCTCACGGCGGTAATGTCGTATATGTCAGCTTGGTTCAGGCTGATATTACGTTCCACGACCCTGACTTCCATAAAAAAGAGTTGACTCTTCTGGGGAGCCGGGCTGCAACAGCAGAGGAGTTCGATCAAGTCATCGAAAGTCTGCGCCAAAATAAAATTGATGCTAATTCCTTTATTACACACCAGGCTGAATTCGATCAGGCAATTGATGCATTCAAGCACTGGCTCGATCCAAGCAGTGGCGTCATTAAGGCAATTATTAAAATGTAGGAGGGCAGCGTGTATGAAATTAGCGGTTACGATTGTGCAAGAAGCTTCGAACTCAGCGCCGTTTGTCCTTCGCGGTAATTATGAAGAGTCAATCAGGAAAGCGGCGGAAATTGGATATGACGCTGTTGAGCTGCATCTAGCCGATCCGGACGAACTGAGCCTGACTTCTATTAAGGATGCGTGCCGGCTGAATGGGATCACTGTTTCTTCCATTGGAACGGGGCTTGCTTACCTTAGAGACGGAATTACACTCACCAGCCCCAAGGCAGAAATAAGGACCGAAGCAATTAAACGGTTAATCTATTTTATCCAATTGGCTAGTGAGTTGAATTGTGTTGTTATTATCGGCCTTATCAAAGGAACCATCAAGGATAACGGAAACGAAGAAAGTTATCATAGACTCCTTGAAGAGGCGCTCAGAGAATGTATTAAAGTTGCAGAGACAGCGGGAGTGACACTGGTAGTAGAAGCTGTCAATCGTTATGAAAGCGATTTCTTGAATACGATCGGGGAAAGCATCCGTTTTGTTGATCAATTTGGTTCAGATCGATTGAAGATTCATATCGATACTTTCCACATGAACGTGGAGGAAGACTCAATAGAAAAGAATATGATTAGAGCGGGCAACCGGATCGGCCACGTGCATATTGCAGATAGCAACAGACACTACCCTGGCAAGGGGCATTATGACTTCCGGGCGACTATCAAAGCGTTAAAGGATATTAAATATGAAGGCGTTCTTTCGTTAGAATGCCTCAGTATTCCAACACCTGAGGAAGCGGCGGTCGAAGCACACCGGTTTCTTGCAAATTTACTATAGAATACTTTACTTGGAGGGGTAACAATGCAGCGAGAGCAATCACCGTTAAGAGGAAGAGTAGCGGTAATTACAGGAGGCGGCGGAATACTATGCGGAGCCATGGCTAGGGAACTGGGCCGTCATGGGGTGCGGGTTGCCATTTTGAATCGGACAGAAGAAAAAGGAAGAATTGTGGCCGATCGAATTCGCGAAGAAGGTGGAACAGCGCTTTCGTTTGGCTGCGATGTGACGGATGTGGAGAGTGTTACAAGGGCTCGGCAGCAAATCGAAGACGCCTTCGGTCCATGTGATATCCTGATTAACGGTGCAGGAGGCGGCCATCCGAAAGGCAATACGACTTATGAAACATTTCGATACGAAGACATAGATAACAAGGATGTCACCAGTTTCTTTGATATTACACCAGAAGGGTTTGGGTATGTCGTCGATTTGAATCTATTGGGTACATGGATTCCCTCGCAAATGTTCGGCAGAACGATGCTTCAGCGGCCAGGAGCGACGATTATTAATATTTCTTCCATGGCTGCCCCAAAACCCGCAACCAAAGTCCCTGCTTACAGCGCCGCCAAAGCGGCAATTGATAATGTTACCCAATGGTTAGCCGTTCACCTGGCAGATGCAGGCATCCGGGTAAATGCGATTGCCCCTGGTTTTTTCCTTACAGATCAAAATAGAAATCTCCTTATAAATACGGACGGTTCACTTACAGAACGTTCCAGCAAAATTATATCTCATACTCCTATGCGACGCTTCGGTAAACCCGAGGACTTGTTGGGCACCTTGCTCTGGCTTGTCGATGAGACGAAATCCGGGTTTGTTACCGGAATTACTGTTCCTGTTGATGGCGGCTTTATGGCTTACTCCGGTGTATAGTCCAGTGATTTAGGTTAAACCATTAACGGGAGGCTCACAACTATGTTCAAAAAAATTCGTTGGTTTGTCGTCGTTATGCTGTTTATCGCAGGGGTCATCAACTATGTCGACCGTGCAGCCTTTTCTGTCGCTGCCCCTTTTATAACAAAAGAGTATGGCATTGACAGCATTGAGCTGGGCATTATCTTTAGCAGTTTTTCGATTGGATATGCACTGTTCAATTTTGTCGGCGGATACCTCTCCGATATTTATGGACCCAGAAAAATATTCGGAGCCTCTATGACCATCTGGTCCATCTTCTGCGGACTGACCATCACGGCGTTCAACTTCGCATCTCTGTTCATTATAAGAATGTTGTTCGGCCTCGGTGAAGGTCCCTTGGGATCTGCCACGAACAAAACCATCAGCAACTGGGTTCCTTCCCAGCAGCGCGCGCGTGCCGTAGGCATCTCTTTTTCCGGAAACCCTTTAGGCGGAGCCATAGCGGGCCCTATTGTCGGTGTTATTGCTTTGTACTGGCATTGGAAAATATCTTTCATCGTCCTGGCACTAATAGGGTTAATCTGGACCGTATTCTGGATGAAGCTTGTTACAGACCGCCCGTCTGAACATCCTAAGGCTACCCAAGAGGAAATTGAGGAAATGAAGGAGACTGCACCCGAGATCGACTCCCATGGCAAAAATTCAAAAACGCCGCTCTCCTATTTTTTAAAACAACCAACTATACTGTTCACCGCGCTTGCTTTTTTTGGATTCAACTATATTTTGTACTTTTTTATGACATGGTTTCCAAGCTACTTATCCATGGATAAGGGGTTGAGCATTAAAGAAATGAGCATCGCTTCAACAATTCCGTGGCTGGTCGGTTTTTGCGGGTTGCTAATAAGCGGCATTTTATCCGACTATTTGTATAGAATCACTAAGAAATTATTGTTATCTCGTAAAATCGTTCTTGTAAGCGGTTTAATTCTTTCCTCTATCTGTATTGCGCTTGCAGGCATGGTTCAAACACCTGTCAGTGCGGTGACTTTAATGGCTTTTGGGATTTTCTTTATGTATATAACCTCCACCTCTTATTGGTCGATCATTGCAGATAACGTCAAGGGGGAGAAAGTAGGAGGGGTTACGGGATTTGTTCATGGACTGGCAAATGTATCGGGCATTATAGCACCTACAGTGACCGGGTTCATTGTTCAATATACAGGACACTTTACAAGTGCGTTTTTGACTGCTGGCTTACTTGCAATCATCGGGGCATTTGGAGTAATTTTTTTCGTTAAGCCAATAAGAGCTCAGGCAAATTAGTAATATCAACCGTGCCTCTTTGAAAGTACGCAGTCTTTGCAAAACGGCTCACGTTTCGATGTGCGGAATACACGGGGGTAATGGTATAATGAAATCCTCAGAAAGGGGATCATTATGAAAGTATTGGTACTAGCTGAAAAGCCGTCCGTAGCACGCGAAATTGCCCGTGTGATGGGCAGCCGTGAGAAGCATAAAAGCTACTTTGAAGGCCCTCAATATGTAATAACCTGGGCGCTTGGCCATCTTGTCGGCCTGGCGGAGCCGGAGGATTATGATAATAAATACGCAACCTGGAAGCTGGAAGAGCTGCCGATTTTGCCGAAAACAACCAAGCTGAAGGTGCTGCGCGAAACGAATCACCAGTTCAGAGCCGTACAGCAGCTGATGAAGCGGCAGGATATCGGAGAACTGATTATTGCCACCGACGCGGCGAGAGAAGGGGAGCTGCTGGCACGCTGGACTATGCAAATGGCGCATTGGAAGAAGCCCTTCCGCAGACTGTGGATTTCGTCGCAGACCGACAAGGCGATCAAGGAAGGTTTTGCGAAGCTGCTGCCTGGCAAGCAGTTTGACCGGCTCTATGAATCCGCGCGCTGCCGTGCCGAGGCGGACTGGATGGTCGGTCTGAATGTGACCCGTGCCCTGACCTGCAAATTTAATGCGCAATTGTCCGCAGGGCGGGTGCAGACACCGACGCTTGGCATGATTATGGAGCGCGAGAAGGAGATTACGGGCTTCCGCTCGCAGGAATACGATACGATTACCGGAGATTTCGGCACATTCCAGGCTACACGCCGGGGGAGCAATGGGGATGCCCGCATTTTTGACAGGCAGGAAACGGAACTGCTAAAGCGCAAGCTCGAAGCTAGCACAGGAACGGTTACGCAGGTGAAAAAGACCGAGAAATCCGAGCCGCATCCGCTGCCGTATGACCTGACCGAGCTGCAGAGGGATGCGAACCGCCGCTATGGATTCTCAGCCAAGCAGACGTCGAATGTGCTGCAGCGTTTGTATGAACAGCATAAGCTTGTCACGTACCCACGTACGGACAGCCGTTACCTGTCCTCGGATATTACGGGGACTTTAAAAGAGCGCCTGAACAGCGTGGCCGTAGGACCATATGCGGCTGCTGCCCGCCCGCTGCTGCGCACACAGCTCAAGGTGACGAAGCGTTTTGTCGATGACAGCAAGGTGACGGACCACCATGCCATTATTCCCACGGAGGAAACGGTTTTCCTGAACAAGCTCAGCGCGGAGGAGCGCAAGCTGTATGATCTGATCGTCCGGCGTTTTATCAGCCTTTTCTATGGTCCTGCGAAATATGACGCGGTCGCGGTAACGGTGGAGGCTGCCGGTGAAATGCTTCATGTCAAAGGCACCGTCATGAAGGATAGCGGCTGGCGCGTGGTATATGACGGGGAGATCGTGGACGATTCCGACGAGGACGAAGATGAGGACAGCCGGGAAAAAGAGCAGAATGTCACGTTGCCTGAGCTGAAGCAGGGGGAAAAGATCAAGCTTGTCCGCTGCATCGTCAAGCCAGGCCGCACCACGCCGCCAAAACGGTATACGGAAGCCGCTCTGTTGTCGCAAATGGAGAAGCACGGCTTAGGCACCCCAGCCACACGGGCGGATATTATCGAGAAGCTGGTCAGCTCCGATACCATTGAGCGCCAGGGCAACCTGCTGCATCCGACAGGCAAAGGCAAGCAGCTGATCGAGCTGGCCGCACCGCAGCTGCGGACGCCGGAGCTAACGGCCCGCTGGGAAGCGGAGCTGGAGCGGATCGCCCGCGGCCAGGGCAGTCCGGATTCCTTCCTGAACGGAATCAGGGACATGACCCGTGAGTTGGTAAGCACGGTCAAGAACAGCGCGGCGGAATATAAGCCGCATAATGTCACGAACAGCCATTGCCCGGACTGCGGAAGCAAGCTGCTGGAGAAGAAAGGCAAGAAGGGCAAGTTTCTCGTATGCCCGAGCCAGGACTGCGGTTACCGCCGTTCGGCTGAGAAGCGCCTTTCCAACCGTCGCTGCCCGCAGTGCCACAAGAAAATGGAGCTGAAGGAGGGCAAGGCTGGCCTTTACGTCCAATGTCTTCCTTGCGGGCTTACCGAGGTGCTGGATAAAGATAAGACCAGAGTCAATAAACACGAACAGCAGAAGCTGGTCAAACAGTATGCGAAGCAGGAATCTCTCGGCTCCAATCTCGGTGAGCTGCTGAAAGCGAAGCTGGCCGAGAAGGAAGGGAAATAACTGCATAAGCCGGACGCTCCAAAGTCCCTGAAGGTATAAAGAGGAAGCGAAAATGGCATGGTAAGGGCCAGGGGGGTGATTACTGTGCCGCACCGCAAGTCGTTAACGATCAAAGAGCAGCAAAATAAATCCAGCATCATGGAGGAGAGCACCACGGTACATCCGAAAAAGGCAGCTCACCGTCCTCCCAGCCTGAACGGCATTCCCAAGCGGGAATCCTGATTCTTCCATGTTGAACCGGTACATATGTTGTACCGGTTCTTTGTCGTGCAGCGGAGCGTTCCGTCAAAAATGAATCCCCGGTCCCGTAAATTTTACCGTTTTGGAGCCATGCGCAAAACCGAATGATCTATTATAATGGAAAAAATTCACTACCGAGGATGGACCAACTAAAGGGGGACAACGCATGGCGGATTTGTTTCGGCTGCGCAGGGAGAAAATGCAGGAGGTTCATGAGACGATAGGAAGTGGCCCGTTTAAGCCAGACTGGGATTGCCTTCGGGACTACCGTGTGCCGCGCTGGTACGAGGATGCCAAATTCGGCATTTTCATTCATTGGGGCGTGTATTCTGTGCCAGCTTACGCCACGGAATGGTATCCCCGCAATATGTACATCGAAGGAAATCCGGTTCATCAGCATCATGTCGCCACCTACGGGCCTGTAGACAAGTTCGGGTACAAGGATTTTATCCCGCAATTTACTGCTGATAAATTCGACCCCGAGGCTTGGGCCGATTTGTTTAAAGCTGCCGGCGCTGCCTTCGTGGTCCCCGTCGCAGAGCATCATGACGGCTTCGCCATGTACGATTGCCCCTTCTCGGATTGGACGGCGGCGAAGATGGGGCCGCAGCGGGACATCATCGGCGAGCTGGCGGAAGCTGTAAGGCGCCGCTATATGACCTTTGGCGTATCCAGTCACCGTGCCGAGAACTGGTGGTATTACAACGGAGGACGTGATCTGCCGTCCGATGTGCAGGACCCGCGTTATGCAGGACTGTATGGTCCGGCTAAGCGAACTTATGGCGAGCCCGTTTATCCGCAGCCGGTCTTGCCGCCGAGCGAGGAGTTTCTGGAGGACTGGCTGGCCAGAACCTGCGATCTGATTGACCGGTATGGCCCGCAGCTTGTGTATTTTGACTGGTGGATTGAGCAGCCGGTCTTCAAGCCGTACCTGCAGAAGCTTGCGGCTTATTACTATAATAAGGCTGCCGAGTGGGGACGCGGGGTCGTGATCAACTACAAGTTCGATGCATTCGCGGAAGGGACTGCCGTCTATGATATGGAGCGGGGCCAATTAGCTGATATCAACCCCGATGTATGGCAGACCTGCACTTCGGTTGGGGAAACGGCATGGTGTCATATTGCAGACCATAAATACAAGACATCCGCTGCCCTTATCGGTGATCTGGTGGATATCGTCAGCAAAAACGGGGTCATGCTGCTCAACATCGGTCCGCGCGCCGACGGAACGATTCCGGAGGAGGAGCGAAAGCTACTGCTTGAAATTGGGGAATGGCTTGCCGTCAATGGGGAGGCCATCTATGGCACGCGGCCCTGGAAGGTGTATGGCGAAGGTCCGACGGAGATCGTCAGCGGCACCTTCAATGATACGAAGCGCAGCCCGTTTACCGCCAAGGACGTCCGTTTTACAGCAAGAGGGGATAAGCAGCTGTACGCCCTGATCATGGGCTGGCCGGATGAGGGCCGCGCGCTGATCAGAACATTGGGTTCTTGCTCGAGACTGTTTTCCGGCTCCATCGTGAAGGTGCAGGCATTGGGATTGCAGGAAGAGCTGGACTGGAGCAGGGAAGAAGATGGTTTGCGCGTAGTGCTTCCGGAGGCTCTGCGCGCACAACCTGTCATTGCTCTGCGGATCGAGCGTTCGGCGGAGGAAGCAGCCCAATAGACATTTGCTAATGGAGGTTCTGGGACACATTTGAAACGGGAACTTGAAATGAGAACGTTAGAACGGAACTCGGCAATTTCAAGCCGGGTCCCGTTTTTTGGTTTCGCAGAAAGCTCTGTTTTCAGACGCTCAGGGATTTTTCGAATGCTGCTTGGTCGACAGTTTTTCGCTTGGTGTGCCGTGCCCTTTTTTGCGGTTATGCTCCTGCTTCTTCTGGTTTTCGTTCAGCTTTTCAACGTAATCATGCGTGCTGTCCATACAACAATCCTCCTTCAGCTGAGAAATGCGGCCCATTGTTACTATAACCACCATCGTACCGGATCATGAGCAGTTTTGCCGTGTGAAGCATCATTGTCCCATTTTGCGTCAAGGGAGTATAATAGGCTTGTACTAAAAGGCAGCTGTTATGGCGCCGGGGGAGGGAAGAGGTTGCACGCAGCAGTGTTGATCTGGCTTTTTGTAATCAATTGTACGGCATATATTGTCATGTCAGACGATAAAAACAGAGCGCGGCGCAAGCGCGACAGAATCCCGGAACGGACATTATTCCTGCTCGCATTCATCGGCGGCGCACTCGGCATTCTGGTGGGGATGTATCGGAAAAGGCATAAAACCAAACACGCAAGCTTCAAATTCGGCATTCCGCTGCTGCTGTTCCTGAATGCGGTGCTTTATGGTTATTTTTTGCGATGACCGGGCAGGGCGCGGCTAATCCAAATGAGCGAAGATGGGTTATGAGCGATGGCCGCGGGTAAGTATAGTAAAACCGAAAATGTGAACTAAAGAGGGGATGGTTGATCATGTTTAATAAAATCCTGTTGGCGTATGACGGATCGCAGGCTGCGAATAAAGCGCTGGAAAGAGCGGTGCAATTGGTGAACCTGACGAAGGGCGCAGAGCTGAGAGTGGTCCATGTTTTTGATTTTCCCCGCGTGTTCATCGGCGAGGGCCTGGCCCCAATCCCGGCTTCAATCAATAAGGAATATTATGATCTGGCAAATCAAACCGCTGAAGACGTGAAAAATAAAATTGCTCAGGCAGGAGTAGACGCTGTAGTGGATGTCATCCAGGGCTCGCCGGCTGAGGTCATTCTTGATTATGCCGCAGAGCACGGTGCGGATGTGATTATTGTCGGCAGCCGCGGGCTGGGCGGTATTCGGGAATTTGTGCTGGGCAGTGTCAGCCACAATGTGGTGCAGCATGCCAAAATTCCGGTGCTGGTCGTGAAATAACAAGTGAACAGGTTGGACGGTTACTTCCCCCGATTCTTCGTAATATTACGATTCGGGGGTGTTTTTTTAGATATCAGAAAGGATACACATCGAATTGCCGACCTTCTGATATCGCAAGTATCGTAAGAAAATTTTCCTCTTAGGGCGGTCTGTCTTCTTTAAATACCATCGATAAGAGTTTTTCTTGCTGTGAAAACGAACATTAATTTATTGTAAAACGTAAATGTTCGCCTTTTAAGTTGACATACAGTGTAGCAGATTGGTACACTAGATAAGGAATTGTTGAAGATTGATCATTTAAAATTCGTGTTCAAAAAGTCAGGTTTTCAGCACCGAGAAGGTTGGATGAAGCTAGGGACTGAGGAGCGGAGCGTACTTGGGGTACGTGAGCACCGGAAGGCCCGGCTGAATTCAAGATTCGATGTCGAGTTTGCTTCCAGACTTCCTTCGTGATCAAAAGATGACTTTTTGAACTACCTCTTAAAATTTGCTGTGAAAAACTCGTATAAATCCGGGGATATGGCCCGGAAGTTTCTACCCGGGAACCTTAAATTTCCGGACTACGGGAAATAAAGCCGACCGCGTTTAGCGGCTTTTCGGGTTGCCTTTGGCGTGTCTTTATTCGTTTTTCTTCGACAAAAGGCGCCCAGCGGCGTTATTTTCTGCAGTCCGGTATCTTGAAGAAGCTGTATTTTCGAGGATGCCGGATTTTTTGCTCTTTAAGTGCAAGTTCAAAAAATCAGGTTTTCAGCACCGAAGCTTATGCTTCCGAAGTGCGTTTTTTCAAAACGCTTGAGTTGGATGAAGCTAGGGACTGAGGAGCGGAGCGTACTAGGGGTACGTGAGCACCTGAAATGTTTCCGCAGGAAACATGCTTCGGAAGCATCTGCTTAGGCCCGGCTGAATTCAAGATTCGAAGTCGAGTCCGCTTCCTGCCTTTCTTCGTGATCAAAAGATGACTTTTTGAACAACCTCTTTAAGAATGAATAGGAGTGTGGAAGGACATGCCGATACAGGTAGGCGTCATCATGGGCAGTAAGTCAGACTGGGATACGATGCAGCATGCATGCGACATCCTGGATGAGCTGCAGATCAGCTATGAGAAAAAAGTCGTTTCGGCGCACCGGACGCCGGATCTGATGTTTGAATATGCGGAACAGGCTGCTGAGCGAGAAATTAAGGTTATTATTGCTGGCGCAGGGGGAGCAGCCCATCTTCCAGGTATGGTAGCCGCCAAAACGACAGTGCCGGTGATCGGTGTGCCGGTGCAGTCCAAAGCACTGAACGGACTTGATTCGCTGCTGTCCATCGTGCAGATGCCGGGCGGGATTCCCGTGGCGACAGTGGCGATCGGCAAAGCCGGAGCGACAAATGCGGGATTGCTGGCAGCCCAGATTATCGGCTCGTTCGATGAAGAGGTGCGGGGCCGGGTGCAGGCGAGACGGGATCGCATCCGCAGCGAAGTGCTGGAAAGCAGTGATACACTATGAAAGCTAAGGGCAAAGTGCTGTCGCCCGGATCAACGGTGGGCATTCTTGGCGGCGGACAGCTGGGAAGAATGATCACACTGTCCGGTTCGGCGATGGGATATAGGTTCGTTACGCTCGACCCTGCTCCCGATTCTCCCTGCGGGCAGGTGGCGGACCAGATTACAGCCCCTTATGACGACATGGACGCGGCACGGCGGCTCGCGGAACAATGCGATGTCATTACGTATGAGTTTGAAAATGTGGATGCAGACGTGGCAAGTATGCTGGAACGGGAATCCTATGTACCGCAGGGCAGCAAGCTGTTATACACGACTCAGCATCGTCTTCGGGAAAAGAGGGCGATTGAGGCCGCCGGTGTTCCGGTAGCACCCTACCGGGAAATTACATCACAGGCATCCATGGAAGCTGCTGTGAAGGAGCTCGGGCTGCCCTGTGTGCTGAAAACGGCCACCGGCGGATACGACGGGAAAGGCCAGCGCGTGATTCGGACCGAGGTGGAAGTGAATGCGGCCTATGCGGATTTGGCTGCCACGGGAGCTGAGCTCGTGCTGGAGGGCTTCGTCCATTTCCGCTGTGAAATTTCAGTGATTGCGGCGCGCAGCACACAGGGAGAAATACGAACCTTCCCACCTGCAGAAAATATCCATGTGAACAATATCCTGCATGCTTCCATTGTGCCGGCGCGTATACCGGCGGAAGTGAGCGAGCGGGCCGGGCAACTCGCCGAGGCCATTGCCGCATCGCTGGACGCCGTTGGGCTGCTGGCGGTAGAGATGTTCGTGACAGAGGATGGAGAGCTATACGTCAATGAGCTTGCTCCCCGTCCGCACAATTCTGGTCACTACACCATGGACGCTTGCGCAACCTCGCAGTTTGAACAGCATCTGCGGGCTGTATGCGGGCTGCCGCTGGGCGGCACGAAGCTGCTGACGCCGGTGGTGATGGTCAATCTGCTCGGCGAACATCTGGAGCAGGCCGTGGCCCGGACCGTGCAGCCGGACGTGACTGCCGAATGCCTGAATGTGATCCCGAAGCTTCATATCTATGGGAAGAGCGAAGCGAAGCCTGGGCGCAAGATGGGGCATATCAACCTGCTCTGCGATGATGTGGAGAACGGCCTGGAATGGATTGCACAAACCAATATTTGGAGGAATCATCAGTTATGATTGAACGATACAGCAGACCGGAAATGAGAGCGATCTGGACGGAGGAAAACAAATTCAAGGCATGGCTGGAAGTGGAGCTTTGCGCCTGTGAGGCCTGGGCTGAACTCGGTGTCATCCCTAAAGAGGATACGGTTGCTCTGCGCAAGAACGCTTCTTTTAACATCGACCGCATTCTTGAAATCGAACAGGAAACACGTCACGATGTGATTGCCTTTACCCGCACGGTGTCTGAAAGCCTGGGGCAAGAGCGTAAATGGGTGCATTACGGCCTGACTTCCACGGACGTAGTGGATACGGCGCTCGGTTACCTGCTGAAGCAGGCCAACGAGATTCTGGAGCAGGATATTGTTCGCTTTATCGATATTTTGAAGGATAAAGCGATTGCTTATAAAGATACGCCGATGATGGGGCGGACGCACGGCGTTCACGCCGAGCCTACAACGTTCGGACTGAAGATGGCGCTCTGGCATGAAGAAATGAAGCGCAACCTGGTGCGCTTCCGCCACGCTGCGGATAACGTGCAGTACGGTAAAATTTCCGGGGCTGTCGGCACCTACGCCAATATTGATCCGTTCGTGGAAGAGTTCGTCTGCCGCAAGCTAGGCACAAAGCCGGCGCCGATCTCTACGCAGACGCTGCAGCGTGACCGTCACGCTGAATATATGGCGACACTCGCTTTAATCGCCACCTCGCTCGACAAATTTGCCACGGAAATCCGCGCTCTGCAAAAGAGCGAATTCCGTGAGGTGGAGGAAGCCTTTGCGAAGGGGCAAAAAGGCTCGTCCGCCATGCCGCACAAGCGCAATCCGATCGGCTGTGAGAACATTTCCGGCCTGTCCCGCGTGATCCGCGGACATATGGTATCCGCCTACGAGAACGTGCCGCTGTGGCATGAACGCGATATTTCCCACTCCTCGGTGGAGCGGATCATCCTGCCGGATGCGACGATGCTGCTGAACTATATGCTGAACCGCTTTGGGAACATCGTGAAGAACCTGACCGTATTCCCTGAAAATATGAAGCGCAACATGTCCCGCACGTTCGGCGTTCCGTTCTCCGGCCGTGTCATGACAAAGCTGATCGACAAGGGCATGAGCCGCGAGCAGGCGTACGATACCGTTCAGCCGCGCGCGATGCAGGCTTGGGAGGAGCAGCGCCAGTTCCGTGACATCGTGGAAACGACGCCGGAAATCACCGCCCTGCTGAGCGCGGAGGAAATCGAGGATGCCTTTAACCCGGCATGGCACCTGAAGCATGTGGATACCATCTTTAAAAAGCTTGAACTGATTTAAAAGCTACGTTACCGGGGGGCTGGATTTATTACTGGCGGACCGGATTTTTAAGCAGATCGGACTTTAATTTTCTTGGGGAAGAAGGTAGAAACATGGCGCTGTCTACAGCCGCAGACCTGATTGATGCACCTCTGCTGTATAAAGGCAAAGTACGTGAGCTGTACGATTTGGGAGAGCATTATCTGATCGTCGTGACGGACCGAATTTCGGCATTCGACTACGTGCTGGAGCCGCCGGTGCCGGAGAAGGGCAATGTCCTGAACCGGCTCAGCAGCTTCTGGTTCGACAAAACGAGACATATTATAGATAACCATGTCGTTCACACCGATGTTGATCAACTGGGGGTGGTGGTGAAGGACAGAGAGCTGTTGCAGGACCGGATTATGGTGACCCGCAAAGCGGAACGGATCGATATCGAATGCGTCGTGCGCGGCTACATCACCGGCGGCGGTTGGAGGCAATATGAGAAGAACGGCGAAGTCAACGGTATTCCGCTGCCGGAGGGCATGCGCAAGAACGAGCGCTTTCCGCAGCCGATCTTTACACCTGCGGCCAAGAATGATGTCGGCCATGACGAGGACATCTCTTTGGAGCGTATGAAGGAACTGGTCGGTGTAGAGCTGACCGGGGCCCTGGAGCAAAAGAGCCTTGAGCTGTACGAGTTTGCGAGATCGTATTGCGAAGAGCGCGGCATTATTTTGGCAGACTGCAAGTTTGAATTCGGCTTGATTGACGGCGAACTGATCCTGATCGACGAAATTTTCACGCCCGACGCTTCCCGTTTCTGGGCCAAGGAAAAATACGCGCTGGATGTCGAGATCGACAGCATGGACAAGGAGCCGGTACGCAGCTATCTGGCTTCATCCGACTGGGATAAAAACAGCACGCCCGCACCGCTTCCTGCTGACGTTGTAGCGGAAACAACCGCGCGATACACGGATATTTTGAAACGCTTGACTGCATCGTCCTGAGAAACAGCAGGTTGCTTGTCGTAATGCTTCATATATTATCTGATTCACCATTCGGAGGAGGAACTCAACGAAATGTTAAAAGCAAAGGTCTATGTCACTATTAAACAAAGCGTACTCGACCCGCAGGGGGTAGCCGTACAAGGCGCTCTGCACTCCATGGGCTTTGCAGAGGTGGAAAGCCTGCGTATCGGCAAGTATATGGAGCTTCAGCTCGACACGGCTGACCGCGCTGAGGCGGAGAAACGGGTGGCTGCGATGTGCGAAAAGCTGCTGGCCAATACGGTAGTTGAGGACTACCGCTACGAATTGGAGGACTGAATCCATGAAATTTGCTGTACTGGTATTTCCGGGCTCCAACTGTGACATTGACTGTTATAAAGCGGTGGAGGATGTGTTGGGCGAGCCGGTGGATTATGTCTGGCATACGGCCACAGATCTGTCCGCTTATGATTGCATTCTCGTTCCGGGCGGCTTCTCTTACGGTGATTATCTGCGCTGCGGCGCAATTTCCCGCTTTGCTCCCGTCATGAATGAAGTAGCCAAGGCGGCCGAGCAGGGCAAGTTCATCCTGGGCATCTGCAACGGTTTTCAGATTCTTACGGAAGCAGGCTTGCTGCCAGGTGCATTGAGACGGAATATGTCGATGAAGTTCCGCTGCCATGATACGGTGCTTCAGGTGGTTAACAATACAACTCCGTTTACCCGTGATTATGCGCAAGCTGAAGAGATCGTCATCCCGATTGCGCATGGCGAAGGCAACTATTATTGCGATGAAGAGACGCTGGCCCGCCTGCAGGCGAACAACCAGATCGTATTTACGTATAAAAGCAACCCGAACGGCTCTCTTACGGACATCGCCGGTATCTGCAACGAGCAGGGCAATGTGCTTGGCATGATGCCGCACCCTGAGCGGGCGGTGGATCAGCTGCTTGGCACCGATGACGGTAAACGCATGTTCACATCGATTTTGAACGCATGGAGGGATAAACATGGCGCAGCAAGTGTCCGCTAAGGAACCAACGGCAGAGCAGGTGGCCGAGCATAAACTGTATCAGCAAATGGGAGTGTCCGACAGCGAGTATGAGCTCATCTGCGAGTTCATGGGACGCAAGCCCAACTACACGGAGATCGGCGTGTTCAGCGTCATGTGGTCGGAGCACTGTGCGTATAAAAATTCCAAGCCCTTGCTGCGCCGCTTTCCGACAAGCGGACCGCGCGTCCTGATGGGACCCGGCGAAGGCGCGGGTATCGTGGACATCGGCGACAACCAGGCCGTCGTATTCAAAATCGAGAGCCACAACCATCCATCCGCAGTCGAGCCTTACCAAGGAGCGGCTACAGGCGTGGGGGGCATCATCCGCGACATTTTCTCCATGGGTGCCAGACCTGTCGCTGTGCTGAACTCGCTGCGATTCGGCAAGCTGGAAAGCGACCGTGTCAAATACCTGTTCGAGCATGTGGTATCTGGCATCGCGGGTTACGGCAACTGTATTGGCATTCCTACCGTAGGCGGAGAAGTTGTATTTGATGAAAGCTATGAAGGCAATCCGCTCGTTAACGCGATGTGTGTCGGCCTGATCGATCATGATAAAATCCAGCGCGGCGTTGCCAAAGGCGTAGGCAACCCGGTCTTCTATGTAGGCCCTCCTACCGGACGCGACGGCATTCATGGCGCTACCTTCGCTTCCGTCGAGCTGACGGAGGAATCCGAGGCGAAGCGTACGGCAGTGCAGGTCGGCGACCCGTTCATGGAAAAGCTCGTTATGGAGGCCTGCCTGGAGCTGATCAACAGCGGTATCGTGCTTGGCATTCAGGATATGGGCGCTGCCGGTCTGACCTGTTCCAGTGCGGAAATGGCGAGCAAGGCCGGCAACGGGCTGGAGCTGTACCTGGACCAGGTGCCGCAGCGTGAAGAAGGCATGACGCCTTATGAAATGATGCTCTCCGAATCCCAGGAACGGATGCTGTTTGTCGTTGAGCCTAAGGATGAAGCGCAGGCGCGGGAAATCTTCGACCGCTGGGGCGTCATCTGCGCCAAGGTGGGCAAGGTGACTGATGACGGCCGTCTGCGGCTTTATCATCACGGCGAGGTTGTCGGCGACATGCCAGTCAACGCGCTCGTCGACGAGTGCCCAATTTATAACAAGCCGTCTGCAGTGCCTGCTTATTATGAGCAGAATGCGGCGGTGGATACACTGCGTTACGAAGAAGTGAAGGATCTTGGCGGCGCGCTGAACAAGATTCTGTCTTCCCCAAGCGTATCAAGCAAAAAATGGGTATATGAGCAGTACGACTACATGGTGCGCACCAGCACGGCCGTTCGTCCGGGCTCGGATGCGGCAGTTGTTACGGTTCACGGCACCCGCAAGGGGCTGGCGATGACAACGGACTGCAACGGCCGTTATGTATACCTTGATCCTGAAGTCGGCGGCAAAATTGCCGTCAGCGAAGCGGCGCGTAACATCGTCTGCTCCGGCGGCGAGCCTTTGGCCATCACGGACAACCTGAACTTTGGCAGCCCGGAGAAGCCGGATATTTTCTGGCAGATGGAAAAAGCAGTAGACGGCATGGCGGAAGCGTGCCGTGTGCTGGATACGCCGGTGATCGGCGGTAACGTCAGCCTGTACAACGAGAATGCCAAAGGCGCGATCTATCCGACACCGGTGGTCGGCATGGTTGGCCTTGTGCATGATACGGATCATATTACGACACAAGGCTTCAAGGCAGAAGGCGACGTTATTCTGCTGCTGGGCGACACCAAAGCCGAGCTGGGCGGCAGCGAGTTCCAGGCTGTCGTGCATGGCGTATCGGAAGGACGTCCGCCGCAGCTTGACCTGGAGACGGAGAAAAAGCTGCTGAAAGGCGTGCTGGGTGCCATTCAGTCAGGTCTGGTCCGTTCCGCTCATGACCTGGCGGAAGGCGGATTGGCTGCTGCCCTGGCGGAATCCAGCATCAGCGGCGGTCTGGGCGCACAGGTTAACGTAACAACAGAGCTTCGTCCAGATGTGGCGCTGTTCAGTGAAAGCCAGTCCCGCATTCTGCTGTCCGCCGCGCCTGACAAAGCGGAAGCGCTGGAAGCATACCTGCGCGGGCTGGACATTCCCGTGTCCGTTCTCGGCAAGGTTGAAGGTTCTGACCTGACGATTGAGGTCAACGGACAGCCTGGGGTGCAGGAGTCTGTGGCAAGCCTGAAGCAAACCTGGGAGGATGTCATTCCATGTCTGATGAACTGATGACACAGACGCTCTGGACAGGGGATTATTACAACGAAGGATCCGGCAAGGACGGATTATTCGATAAATTAAAAGAGGAATGCGGAGTTTTCGGGGTGTACAGACACCCCGATGCCGCTTCTTTGTCCTATTACGGACTGCATGCGCTGCAGCACCGTGGAGAAGAAAGTGCAGGCATGTGCGTCAGTAATGGCAGCGAATTTCACTACCATCGCGGCATGGGCCTCGTGAAAGAGGTGTTTGACAAGGATATTATGGCCTCGCTGACGGGTGATATCGCCATCGGGCATGTCCGCTATTCCACCAGCGGGGACAGCAAGCTGACCAATGCCCAGCCACTGGTGTTCAAGTACCGTGACGGGGATCTGGCGGTGGCTACGAATGGCAATATCGTCAATGCGCTGCAAATTAGGCGCGAGCTGGAGCAAAGCGGCTCGATCTTTCAGACGACCAGTGATACCGAGGTCGTAGCGCATCTGATTGCCCGCTCGTCGAAGGATCTGGTCGAAGCTGCCAAGGATGCGTTCAACCAGATTGTCGGCGGCTTTGCTTTTCTCGTTATGACCAATGACAAGCTGATCGCCGCCTCCGACCCGCACGGCCTGCGTCCGCTGACGATGGGACGCCTGAACGGCGCTTATATTTTCGCGTCCGAGACCTGCGCGCTGGAGACCATTGGCGCTGAGCTGATCCGCGATATCGAACCCGGCGAGCTGCTGGTGCTGGACAAGGACGGCCTGCGGGAAGAGCGGTTCGATCACGGCAAGCACCGCAAGGCTCTATGTGCGATGGAGTATATTTATTTCGCCCGCCCCGACAGCGATCTGAACGGCTCCAATCTGCATACGGCACGCAAACAGATGGGCCGCCAGATGGCAATGGAATGCTTCATCGACGCGGATGTCGTTACCGGTGTGCCGGATTCAAGCATCTCCGCCGCTATCGGTTATGCGGAGCAGACGGGCATTCCCTATGAGCTGGGTATGATCAAAAACAAATATACCGGACGGACCTTTATCCAGCCGAGCCAGGAGCTGCGGGAGCAAGGCGTAAAGATGAAGCTCAGCGCCGTGCGCCGGGTCGTGGAAGGCAAGCGTGTCATCATGATCGATGATTCCATCGTGCGCGGCACGACGTCGCGCCGGATCGTCAACATGCTGCGTGATGCGGGGGCGACAGAGGTGCATGTGTGCATTACCTCTCCGCCGTTCAAAAATCCGTGCTTCTACGGCATTGATACGCCGGACCGCAAGGAGCTGATTGCCTCCTCCAAGACCATTGAAGAAATCCGTCAGGAAATCAACGCGGATTCGCTTCATTTTCTAAGCTTCGAAGGGCTGATTGAGGCCGTTGGCGGCAATAACAGCTCCGATCCCAAAGGCGGACTCTGCCTCGCGTGCTTCGACAATGAATATCCGACACAGGTGAATTTCAACGGTGAGGAGAAATTTGGCTGCAGCTGTTGAAGCGCCGGGGAATGAATGGCTTTTTGGCCATTCCTGTCTGATGATTAACGAGTTCAATCATTAGTGTCATTAATTATTGCCGGACCTATTGCCTACCGTATCCTTTGTAAGCGGGTCAGTTAGGTGTGAGTAAGCGGGTCAGAAGGCGTGGCAAATAAGAAAACATCTATCGACGTGCTTCAAAGAAGCCGGGCCGCGCTCGGCGGAAATTTTCATCCGATTATAGAATGGTTCAGCTCCGCTGAAAACTTTATAAATTCTATAAGGCTCAATCTAGAAATCGCTGCTTGACCAATGGGGTTGCTTCGAATGATCGATCTATACAGTACATTTCTTTTCTAACAGTTGTCATAGAGCTTATTCGACCGAGACAACTAAGGTTTCTTTTCTAACGGTTGCATGCGAGCTTATTTAGGTGAAATAGCCCTTTTACCTGTGGAAAAACGGGAAATAACCTCGCTGGCAACCGTTACATCTTGTAACCCACCGTTTTTACCCAAATAGCGTCACTCACAACCGTTAGAGTTTTCGAGCTTTTATACGCGCTCGCACCCATCCCAGGTCAAGCACCGATTTCGGTTTTGAGCCAAATTCTATAGTCTAAAAAAGGAGTGTTATCGAGTGTCCGACGCATACAAACAGGCTGGTGTGGATATCGCCGCCGGTAATGAAGCGGTAGAACGGATGAAAAAGCATGTGAAGCGTACCTTCCGTCCGGAGGTAATGGCGGATTTGGGCGGCTTCGGGAGTCTGTTCGCATTGAATAAAGACAAGTACGAAGAGCCAGTACTCGTATCCGGCACCGACGGGGTCGGAACCAAGCTGAAGCTCGCTTTCGCCATGGACCGCCACGACACGATCGGCATTGACGCCGTTGCGATGTGCGTGAACGATATCGTGGTGCAGGGTGCTGAACCGCTGTTTTTCCTGGACTATCTTGCCTGCGATCGTGTAATTCCCGAGAAGATCGAGGCGATTGTGGCCGGTATTGCCGAAGGCTGTCACCAGTCCGGTTGTGCCCTGATTGGCGGCGAAACGGCGGAAATGCCCGGCATGTACAGCGAAGGCGAATACGATATCGCCGGCTTTACCGTGGGCATTGTCGACAAGAGCAAGGTGATTAACGGCAGCACGATTGCCGCCGGGGATGCTGTTATCGGACTGGCTTCGAGCGGGGTGCACAGCAACGGCTTTTCCCTGGTGCGCAAGCTGCTGCTCGAACAAAGCGGCTACAGCCTGCAGGATGAGGTTGCTGAATTGAACGGCAAGCTGGGAGACGTTCTGCTTGAGCCGACCAAAATTTATGTAAAACCAGTGCTTGCCCTGCTGGAAAAGCTGACGGTTAAAGGCATGGCCCATATTACGGGCGGCGGCTTTATCGAGAATATTCCGCGCATGCTGCCGGATAACGTAAATGTCGATATTGAATACGGCTCATGGCCGATTCTGCCGATTTTCAAGCTGCTGCAGGACAAGGGAGCCATCTCCAACAGCGATATGTTCACGACCTTTAACATGGGCATCGGACTTGTCATGGTCGTGAAGCAGGAGGATGCGGAGTCAGCGCTGACAATTCTGCGTGAGCAAGGCGAGGAAGCCTATCTTATTGGACGTGTTACTGATGGAGACTCGCGGGTAACCTTTACAGGAGCGGAAGTGTAATGGGAGCGTACCGGGTGGCGGTGTTTGCCTCAGGCCAGGGCAGTAATTTTCAGGCTCTTGCAGATGCCGCCGCAGAAGGCAGGCTCGGTGGAGCGGAGATCAAGCTCCTTGTATGTGATAAGTCTGCGGCGCCTGTTGTCGGACGGGCGCAGGCCGCGGGCATTGAATGTTATACGTTCCAGCCCAAGGATTATGCTGCGCGGGAGGATTACGAACGCGAGCTGGTCGGCATGCTGCGTGAGAAAGAAATCGACCTGGTCGTGCTGGCCGGTTATATGCGTCTGCTTTCCAGCGTGATGGTTGAAGCGTTTGCGGGCGGGATCATTAATATCCATCCCTCCCTGCTGCCGGCCTTTCCGGGGAAGGATGCGATCGGACAAGCATTGCAGTGCGGCGTTAAGGTTAGCGGGGTTACAGTCCATTTTGTGGATGGCGGCATGGATACGGGGCCAATTATTGCCCAACGGGTCGTGCCTGTCACCGAGGGGGAGAGCCATGACTCGTTGACGGCAGCCATTCAAGCGGAAGAAAGAACGTTATATCCTGAAGTGGTCTCATGGTTTGCGGAGGAACGAGTGAAGCTGGAGGGCAGAAAGGTTACGGTCATCCGGCGTTAATCTGCAGAGCGTGGCTGGCGTCTCATGTCATTCGGCTCTTTTTTTGTCAAAATACTAGCAGGTCAGGCAAGTCATATTCCGATATTTCTCGGGAAATAGTGTGAGATAAAGTGCGATCATGTGGATTTGAAAATAAAAAGCAGTGAAAGCTGCCTTTCGCCCTTTGTCTGGTGGGATATGGGTTTGGATATAAAAAAGCAGCAGAAGCTGCCTTTCCAACCCATTTTCCTGGCGGGGTAATGGGTTGGAAAGATAGGAGGATAAATCGTGATCAAAAGAGCATTAGTCAGCGTATCGGATAAACGGGGGATCGTGGATTTTTGCCGTGAATTGTCCAATCTGGGTGTGGAAATCATTTCGACAGGCGGGACCAGCAGTCTGCTGTCGAAGGAAGGAATTCCGGTGATCGGGATTTCCGATGTGACCGGGTTTCCTGAAATTATGGACGGACGTGTCAAAACGTTGCATCCGGCTGTGCACAGCGGCTTGCTGGCCGTGCGGGACAACGAAGAGCATCAGCGCCAGATGAAGGATTTGGGCCTCGATTACATCGATCTTGTGGTCGTGAATCTGTATCCTTTTGCCGAAACGATCGCCAAACCGGATGTAACCTATGAGGATGCCATTGAAAATATCGATATCGGCGGACCTACGATGCTGCGTTCTGCAGCGAAGAACCATGCCTTTGTCACTGTCGTGGTAGACGCTGATGATTACCGTACTGTGCTCGACGAGGTTCGCAGCGGCGGAGACACGGAGCTGGAAACCCGCAAGCGACTTGCGGCCAAGGTATTCCGTCACACAGCTGCTTACGATGCCCTGATCTCGGACTATCTCTCCAACGTAACGGGTGATCCGCTTCCGGAGCGCTTTACGGTAACCTACGAAAAAATACAGGATCTCCGCTACGGCGAGAACCCGCATCAGCAGGCAGCTTTCTACCGCAAGCCGCTTGCGGCCGGGGGCACGCTCGTTTCGGCGAAGCAACTGCACGGCAAAGAGCTGTCCTACAACAACATTAACGATGCCAATGCCGCATTACAGATCGTTAAGGAATTCACGGAGCCGGCGGTTGTGGCCGTTAAGCACATGAATCCTTGCGGTGTTGGCACCGGAGCAAGTATCTACGAAGCATACAGCAAGGCCTATGCTGCAGACCCAACTTCGATTTTTGGCGGGATCGTGGCGGCGAACCGGATCATCGACAGCGATACGGCTGGGAAGTTGAGCGAGATTTTCCTGGAAATCATTCTGGCTCCTGGCTTTACACAAGAGGCGCTGGACATTCTGACCAAGAAAAAGAACATCCGCTTGCTGGATACAGGTGAGATTGACTCCGCCCGTGAACGTACGAGCCAGTTTGTCGTCACTTCCATTGAAGGCGGTATGGTCGTGCAGCAGAGCGACGTTCATTCCATCGACGTGGCAGATCTGCAGGTTGTAACAGACCGTGCTCCTTCCGAGGAGGAATTGAAGCAGCTGCTGTTTGGCTGGAAAGTAGTTAAGCATGTGAAATCCAATGCGATCGTGCTGGCTGCGGACAATATGACAGTAGGTGTCGGAGCTGGACAGATGAACCGTGTCGGCGCCGCGAAAATTGCTATTGGGCAGGCCGGGGATAAAGCAAAAGGCGCTGTGCTCGCATCCGATGCCTTCTTCCCGATGGGAGATACGCTGGAGATCGCGGCCAAAGCAGGCATCACGGCGGTGATCCAGCCTGGCGGATCGGTCAAGGACGAGGAGTCCATCAAGGTGGCGAATGAGTACGGAATCGCTATGGTGTTCACGGGTGTGCGGCATTTCAAACACTAAAACCGGTTCGGGAGGAATTGAGGAATGGACATCTTGGTCATCGGCGGCGGCGGCCGCGAGCATGCCATTGTATGGGCACTGAAGAAGAGCCCGCAGGCAGGAATAATTTACTGCGCACCGGGGAATGCAGGTATCGGACAATTGGCTGAATGTGTGCCGATCGGGGTATTCGAGTTTGACCGGCTGACGGCCTTTGCGGAGGAAAAACAGGTTGGTCTCGTGGTTGTTGGTCCCGACGATCCGTTGGCTGTCGGTATTGTAGATGCTTTTGAAGCCAAGGGCATCCCGGTCTTCGGTCCGCGTAAAAACGCAGCCGAGATTGAAGGCAGCAAGACGTTCATGAAGGATCTGCTGCATAAATACAATATTCCGACAGCGGCTTACCGCAAGTTTGACAGCTATGACGAAGCCCGCACCTACCTGCTGGAGCAGAAGGTTCCCGTAGTTATTAAAGCGGACGGCCTCGCGGCTGGTAAAGGGGTAACGGTAGCCTACACGATGGAAGAGGCCGAGAAGGCGCTGTCCGACATGATGGTGGACAAGGTATTTGGTGAGGCAGGCTCGCAGGTTATCATCGAGGAGTTTCTGGAGGGGCAGGAGATGTCCATTCTGTCCTTCGTGGATGGCGAAACCGTACGCCCGATGGTGGCTGCGCAGGATCATAAGCCTGCTTACGACGGAGACAAAGGACCGAACACCGGTGGCATGGGAACCTATTCTCCACTGCCGCATATTGTGGATTCCATTATTGAAGAAGCGGTGGAGACGATCATCAAGCCGACGGCCAAGGCTATGGTGGCGGAAGGCAGACCGTTTACGGGCGTGCTGTTCGCCGGGCTGATGATTTCGCCGGACGGAAAGCCGAAGACGGTGGAGTTCAACGCCCGTTTTGGCGATCCGGAGACCCAGGTGGTGCTGCCGCGTCTGAAATCGGATTTGCTGTCGATTTTCCTTGCGGCAGTGAATGGAACGCTGGCGGATGTGGAAATCGAGTGGAAGGATGAAGCGGCGGTGTGTGTCGTGCTGGCATCCGGCGGCTATCCTGGCTCTTATCCGAAAGGTGTGCCGATCCACGGCCTTGACCAAGCGGATGAAGCCATCGTATTCCATGCCGGAACCGCTGTAAATGAGGCTGGTGAATGGGTGACGAACGGTGGCCGCGTGCTGGGTGTCGTCGGACTGGGGCGCGATATCGCTGACGCCCGCGCCAAGGCCTATGAGCAGGCGGAGCGGATTACTTTTGAAGGAAAACACAATCGTACGGATATTGCAGCAAAAGCATTGATTTGAATCTTATGGGGTGTTCCCTGAGCTGTTTGGGCCGGGGAGCGCCCTTTTCTAACCATTTACTTATAATATTTATTCCCCCAAGCTCTCATGGATTCGAGAATGTGAGATAAATTCTCCCCCTGATCGGTTAGAGAATACTCTACTTTTGGTGGAACAGTATCCTCTACCTTTCTTTTCACAATTCCATCTGTTTCTAATTCCCTTAGCTGTAGCGTTAACATTCTTTGCGTAATCCCTGGAATTAATCTTTTAAGTTCATTAAATCTGACAGATTTCTCAGATAAGATATCGATAATGATTCCCTTCCATTTCCCACCTATTATGTGTAAGGTCATTTCGATGGGACAGGCCCTTGTGACCTCTAAACTACAATCGCCATATCCTTTCCCCATTTTGTCACCCCATTCATTAAGTTACAAAAATGTGCGCACTTACATCACTCAATCATTTTTATTATGCTAACTATATCAGATATTCCAACCCAAACGAAGGGAGTGCTCATTATGATAATACGTATGTTATCGGTATGGAAGGAGAAAAGTTATGGAAGTTCAAATAAAGGCAGCCATAGCTTTTTACACTCTTAGAGCGAGTTTGTTGGAAGGAATTTTTTGAAATTAGAAGGAGGAAGAATAATGGATAATTCCAGAAAAGTATTGATTACAGGGGGAAATAAAGGCATTGGGTTTGAGACGGCCAGACAATTGGGTAAAATGGGATTTGAGATTTTAGTGGGTTCAAGAGATGAAAAAAGAGGGCAAGAAGCTGTGAGGTTGTTGGAAATGGAGAACATAAAGGCTAAAGCACTGGTTCTTGACGTTACTGACCCTAGTATCATTCAATCCGCAGCAAAACAAATTGAGCAGCAGTATGGATTACTTGACATACTGATTAACAATGCAGGCGTGTTCTTGGAAGACAACGTTCCTCCAAGTGAACTGGAGCTGCCGGATCTCAAGAGAACGTACGAGACAAACGTTTTTGGGGTGTTTTCTGTCACAAAGGCTATGATCCCATTGCTTAAAAAGTCTTACTCCGGGAGGATTATCAACCTTTCCAGCGGATTGGGTTCATTAACCTTAAATACGGATCCAAAATCCGAATTCTATAATGTGAATTCACTTGCTTACAACAGTTCCAAAACGGCGGTGAATGCTTTAACCGTGTTGTTTGCAAAAGAATTAAGCAATTCTTCAATTAAGATTAACTCAGTCTGCCCTGGCTTTACAGCTACCGATTTGAATGGAAATAGCGGCTACCGTTCAGTTGAACAAGCGGCTTCCATTGTAGTGAAACTTGCCACAATAGCAGATGATGGTCCTACCGGAGGTTTTTTTGATGAAAACGGGGTCGTACCGTGGTAAAACACAATGCGGAGCGTAAAGAAAATCGCCATAGGATTCACAATAAACGTCATGTAACAATGATTTTACAATATCCAAATCAACAACAATGACGTTGATACTAACCGCGGCTTCATCAAATTAAAATTAGACTTTGCCATCCCAACTTACTGGATTTTAGACGGTTGGGAGTCTTGTTTTTTTACAGTGGAGTTGGAATAGAGTTCACACTATTTTTTGGTTACGATATAATGGAAATGATGTTAGCTTTAAGGCATTAAAAAGCTGTCTTGTTTTTGGGAAATACATACCAATCGAAGTGAAAGGTGAGATGACCCATGATTATTATTCATGCCAACCTGAATGTTCTGCCGGAGAAACGGGAGAAGTTTTTGGCGCTGACGGAGGAACTGGTTAAAGCCTCACAGGCGGAAGAAGGCAACCAGCGCTACACGTTAATGCAGGATGTGAAGGATCCTAATAAATTCACCATGGTGGAGGAGTGGAAGGATCAGGCGGCGGTTGATTTTCATAACCAGACGGCGCATTTTCAAAGCTTTGTAGCTGCTGCTCCGGAATGCTTGGCGGAACCTCTGCAGGTAAACGTATTTGCTAATGCCGATCAGGTGAAGTAAAAAAGGAGGAGAACCGGATGAGTAAAATCACGGATACTACCACCCTTAACAATGGCGTAAAGATGCCTTGGTTCGGTTTCGGTACATACAAGGCCACAGGCAATGAAGTGTACGAAGCGGTCAAAGTCGCGATTGACGCCGGCTACCGCAGTATCGATACAGCAGCAATTTACGGGAATGAGGAGGAAGTCGGACAGGCCATCAAGGACAGCGGTGTTGCCAGAGAAGAGCTCTTCATTACGACGAAGCTGTGGAATGACAGACAGGGCTATGACTCCACTCTCAGCGCATTCGAAGAGAGCCGCAAGCGTCTGGGCCTGGATATCATCGACCTGTACCTGATCCACTGGCCGGGCAAAGATAAATATAAAGAAACGTGGAAAGCTTTCGAGCGCCTGTATGAAGAGGGCAGCGTGCGTGCGATCGGCGTAAGCAATTTCCATGTGCATCATCTTGAAGACCTGCTGAAGGACAGCAATATCGTGCCTGCAGTGAACCAGGTGGAGCTTCATCCCTGTCTGACGCAGCGTGAGCTGTATAACTACTGCCGCGATAAAGGCATTCAGATCGAATCCTGGAGCCCGCTCATGAAGGGGAAACTGACGGACAATGCCGATATTACCGAAATTGCCTCCAAATACGGCAAAACCTCTTCACAGGTCATTCTGCGTTGGCATATCCAACAGGAGATTGTGACGATTCCGAAATCCATTACAGAGTCCCGCATCCGCGAGAATGCCGATATTTTTGACTTTGAGCTGACGGCGGAGGAAATCAGCCGGATCAGCGCCCTGAACAAGAACGAGCGTACAGGCTCCAATCCGGACGAGTTTTTGTTCTAACGATTTGAAGGGCATGTTCTGATACCGTTTATGAATTGAAAAGCGTTCACTTCCATGCTGACTAAGTCTTTGCGGAAGCTGAACGCTTTTTTTGCGTATAGGACGAAGATTCAATTAGTGGTTGTTTAACAGAACGATGTTGTGTATAATAAAATTCAAATATAAGAATCTTAATATTGAAATTAAATGAAAGGTGGCTGTTTGTTATGAATCATATATTTCGTAAAGGAAGCAACCCTGATGCGCCTGTACTGCTGCTGCTGCACGGAACGGGAGGCAACGAGCATGATCTGCTGCCGCTGGCGGAGATGATATCTCCAGGCTCCTCTTTCCTGGGTGTAAGGGGAAATGTACTGGAAAACGGAATGCCTCGTTTCTTCCGCAGGCTGGCTGAAGGGGTATTCGATCTGGAGGACCTTGTGCTGCGCACGAAGGAGCTGTCTGCTTTTGTGGATGAGGCTGCGGAACGTTATGAGTTCGACCGCCGCAACGTGGTGGCCATCGGCTACTCGAATGGCGCGAACATCGCGGCAAGCATGATTTTCCATGAAAAGGATGTGCTGCGCGGCGCAATTCTTCATCATGCCATGGTTCCGCTCCGTGATATCCAGCTTCCAGATCTGGCAGGCCTGTCGGTGTTTATCGGCGCGGGGGAGAATGATACGATGATTCCGGTGCAGGGAACGCAGGAGCTGCAAAACATGCTGGAAAACGCAGGCGCCGAAGTGACGATGCACTGGGAGCGGCACGGCCATCAGCTTACACGCACAGAGGTGGAGGCCGCCGCACGCTGGTTTGCAGAACAGTACACAGTTTGATCTGAGCTTTAATATGAACCGTCTTCGTTTAAGAGGTAGCGATGCCCTGGCGATAGACGGTTTTCCTTATGATTATAGAGTTCATAAGTTTTCAGCGGAGCTGAACAACTCTATAACTCTATAATCTCAAGAAAAATTTCCGCTTAGTGCGGTCTGTCTTCTTTGAAAGTACGTCGATAGAGTTTTCCTTACTCCCCCGGATGGCTGCGGAATACTCGGGGAGTGACCCCCGCATATCTTTTGAATACCTTTGTGAAATAGCTTTGGTCATTAAAACGCAGCCTGCTGCACACATCGGCCAGGGAGTAATCGGTGAGCGTCAGCAGCTTCTTGGCCTCTTCTATTTTGGCCCGCTGCACGTATTCCGTAATGGATAGCCCGGTTTCTTCGCGGAAAAGGCTGGAGAGGTAGCTGGGATGAAGACCGGCCTCCTCCGCCAGCCGGTTAAGGCCGATGTCTTCGTAAATGTGATTGTAAATATAGTTCAGGCAGACGGATATTGGTCTTGAATAGCGTTTTTCCCGCACAGACCGTACCTTGTCCGCAAAATCGCATAATGCTTCATTCGTATAACGAATGACCTCTCCGACCTCATGCAGCTCCTCGATGTGCTGGATGCACAGATCGCTTAATGTAAAAGCCATTTCGAGCGGCATCCCCCCATCCACGGCGGCGCGGGTGGCAAGGGCGATGGCGCAGATGGACAGATTTTTCTGGCTGCGTAAATTGCTCTTCTTCGACAGCACCCCAGGATTTTCGAAACCTCTGCCTTCCTCCAGAAATTCGACGAGCTCTTCTTTGCGGCCCTCCCGGATATAGCTGAGCATCGTTTTTTCCAGCACAGGGTCATTATGCAGCATAACGTTCTCCCGCCGGTCGGCCAGGCTCAAGTAAATATTATCTTCCGGCCAATCGGCTGACAGCTTGTATGCACGGTTGCGGGATAAGACCTCTTCCATTTCAAGCTGCCTGCGGCTGATGAGGGAATACAGCAGGATGCCAGCCTGCAGCAGTGGAGTTTTTCCGGCATAACGCACAGAGTTGTAATAGCTAATCAGCTCGTCCCTGTATTTAAGCGGAATGCCGCAATCGGCCATCAGCCCCGTTACAGACTGCTCGTTCATGCGGTAAAACAGCACTGGACCCAAGAGAAAGCACCCGGATTCTCCATCCGCAACATCATTCCTGACAGTGACATAACGTTCAAGATAAGCCGTAGCTTTCAGAATGGGGAAGTCCCTGGGCTCGTTCGGCTCAATCAATCCATCAAGCGCATCCCTGAGCGAAGTGTGAAGCGGGTTCACCGGAATACGTGCAGGTTCAGGCTGCGCCGCGATGAGTTGTGCGGACGGATCGAGATAACAGACCGGGATCTGGTAGGCATCATAAATTAAGCGGCAAATATAATCTGCTTCAAACGGCAAATCGTTGTGCGTGCCCAAGGTGAAAAACATCCTTTCATATAGCTCTCATAAAAATTTTACCGAAAATCCAAAATAAATACCATAACTGCAGCAGCAACAACCATAAAATAAAGAATGTAAACGCTATTATAAAAGTTAGCCCAAATATATTTTTTTCCGCTGGGAGGCCAATCAACAATGAGCAGAGATATTAAAGCATTGATCGCGCAAATGACACTTGAGGAAAAAGCAGGCATGTGCTCAGGCAAGGATTTTTGGCGTTTGAAGGGTGTTGAACGTCTCGGAATTCCTTCGATCATGGTGACGGACGGGCCGCACGGGCTGCGCAAGCAAAGGGAAGGCGGGGACCATCTGGGACTGATGGACAGTGTGCCTGCAACATGTTTCCCTTCTGCGGCAGGCCTTGCCACCTCATGGAACCGGGAGCTCGTACAGGAAGTGGGCGTAGCGCTCGGTGAGGAATGTCAGGCAGAGGATGTAGCCGTGCTGCTCGGCCCTGGCGCCAATATTAAGCGTTCACCGCTTTGCGGCAGAAACTTTGAATACTTCTCCGAAGACCCTTATCTGTCCACAGAGATGGCCGCGAACCATATTCAGGGTGTGCAAAGCCAAGGCGTGGGCACCTCGCTGAAGCATTTTGCGGTGAACAACCAGGAGCATCGCCGGATGTCTGTGGACGCCGTCGTGGATGAGCGCACGCTGCGAGAAATTTATCTGGCCTGTTTTGAGGGAGCCGTGAAGCAGTCCCAGCCTTGGACGGTCATGTGCTCTTACAACCAAGTGAACGGTACCTACGCCTCGGAAAATAAAACCCTGCTGACAGACATCCTGAAGGATGAATGGGGTCTTGAAGGTATTGTCGTATCCGACTGGGGTGCAGTCAACGAACGGGCTGAGGGCCTTGAAGCGGGCCTCGAGCTGGAAATGCCTTCAAGCGGCGGTATCGGGGACAGCAAGATCGTCGAAGCCGTGAAAAGCGGCAAGCTGTCCGAAGGGGTGCTGGACCGCGCCGTTGAGCGTCTGCTGACGATTATTTTCAAAGCGGTTGACCATAAAAAAGAAAACGCCACCTATGATGCGGACGCCCATCACGCGCTTGCGCGCAAGGTTGCAGCGGAAAGCATGGTGCTGCTCAAGAACGAGGACGGTATACTTCCGCTTGCCCAAGGCAAGCAGGTTGCGGTGATCGGGGAATTCGCGCAAAAGCCGCGATTCCAGGGCGGAGGCAGCTCGCATATCGTGCCGACCAAGCTGGACACGCCTCTGGAGGAGCTGAGCAAGCTGGCGGGCGAAGGCAGCGTGCAGTTTGCGCAGGGCTACCGCATTGAGCAGGACGAAACGGACGCACAGCTGGTGGAAGAAGCCAAGAAAGCAGCGGCAGCGGCGGAAGTGGCCGTCATTTTCGCCGGGCTGCCTGACCGCTATGAATCCGAGGGCTATGACCGTCAGCATCTGCAGCTGCCGCCAGCGCATATTGAGCTGATCGAGGCCGTAGCGGCTGTGCAGCCAAACACGGTAGTGGTGCTCAGCAACGGTGCTCCAATAGAAATGCCATGGCTTGGCTCCGCAAAAGCGGTGCTCGAAGCCTACCTCGGCGGTCAAGCAGGCGGAGGCGCTATCGCGGACCTGTTGTACGGCAAGTCGAATCCGAGCGGCAAGCTGGCGGAAACCTTCCCGCAGCAGCTCAGCGATAATCCTTCCTATCTGTTCTTCCCGGGTGAAGGGGACCGTGTGGAATACCGTGAGGGTATTTTCGTAGGCTACCGTTATTATGACACCAAAAATGTGCAGCCGCTGTTCCCATTCGGCTACGGTCTGAGCTATACCACGTTCGAATATACGTGCCTGACGCTCAGCTCCTCCAGCATCAAGGACAGTGATACCCTTGAAGTGCGGGTGAGCGTGAAAAATACAGGCAGCGTGGCCGGCAAGGAAACCATCCAGATCTATGTGAAGGACGATGAGAGCTCCGTCATCCGTCCTGCCAAAGAACTGAAGGGCTTCGCGAAGGTGGAACTGCAGCCTGGAGAGGAAAAAACGGTAACCATCACGCTGGACAAACGTGCCTTTGCTTACTACAACGTAGAGCTTAAGGATTGGCACGTGGAGAGCGGCACATTTACGATTATGGCCGGTTCTTCCTCGGCGGATATCGCTCTTGCCGACAAAGTGGAGGTCGTATCTGTACAGCAGCTTCCTGTACGGGTTCACCGCAACTCCCTCATCGGCGATTTGCTGCACCATCCGGCGCTTACCGATGAAGAGAGAGAATATGTGCATGCATTCCTGAAAAATTACTCCATGCCAGGCTTGTTCGATAACGAATCCATGGGCGAGATGGGCGAAGCGATGATGAAATATTTGCCGCTGCGTGCCGTATCCGCCTTCAGTGGCTCCGCTGAGGGAGACGCCAAGCTTGCGGAGTTGATCGAACATTTGAATAAAAAGCCTGCCAAGCAGTAAGCTAATTCTCGGATAGGCATTGGCATAAGGGTCACCCGTTTCCAGGAACGGGGGCCCTTTTCGGTGTGAAAAAGGCGTATCTGCTTTACAGTTTCCGGTGGTAAACGTAATATGATAACTGAAGCGGTGTTTTTGCAGCCGCCTCATAAAATAGACATATAAGCAGGCGGAGTGTGGGGAAAATTATGAAATCAGAGCATATTTCCCAGCGAGAGCAAACGGTGGGAATGGAAGATATCGTGCGTGCGCATCATATGCTGCGCGAGGTGATTGTGCGGACGCCGCTGCAGCGGGATGCGATGCTGTCGGCCAAATACGGCTGTGACGTCTATTTGAAGCGTGAGGATTTGCAGGTTGTGCGCTCATTTAAAATACGCGGAGCCTATAATATGATCCGTAGCCTTTCGACGGATGAATTAAGCAAGGGCATTGTGTGCGCCAGCGCAGGCAACCATGCCCAGGGTGTCGCTTTTTCCTGCAACGCCCTCGGCATTCATGGCAAAATCTATATGCCCAGCACGACACCCAACCAGAAGGTCAAAATGGTGCGCCGGTTCGGCGGCAGCAGCGTTGAGGTCATTCTGACGGGAGATACGTTCGATGATGCCTATGAGGAAGCTATCAAGACGTGCGAAGAGCAGGGCATGACGTTCATTCATCCTTTTGATGAAGCGAAAATTATCGCAGGCAACGGCACGATTGGCATGGAGGTCATGGAGAGTCTGGATGTTCCCGCGGATTATGTGTTTGTAACGATCGGCGGAGGCGGGCTGGCAGCCGGTGTAGGCACTTATATCAAAACCATGAGTCCTTCGACCAAGGTCATCGGGGTGGAGCCGCTGGGTGCGGCCTCCATGAGTGAAGCGCTGCGCCAGAGTGGCGTCATTGCCCTGGAGGAAATCGATAAATTTGTCGATGGAGCGGCCGTCAAGCGTGTCGGTGAGCTGACCTACAGCATTTGCTCGAACGTCCTCGACGACATTGTGAAGGTGCCGGAAGGCAAAGCATGTTCCTCCATTCTGGAGCTGTACAACGAAAGTGCCATCGTAGTGGAGCCGGCAGGCTCGCTGCCTGTGGCCGCATTGGACATGTACCGGGAGCAGATCAAGGGCAAGACGGTCGTATGCATCATCAGCGGAGGCAACAATGACATTGACCGGATGCAGGAGATCAAGGAACGCTCTCTGATGTATGAGGGCCTCAAGCATTATTTCATGGTCAATTTTCCGCAGCGGGCAGGCGCTTTGCGCGAATTTTTACAGGATGTGCTCGGTCCGGATGATGATATTACTCGTTTTGAATATACGAAAAAGAACGACAAGGAGAACGGGCCGGCACTGGTCGGTATCGAGCTCCTGCATAAAGAGGACTATCTGCCGCTGATCGAGCGGATGAACCGCAAGGGAATCCGGTATACCGAGCTGAACAAGAACGTGGATCTGTTCAATATGCTGATCTGAATATTTTTTCCCTTCGCGGACTGGAAGGACGTTAAAGCGGATATTTAAGCTGTTTTTTTAAAATTTCGGACTCCATAGTCCTTATTGGGTCAAATTTGAGGCGAACATACGGGAAAATGTACGGATAACGGCGCCTCGGTCCGGCAAAAGTGAAATAAGCGGGATTTTGCAGGAATAAGGGCTCTCCTGTCCGAATCCCGCTGCAGAAGAGTGAAGATTTCTTTGGTGGAGGAATGCTTCATTCCTTGGGCTTATTAGAACATGAAAAAGGGGAGTTCCGGTTCAATGGGACTCCCCTTTCTTGTTGCCTTGCTTGCTGCCTTCTTTGGCATGATACCATGTTATTTTTTCTTGCGCAGAAACAGCGGTTTAAGCCCGGCCCAGCCGATAACGGCGATGATTAGGCTCACCCATGGGGATACGGTGAACACGGGCAGGCTTCTGTTGAGCACAATGCCCCCAACGAGGATCACCACAACGAGGACCACATACAGCAGCATCGATTTCAAATCAAGCTTCGGCTTCTCGGGCACGCGCGCTTGTCCGCTTTTACCCCCGGGAGCCGTGGCCTGCCCGGCGTCCTCTTCCGGGCTGCCCATAAAGCGGGTTAATGCTTCAATCAGCAGAATCGCCCCGGCCGCGATAATAAGAAGGGTCGAGATGCTGATTTTCTCATAAGGGGCTGTATTGCCGCCGGTGGCAAGCACAACCAGACCGAGCAGCGCAACCGCTGTGAAAAAGAAGGTCAATGCGATCCAGGCGATCATGGTGAAATATTTGAGCCGGGAGTCAGGCTTGTCTTGCCCCTGTATTCCGGAAGTTTGTTGATTCATTCGTCAGGCCTCCTGCCAACAATCCATATGCAATCCAGTATACGTGAGCAGGCGGATTATGGCAAAGTCGGGCATACAGAATTATTTGTCAGCCATGTATATTGGCAACGCTTCCTGCTGAAAAATATGGATGATGCTGCGTGAGCTGCAATCAATTTTTACAGGAGAGGAAGGGGGGCCAGCATATGAACAGCGGACTGAACTCCGGGAAAGTAAGGCATATTGTTCAGGGCAATGCTCCGCGTTACCGTGTCGAGGATACGGAATTCGGCGATGACTTTGATGAAGGACGGGGAGACCATGTGCTGGACGATCAGCACGGCAGTTCCGTCCTGAAGGGCTGGCAAGGACGCAGCGAGACCCATGCGATGTACCGACGCAGCTACGAGTAATTCAGGCTGCTGAATTCCGGCGGCGCTTGCTCCAGAAGAGGAGATTGCCTTTTCGGGAGCAGGCGCCTTTTTTTGTGGCAGCAGGGAAAGGCTCATTGACACCTGCCAGAGTCATGTGTACAATTAATCATATTAAATTGATCGGAATTAACGGTTAAATGATGGGGATCAAGGAACAGGGGGAGAGGCATATGGAAAGACAGATTGGAATACGCTTTGAAGGTGAGGAGCTAGCGGCAACGTTGCACTATCCGCGCGGGGTGGAGAAGACGGGCTGCCAGAACCGCAATTCACTCGTCATCATCTGCCACGGGTTTGTGGGCAGCCGCATCGGGGTTGACAGGCTGTTTGTGAATACGGCGCGCAGGCTGGCTAATGAGGGGCATATGGTGCTCCGCTTTGATTACGCAGGCTGCGGCGAGAGCACCGGTGAGTATGGGGAACAGAGCATCAATGGCATGATCAATCAGACGCGCGCTGTGTTGGATTACGCTGTAAGCTGTGCCGATGTGGATCCGAAGAAGATTACCTTGATTGGCCACAGCCTTGGCGGCGCGGTCGCCGTTCTGACGGCTGTACGGGATAAGAGGGTGAAAAATCTCGTGCTCTGGTCCGCTGTCGGTTACCCGTTCAATGACATCGTGAAGCTTACCGGACGGAATGTGTATGATCAGGCGGTTAAAGAAGGAGAGGCGGATTACCTGGGCTACAGGTTTACTCCTGCTTTTTTCGAGTCCCTGGCGCAGTACCAGCCTTTCCAGGAAGCTGTTAAGTTCAGCGGGGACGTGCTCGTTGTGCATGGCACATCGGATGATGTCATTCCCGTAGACTACGCCTTCCTGTACCAGAAGGTGTTCTGGATGCGTTCAGAAAGCCGGTGTGACAAGGAGATTATTTTTCAGGCTGACCATACCTATTCTTCGGGCAAGGAGCGTGCGCAGTTGATTCATCGGACCGTGGAATGGCTGGATGAGCGTGAGCGGCTCGAAAAAGAGTGGCAGCACTGGATGATTTGACACCATTGGAAAATACCCATGCGCAGGAGTAAAATAGAGGGGCAACGATTAAATTGGCGTGTGGAGGTTGGCAGCGATGACAGTACCTGCATTATTTGTTGCGCATGGTTCACCGGCATTGGCTGTGGAGAACAATGCGTATACCCGCTTTCTGGAGGAACTGGGTTCACGGCTGCCCAGACCCCGCGGAATTGTTGTCTTTTCCGCTCATTGGGACAGTCCCGATCAATGTGTAGACATTGATGAACAGCACTCAACATTGCACGATTTCTATGGTTTTCCTGAAGAAATGTATACGATCGAATATTCTGCACCCGGAGATCCGGAGATCCATAATGAAGTTCTAAATTTGTTCAAGCTGCACAATCTGCATGCCCGGCCCGTTCTGAACAGGGGGCTTGATCACGGTGTATGGGTTTTCCTGCATCATATGTATCCGAACGCGGATATCCCCATCATTCCTCTGTCCATTGATTCCAGACGTTCTCCCAAGGAGCAGTACATTATTGGCTGCATGCTTTCTTCCTTGCGTGAGAAGGGGATCATGATTGTCGGCAGTGGAGGGCTTGTACATAATTTGCGCCGGCTGTGCAAAAACGAAGAGCCCGAAAGCTGGGCGACCAACTTTGATGATTGGATTGGGGAGCAGCTGCAGACCTGGAATCTCAAGCAGCTGTTTGAATATCGGAAGAAGGCGCCCTTTGCGGAAGAAGCCGTCCCGTCCTATGCCAAGGAGCATTTTGCTCCCCTGTTTTATGCGATGGGGGCGGCGGATAATGACAGAAGTGCGGAGAAGCTGTTTCAGACCTATGACGATGGATGTCTGAGCCTGAATTGCTGGATATTCGGAAAGACAACGATTTGAAACGAAAAAGCACCCTGCAGCGTGCCATGATATCTTTTTCAAGATATTCAGGTCCGCTTCAGGGTGCTTTTGTTTGGTTTGCCGTTTAATCGCTGATCCCGATGTCCTCGTTTGGCTTGCGGCGTTTGCTGATGATTTTCCATGTAATATAAACCGCAGTTACCGCGATAAAGACAGCCAGGACAATGCCCTGATATTGATCGATCGTATGCATCACCGTTTCGGTGTCTCCGGGATAGAGACGGCCGATGCTGAGCAGCAGGAAGGTGGTAGGAGCGATGCCGAGCATGGTCAGCAGCGTATAAATGCGCAGATCCATGCGAGCCATGCCAGCCACAAAGGGAACCACATTTCCCAAATGAAGCGGGCTCGATATCGCCACACTCCAGATCCCATGTTTACTGAAAGCGGTCTGAGCTTGTGCCAGCCGTGCTTGCGTGGCGGGACTCAGCCTTTTCATCAGCCTGCCTTCCAGAAAAAAGCCTATAGAATAAGGAATGTAACTGCCCACCGCATAGAACAGGCTTCCCAGCACGGAAATCCACGTGATAGCAAACCAGCTTAAATCCATGAGAAAACCGACAGTTACAATAAAAATAGTCCCGATAAACGGAAAGGCGCTTCCTTCTATGAACAGCGAAGCGAGAATGCCCCAAATTCCCCACTTCTCCAAGATGTCTAGCATTGCTTCAGCCATGAGTCTGCTTCCGCCTTTCTTCCGTATCTCCCTTTGTATTATAGTACATTCACAGAAGCCAGCCCGCGTTTAGCGGAGGTTTTCTTGCGGTATCAGAAAGCTGAGGCCAGGAAGTTGAGGCCAGGAAGCTTAAGTCAGGAAGTTTATACTTTCTGCCCTGAAAATTTAAGTGGCTTAGCGGCAAAGTTTTCACCTTTTAGTGATCTGCGAAGCGGTATGAAAGTCTGATATCTAAAAAAAGCGCCGATTTTCATCGGCGCTTGAGCTACATTTGCTATTTACTTAGCCATCCTGATCAGGCAGCCTTCGCTTTCTGCCCGCCGCCTTCATGTCTGCGGAACAGTCCGCGCAGGAAGGGCAGTACCCAGCGGTCCAAACCGATGCGGCCGGCGTTGACGCCTGCGACCACGATGAAGATTTCGAACAGGACCATCACTGCGTTAGTGCTCACTGTGCCCGAGAAGAGGAAGGCGAAGTTCATGACCATGGCCATCAGTGCGGCCAGTGTAGTCAATGTGCCGAGAATCAAGCCGACACCGACCAGGAATTCACCCAGAGGAATCAGGAAGTTGAAGAGACCTACATTCGGCAGGGCGAAAGCTTCAAGGAAGTTAGCCCACCAGCCTTGTACCGCCGGATGTTCACCTGTTGCCTTGGCGATAGCTCCTGTCATGAAGCCTCCAGCATCAAATCCGCCTCCCGTTAATTTCTCCCAGCCGTGGGTCATCCAGCTCCAGCCGAGCACCACCCTCACTACCGTCAGAATCCACATTGCCACCGGGTTTTCTCTAAGCCATGCGTTAAACATATTTACCACTCCTTCATAAGGTGTATCACCTTGGTTTTATTTTGGAAGATGATCATCTCTTTCATGTCTTTATTGTAGAATAGGTCTGCAGTTTTATTTGTGATTTAAATCACAAAGTTAGTTATTTTCTTAAAATTTTTATCTCTCGATGGTTCCGGCAAAATTGAAGGGCTTTCTTTGTGAGAGACAACCCTGCCATACTTTGCTTATAATGTAGAAAATGGAACCCAGGAGGAATGTATGTTGATTCGGTTAAGCAAAAACACAGTTTGCGGTACGCTGGTGCTGTTCGCCTGTATAGGTTTGACATCCTGTTCTCCCATGCAGGAAGCCCCACCGCAGGCGCCGCCTGTCGTCATTGAGGACCCGGCTCCGGAACCGGTGGAGCCCCCGGCAGAGACGGAACCGAAATACACCGCGCCTCTCACAGGTCTGGCCATAGATGAACCTTCGGATCAGCGGCCGCTGGCGGTCATGATCAACAACGCCCCTGCCGCGCGCCCGCAATCGGGACTGAGCGGGGCGGATATCGTATATGAGGTGCTCGCTGAAGGCGGGATCACACGTCTGGTGGCGTTTTATCAGAGCGGAGGCGGAGAGGTCAACATCGGCCCTGTACGCAGCATCCGGCCTTATCTGATCGAGCTGGCGGAAACCTACGGAGCGCTGCCTGTTCATGCGGGAGGCAGTAATGACGCTTATGACCAATTCCAGCACCAGGGGAAACAGCATCTTGATGAAATTACGAATGCGGGCACATCTTTCTGGCGCAGCAAGGATCGCAAAGCGCCGCATAATTTATATACCAGTCTGCCGAGGCTGCTCGAAGGAGCGGAGAAGCGGGGGTACCCGACAAGCTCCGATGTTCCTGAGTATACGTTTGCCAAGCTGGAGCAAATGACGGACGGCGAACAGGTAACGGCGTTTGACATTCGTTTTCTGCTGCAAAGCTACCGTGTATCCTATACATATAATGAGGACAAGCAGATCTACCTGAGATCAGTGAACGGGGAGCCGCATATTGATATGAATAATGGGGATCAATTAAGCGCTGCGAATGTGGTGGTCATGAGCACAAGCCACCGGGTGCTGGATGATGTCGGCCGGCTGGCTGTGGATCTGGACAGCGGCGGAGACGCACTCATTTTCCGCGAGGGGAGGATGATTCAGGGAAAATGGAAGCATGCTAATGGAGATATCATCCGCTTTTATGAAGGAGACACGGAAGTTTCACTGGTTCCTGGACAGACGTATATTCATATTGTGCCGAATGACCAGCCGCTGGACGGACATGTCTCGATTACCCAGCCGGCCCAATTAAATGCAGAGAATCAAGGGTGAACAGAGAGGGTAATAAAAAGAAGGATGAAGAAATTTTAAAATAGCGTTTACAAAGTTTACAGGGTCTTTACAAAACAGATGTCACCTATGATAAGATAGCAAAGGTTGTCTAATATAGTCGAATCCATCAAACGGCAAATTTTGGTAAAGGGGTAATCGTATGAAACTGAAGAAAAAGGATATCTTTTTCGAGACGTTGGAAAATATGGCGGATACGATCGTGCAGGCTGCCGATTATTTTGCGCAGAACATTTCAAACCTGCAGGACGTTACGCTGTTTGCTGGAGAAATGAAGAAATACGAATCCAAGTGTGACGAATTTACACACACGATTATTAAAGAACTGAACAAAACATTTATTACGCCGCTGGAACGGGACGACATTATGGATCTGACAACCACTATGGACGACGTATTAGACGGGCTTGAAGCGACAGCGTCACGGTTTTATATGTACCATCTTCACGAGCCAGACGAATATATCGTTCAGTTTGCGGATATTTTGCGCCAGTCTGCCTATGAGATTCAGAAGGCCGTTCATCTTCTGTCCCAGAAGAAGCTGCTTGCGCTGCGCGAGCACACCATTCGTCTGAACGACCTGGAGAACCAGGGGGACGAGTTGCTTCGTATTTGCATTAAAAATTTGTTTGCGACCGTTAATGACCCGATTGAGCTGATCAAGCGCAAAGAGATTTACGAACGCTTGGAAACGACTACTGACTCTTGCGAGCATGTAGCCAACAAGCTGGAATCCATCATTATGCGCAACTCGTAAGGGGTCCTATTTACATGGATACAAGTTTACTCGTACTAGGCATTGTCATATTTCTAGCACTGGCCTTTGACTTCATTAACGGCTTTCATGATACTGCGAATGCCATCGCCACGTCGATCTCGACACGAGCGCTGACACCGCGGCGGGCCATACTTTTGGCGGCGGTGATGAACTTCGTTGGCGCCATGATGTTTACCGGGGTGGCCAAGACGATCGGCGGAAGCGTAGCCAATCCGATGGAGCTGTCCAACGGGATCGACATTGTCATCGCTACGCTGCTGGCGGCCATTATCTGGAACCTGGTCACATGGTGGTTCGGCATTCCGTCGTCCTCGTCCCACGCGCTGATCGGTGCTTTGGCCGGTGCGGTATTTGTGGGCGCGGGTTCGGACAAGGTCAACTGGACAGGCTTCATCGATATTGTGGAGGCACTGATTTTCTCGCCGCTGATTGCTTTTGCCATCGGTTATATCGTCATGATGATCCTCAAGTACATCTTTGCCCGCAGAAGTCCACATACCGTAAACAAGGGCTTCCGCACCATGCAAATTATTACGGCGGCCCTGCAGTCCTTCACGCATGGTACGAATGATGCACAGAAGGCGATGGGCATTATCACCTTTGCGCTCGTGTCGGCAAAATACCAGGATCATCTGGAGGTGCCGCTTTGGGTTAAAATCTCGGCGGCCACGGCTATGGCTCTGGGTACGTCCATCGGCGGCTGGAAGATCATCAAGACGATGGGCACGAAAATTTTCAAAATTGAACCGATTAACGGATTTGCGGCGGATATTTCGGCTGCCTCCGTTATCTTCACCTGTACGCTCCTGCATCTCCCAGTCAGCACGACCCATGCCATTACTTCGGCGATTCTGGGTGTCGGCTCCGCGAAGCGGTTCCGGGCTGTGCGCTGGTCTCTGGCGGGACGCATTGTGGTGACCTGGTTTATTACCATTCCCATTTCCGCTGTATTGGCGGGATTGATCTTCACATTGCTATTCTAGCGTGCGGCAGGCTGAAAGCCGTCCGCATGGTTGCTGATGAAAAAATCGTAAGCCCCTGCGGGGGCTTTTTTGCTTTGTGGGAAAAGCTATGTAGTATGGAGGCAAAATGATTGGATCTTGCCAGCACAGAAGAGGGGGATGAGGCGCATTGATCAGGACACTCGCAATCGGGAAGGACCATCAGCTGAAGCTTGGTATTCCACTGACCGAGATACAGCCGGATGAATATGAATGGATATGGGCCGATTTCTGCGATCCTACGGAAGAGGAAGCGGTGCTGCTGGATACCTATTTTCATTTCCACCCGCTGGCGATTGAGGACTGCCTGTATGTGCTGCAGCGGCCCAAGGTGGATTATTATGAGGATGTGTATTTTTTTGTGCTGCATGCCCTTGACCCGGATCACTTGACGGTAGAAGAGGTGGATCTCTTTATGGGCTATCGCTTTCTCGTGTCCTACCATAAAACCCCGCTGGAGGAGCTCGACCAGGCATGGGAACGGGTCGCGGAGCATGCTCGTGCCCGTAAAATATGGAAGCATGGCACGCTGGGAGCGGCGTATGCGGTCATGGATAAGCTGGTGGACCAATATTTCCCCTGCCTGTTCAGGATCGAAGACGAGCTGGCCGAGCTGGAGAACCGGAGCCGCAGCGAGTCGGTCGAGGAGCTGATGAACCAGGTATTCGAGCTGCGGAGCCGGTTATTGAAGCTGCGGCGCACGATCGTACCGATGCGGGATTTATTGTACCGGGTCGTCAATTCCGAGCATATCCAGGGACAGGGCGAGCATAAGGCTTTTTTCTCGGATATTTATGATCATCTGCTGAAGCTCTCCGACATGATTGACGCCGACCGTGAAATGACGGCCGACCTGAGGGACAGCTACATTTCACTCAATTCCAACCGGATGAACGCCATTATGAAGACGCTGACGGTCATTACGACGGTATTCATGCCTTTGACCCTGATCGCAGGCATTTACGGGATGAACTTTAAGTTCATGCCCGAGGTGCGCTGGAAATATGGCTATTTTGCAGTGCTTGCTGTTATGGGCTTGCTCGGCTCCGGCATGATATACTGGTTCTCCAGAAGAGGCTGGTTCAAGTGATTGCTCTAAAATAGAGCTTAGCGCTTTTTGCGCTTGGTCGAGCTGCGGCTGGACTTGGAGGTGCCCCGTTTGCGGCTGCTGCTTTTTTTTCTTTTCCGGCGCTTGGGGATATACTCGACGTAATCGCTTGCTGCTTTATTGCTTGCTTTCCCGCCAAAGGGCAGCGCGCCCATGATCAGTTTGGCCATCGGGGCAAACTGCTGGAAGCTCGTCACGACCTTTTGCACCTTGCCAAGGGTGTTGATTACGCCGTCAATGCCGCCCATCCGGTCGATAATTCCTTTGAGCTCGCCGAGATTCGGCAAGTTCCCCAGCAGCCCGCCGGCTCCGCCGGAGGAAGAAGGCTGACTTACAGGATTTACCGTTTCAAGAGCACCGCCCGGATTGTAGGACTGGTTATAGGATGGATTATAAGGCACCAATGAAGTGGCCTCGGCTGTAAGCGGATCTAGAGAAGGGGCGGCCCCGGGGTATGCGGATGAGTTATAATCGGCCAGTGAACGATACGGGTGCGCCCTCCGTTTTGTATAGTTTTGAGGCATGCAGATCACATTCCTTTACAGGTTGATAGTCTATTGTATGTATTAGGTGCGCAGGGCGATTAGGCACACGTCCATAAAAGCGGGATAAATGCGGATTTGGGCGGGGTAAAGGCCTTCGTGGTTCTATTCTGTAATGCGTGAAATCGTTAACGCTTGAAAAACTGTGCACTGCTCAGTTACAATGAAGCTACAGTATTCCGTAGGGGATGATAATATATGCAGCTGAAGAAGCTTAATGATAAGAGTATTGACCAATTGTTTGAGGCTATTTTAACACTTAAGGATCTTGAGGAATGCTATGTTTTCTTTGATGACCTGTGCACGATCAATGAAGTTCAGTCCATGTCCCAGCGTCTGGAGGTTGCGCGTATGCTGGGCAAAGGCAGCACATACAATCAGATCGAAGCCGAGACCGGCGCCAGCACGGCTACCATTTCCCGTGTGAAGCGGTGCCTGAATTACGGCAATGACGGCTATAAAATGACGCTGGAACGGCTGGGCCGTTAACATGAAGCCGGGCGTTCTGATCATCAGCCACGGTTCACCTGCGCCCGCTTGGGTTCAACTGGTGGATGAGGCCGCCGGGCAGCTGCAGCTGCCGGCCGGTTGCCCGGTAGCTGTGTCTTTTCTTGAGCATGTGGAGGGAAGGCTAATTCAGGACGGCATCGACCGGCTGGAGGAAGCGGGTGCCACGGATTTGCTCGTGGTGCCCTTGTTCGTCTCGTCAGGCAGTACACATGTGGACGAGATCAGCTATGCATTGGGTGTTAAAGAGGTTCCAGAGAAGGAAACGGATCTGGAGCCTTTTCGGGTTCACGCACGCGTACACTTCGGCAACCCCATCGACCATGGTCCCGATGTGGCGGCGATGGTGTGGGAGAAGGTGCGCGGCATGTCGCAGCGGCCCGAGCGGGAGGTTGTCCTGCTGATAGGCCACGGCAGCGTGCACGACGGCTTCCATCAGCGCTGGGAGTGGGGCATGTCCTCCCTGGCGGCGGATGTCAGCTCGATCAGCGGTACGGCGTGTGATTACGCTCTGCTGAATCCGGACAACGTACGGAGCAAAGCGGAGTATTGGAGCAGGGATAAGGGATATGATGTGATTGTCTCCCCGCTGTTTCTCAGCACAGGCTTCTTTACCGCCAAGGTCATTCCCGGAAGATTGGACGGGCTGAACTACCGTTATTCGGGAGAGGCGCTGCTGCCGCATCCGCTGCTGAAGACATGGATGGAGCATCAGATATCCGGGCTTTTGCGCGAGGCGGAGGAGCTTGGGGAGCAGCAATAGCCTGGATCGGAGGGGTAGGGCAGCATTAACTGTCAGAAACGGAGTGCGACTGTTGTACGCTTCTGGAATAGCTGTGTGTGTGTTATGCACCCTTCCAGGATCGGTATCATGGCATGTCGTTTGTAAAATGCGATTTTTTTCGTTATCATTATATCTTAAAGGAAGCTGCAAAATAATGACATCCGCTCATGGCCATACAGGTTGTGAGCATTAGAAGTTTGCACACCTCCCTTGGTTGATGAATAAACGTTGATAAATAAAATACACAGGTGGAGTAACGGAATGAAAAGAGCTCGCTTGATATACAACCCCACCTCAGGGCGTGAGGAAATGAAACGGCGGCTGGCCGACATACTGCAGCGCCTCGATGAGGGGGGCATCGAGGCCTCGGTTCATGCGACAACCGGCGAAGGTGATGCCACGGCTGCGGCCGCGGATGCGGTAGAGCGTGGCGAATATGATCTGGTGATTGCCGCCGGCGGTGACGGCACACTGTACGAGGTCATCAACGGCATGGCGGAGAAGGAGAACCGCCCGCCGCTGGGCGTGTTCCCGCTCGGAACGACGAATGATTTTGCGCGTGCGCTTGGTATCCCGAGATATTGGGAGGATTACTGCGACCTCGTCATCAAGCAGGAAGCGAAGCCGATCGATATCGGCAAGGCCAATGATAAATACTTCATTAACATCGCCGGCGGTGGCACACTGACGGAGCTAACCTATGAGGTGCCGAGCAAACTGAAGACGATGATCGGGCAGCTGGCCTATTATTGGAAGGGCCTTGAGAAGATGGTAAGCCTCGCCCCGCAGGAGCTGAACATCCGGGCGGCCGGGCAGGAGGAGCTGCATGACGAGTTCATGCTTTTCTTCATCGCCAATACGAACTCGGTAGGCGGCTTCGAAAAGCTGGCACCAGGGGCCACGATTGATGACGGCTTGCTGGACGTGATCGCCGTACGCAAGTGTAATCTGGCCGAAATGATCCGGCTGGTAACGCTGGCCCTGCGCGGCGAGCATGTGAATGACAAGAAAATCGTGCATTTCAAGACAGACTATATGGAAGTCACTTCACCGGGCCATGTGCTGCTCAACCTGGACGGCGAGCTTGGCGGTACACTGCCAGCCACCTTCCGCAACCTGCCCCGGCACTTACATGTGTTCCGCTGATTGGTGGCGGATGTATCGTTGTAATGAAAGCTGGAACCACGAAGGTATGCCGTTACTCCCTTGGGGAGGGCGGCATTTTTCGAGTTGGAAGATAAGTATGAGGCAATACTGTAATTATCATATGGAGAAAGAAGTGACTTGAGAGATGAACAACCACCGCAGCGGCCGTGGAAAAAGCCGCCGGAACAGCCAGCCAGAGATGCGGGCTGATGGAAGGAAGACGGAAAATGGGAAGAGGGATAAGGCAATTCGGGAGACTGGCGCGGGAGATAAAGGTAGAGCGAAGGTCTCGACAAATGGCGGGCGAGATGTGGTAATCAGGGAGAAGAATAGAGGCGCAGCAAAGGTTGCTGCTGGAGATAGAGCAAGAGTGAATGGGGCCGTTCATGGTGGCAGGGATGTCTCTGTGAGTGGACGCGCTGCTGCGGATCAGGCTGGCGTGCCTGTGCAGAAGAACGATGAAGCCGTGATCGACATCATCGGCATGACCCATGAAGGCGAGGGTGTGGGCCGGATTGAGGGGTATACGCTCTTCGTAGGAGGAGCCCTGCCTGGAGAGAAGGTCCGCGTCAAGGTGCTGAAGACGAAGAAGCAGTACGGTTACGCCAAGCTGCTGGACGTCGTCCAGGCCAGTTCCGACCGGATCGCGGCCCCTTGCCCGATCTATGACCAATGCGGAGGCTGTCAGCTCCAGCATATGAGCTATGAGGGGCAGCTGGCTTGGAAGCGGCAGCATGTCGTGGACGTGCTGGAACGAATCGGGAAGCTGGAGGTAGCGGACAGCAGCGGGTCGGATGGCGAGCCGGAGAGTAGTGCGGGTGTTGTGGTGCATCCGACGCTCGGTATGAGCGATCCGTGGCGCTACCGCAACAAGGCACAGGTGCCCATCGGCACGGCTGAAGGAGGCCTCATCGGCGGCTTCTACGCGCGCGGCAGCCACCGCATCATCGATATGGAGGCGTGCCTGATCCAGGACGAGCGCAACGACCAGGTGGTCGCCCGCGTCAAGGAGATCGGCAGCCAGCTTGGCATCAGCGCCTATAACGAGGAGACCGGGCGGGGCCTGCTGCGCCACGTCGTCGTGAAGACAGCGTTCCGCACCGGCGAGCTCATGCTCGTGCTCGTGACGAACGGCCACGACATCCCGCACCGCGACGCCTGGATCGGCAGCATCCGGGATCAGATTCCGGCGGTGGCAAGCATTGTGCAGAACATCAACACGAAAAAGACCAATGTTATTTTCGGCGACGAAACACGGGTGCTGTGGGGCCGGGATGTGATCTATGACTATATCGGTAACGTACAATTTGCCATCTCGGCCCGTTCGTTCTATCAGGTCAATCCCGTACAGACGGAAGTGCTATATGGCAAGACGGTGGAATATGCCGGCCTGACCGGCAAGGAGACCGTCATCGACGCTTACTGCGGCATCGGCACAATCTCGCTCTTCCTGGCCCAGCACGCGGACCAGGTATACGGCGTCGAGATCGTAAAGGAAGCCATCGACGACGCACGCAGCAACGCCGAGTTGAACGGCATGCGCAACGTCCAGTTCGAGGTCGGCGCTTCCGAGGACGTTATTCCGCGTTGGAAGGAGCAAGGTATTGAGGCGGATGTGATCGTTGTCGATCCGCCGAGGAAGGGCTGTGATCCGAGGCTACTGGATACGATTCTTGAAATGAAGCCGGAGCGGGTGGTGTATGTGTCGTGTAATCCTTCGACACTGGCGAGGGACTTGAGGGTGTTGGAGGATGGAGGGTACAGGACGATAGAGGTGCAGCCGGTGGATATGTTTCCGCATACCGTTCACGTAGAATCGGTTGCTTTGTTAGTAAGGGATGCTACTAATCGCTGATTTGCTGTGGCAGAGAGGAGATTGGAGCGGATGAACCATTAATGCTTTAATCGATAAAATAATTGGCGTTTTCAATTCCTCTGCCTCCCCGCAAAAAAAACTAAAAGTAATTTGTGTATGATAATGACTAAAGTCATTGGACAGAGCTGTATTTCCGTTTGATCAACATATTCTTAAAGCACTTTATTCTAGTCTGCCTCATCTGGAGATTCGAGGAGGTGCTTTTTTTTGGAAATATTGTCTAATATATTCCTTAATAATTTCTGCTGATATTTGTTTTGAGCCAGCCTGATGATATTGTACGTCAATAATCTTCTATCAAGTATTTATTCCCCTTCCAAGCATCAACCCTACCATAAATATTAATCATGAATCTAAATATTATTTTCTCAATTAGTTTTTTGGTTTCTAACTAAAAAATGTGCCTGTCCTTCACAACTATTGGGGCAAACATGCATTCAACGGGAGTGCTTCAAGTAGGACATATAATCCTCCAATATGGTCCTCGTTAACGTGCTCGGACAAGCTACTTCACAGAATAGTAAGAAGTCCCACTCGATGGTACTCAAAAAGTGAATAAGACTAGTTGAAATGGAAATGGTGTATAGACAGGGGATTTCAGCGCCTGTGAGCTTCTGAGGATCAGTAGAATGAGAACATAGGGACACATTTAGCATCTCGGACCCGACGAAGTCTTGTACTATTAATAAATTTTCTTCAGAGATAGCATGATACATAGGTTAAATCTAACGTCCCGTTAGTTTTGCATAGTGCAACATCGTAATATATTATGTGAAATTATGTGCTACATTTTGATTATACAGTAGACTATTTCGCGAATATATGTTTATATAATGGTATTATATTTCTTAAATGAAAGGGGATTATAGATTATGGATAAAAGAATAAATTTTGAAAGATTGGCAGAAAAACGAGTATCAGAGGCAATAAAAAAGATTCGTCTTATCGGAAATTTGTCTAACCGTCGAAACTACGATTATACAGAATCGCATGTTAGACAAATTATTGAGGCATTGGAGACAGAACTGAAGAACATGAAATCAAAGTTTAGAAGCGAGGAGGCTTCTGAAGATGTGGCATTCTCATTCAAAAAATCCTAGGTTTGTTTGCAGACAAAAATGCTAGTTCTTTAGAAGATAGGGGGCAGTCTTTATGGCAAGCTGGAAGTTTCCACTTAATGATGGCGGTACAAGAGAAGGGTTGAATGATGCTGGGATTGAGACTTTTGCGGGTAGTCCTGCATCATTGGTCCGAGAGACGATACAAAACGCTTTAGATGCAAAAATATCAGACTCCAAGCCGGTAATCATTACATATAATTGCGAGTTCTTACCTAAAAACGTGTTTCCTGAATGGCAGCAATTTGTGGAGACCTTACAGTCGTGTTTAGAATTTTCGATACTTACAGAAAGTCATCAGGATGAGATCAACTTTTTTAAAGAAGCATTGAAAGTATTTGAGGAAGACCACATCGCGTTTATGAAAGTTAGCGACTATAATACTACCGGTCTATCAGGATCGGACAACTCTCTCAAAGGAAAATGGTTTGCTCTTGTGAAGGCGGTCGGGGTTTCGAATAAAGGAGACGAGGATGGTGGATCCTTTGGCATAGGAAAAGCTGCCCCGTTTGAATGCTCGATGCTTCGCACGGTCTTTTACAACACTATCGATCAAGAAAACAAAAAGGCGTTTCAAGGCTCCGCAAGACTTGTCTCTCATTATAATGAACAAAAAGAACTTACAAGAGGGACCGGCTTTTTCGGAGAAACTAACGGCAATCTACCAATCACGGAGTATAATCCTCACCCATTCTTCACAAGAACGGAAATCGGTACGGACATTTTCATCGCAGCATTTAAAAATATCGAAAATTGGAAGATAGTCACCATTCAAACTGTCATCGAAAACTTCTTTGTCGCAATCATGGATAATAAGCTGGTTGTTTACGCCGGGGATACGGTCATTGACAATACAACCATTGGAAGATTGATCGAACAATATTTCGCCGGGGAGGACTCTAAGCTTCCTTCGTATTTTGAAGCCTTTACGAGGAAAGAACCCTATTTCTTTGAGCCTAATTTCAAAAACCGGGGGACGATTGAGCTCTACTTGAAACTAGGATCTGATCAAAACAACACAATTGCGATGTTTAGAAAAACGGGGATGATGATCAAGCAACGACAATTCCGTAGCCCGTTGAAGTTTTCCGGCGTTTTTATCGCAAGTGGCGATGAAATGAACAAGTTGCTTAAGAAAATGGAACCACCGAAACATGATGACTGGATCTCAAGTCGGGCCAAAGAGCGGGGGGCGAGCAAAGTATTGTCTGATATGTACGGCTGGATTGCGGAACAGATTAAATCGTTGGTCAGACAGAACACGGGCGATACGATGGACCTTGAAGGAATCAGCCAGTATTTGGCTGATGACAACGATGATATTATACTTTCTTCTGCTGGCAATGGACAGGACACAAACTATAATGCGCCGGAATCCATACTTATTCGCGAGAAAAAGCATAATTCGCAGCAAGATAATGTCTATATGGCTCAGGAAGAAGCGGTGACAAGCATCGAAGATGTACCCGATGACGACGCAGATGCACATGACAACGGCGAACAGAGCGGGGGTAGTTCTGAAAGGAGCGACAACAGGATAGAAAACGGTTTCTGCAACGGAACCGGACATGGTGGAGGAAGAAGGAACCAAGGAGAAAAAGGCAGGCAGGCAGGAAGAGTTGACAATACTCGACCGGATCCCGCAGGAACGCAAATTCAGCCTGTTAATACGTTGCCAAAGCTAAAAAAACAACTACCATTTTACCGATCTGGAAAGTACTATGTCGTATTCGTTCCGGAAACGGACGGACAGATACTTTTCAGCTTGTTATTTGAGGGAGAGGAGTCATCGGAACAGGCCAAAATTGCATCTGCCAAGAACAGCGCAACCGGCAAATCGATATCTATAAACGGGCAAACAAAAATCGGACCAATTGTAATGAAAGCAAATCAGCAGTGTACGGTGGAGTTGTTGCCTGTAAATCCAGAAAAACGTGCGATAAGGGTGAAACTGCATGCAAATTAAACATCGCTATTTTCCACATCCGGTTCTATGTGGCTTTTTCAATGGTTATGGCGAGCATACCTACGAAGTAGATCTGAAATCTGAAGCGGAAGGTGACTTCTATCGGTTTGAGGCGGTATTTACAACAACAAGCCAAACGTTGAAACGAATGATTCAGCAAAAGCAAGCCTGTTATCTTCTTCATTTTGAATGTGGGCCGACGCGATACCGTAAAGTTTTCACAACAAATGATGAAACACTGACCTTTATAATTCCAGCTTATCAGCTAGAAAATCAAGTCGACGTATGCCCCGCCATTGCTGCGATCAAGGACATCGACAAATATGATAGCGACGAGTTTGATGAAGCTTACGGCGATGAACCTTTTTCCATCAACAGAGGAGATATTTTGGCCGTAGCGGAGCCAAAGTCATTGATCATCGTGAAAAAGAAAGATTCTCTTCGCCCTGTATCTTCCGTATTCATGTTTGAACGGTCGCCGGATAGCTCGGATCCTATCGACTTAAATCTTGATGGAGATAAAGTGACCATTTATCTACCGGAAAAGGAGTTCAATAATCTAAGTTTACTAAACAGCAATAACAAGGTATTTGCTCCGCTATATTCCTTAATGACTGTTGTGCCTGTCCTTGTCAACATTATTGAATTCATAAAATCAAGTAAAGATAGTGAGATCGAACCCTTTCAGAATAAGAAGTGGTATGCCGTAATTATGAATGCGATAAAGAAGAAGAACATTAATATGAACGACACTTCCATAAGTATTGCACATAAATTGCTAGGAAAACCGTTAGGGCCTTCCCTTGAACTACTCATGGAAATGGAGGAGGACTAAAGATGCGGCTTCGCTATTTTACGGAAAACGGACTGCAGCGCCTAAAGCTGAAAGCGCTGGAACACATTCAAGTGAAGAAGTATGAGGCGGACGAACCTTGGGTCGATGATTCGTGGTCCGTACCATCGAACTTAGTCATCCCGGATATTCAGTTAAAGGTTTCTGTTTATACGGATGGACGGCGTCCGGAACACTTTGATTTGGAAAATGTTCGAACATTGTATGGGGCGCTTAAACATTTAACACCTGCAGAAGCCTCTAACGAACGTCTCTGGGCATACTTGACGCACTCAACATTTTGGACGTATATGCGTTCCCGCTGGCCGGTTGAGAAACAGGAAAATGAGGAGGAAGGTGAGGTCCTTGAAGAGGAGCAGAGTAAGAGAAAAAGCAGTCCGTCAAAGCGAGTAGAAGCTCGTTATTTCTTGTCGGGTCAGAAAGCACCAGTCCGTAACGGGCTTGCCAGACTTTGGTGGTTTGGTTACATGACATATGACGAGTCTCTCGGCAATCCATGGGAACTCACAGAGATTCTACTCCACAACTCAGATCTCACTTTAAATCTGACAGAACGAAATTTCTCTCGGAACATGGAATTTACAAAAACCATTCTGGGCACGGTCGCGAAAATCAAGAAAGACAACCCTGGTTTCTATAACCGGGATCGGTTCCGGGAGCTAATGAAACATTTCAATTATGCCGGAGGTATGTCCATCGTGGATCTATTTGATTCGAATACAATTGAAAGAGTGGTTAAAGAAAAGCTAACACCTTAATCCTTTTTGTAACCAAGCATTGCGAGAAAGAATATGTCCACACTTTAACCGAACTATTTCAAAGTTTCAAAAGAGAGCTCTGTGTGAATAATGAAGTACACCCCCTATAATAGACATTGGGAAAACCCCCTAGGTCAACCGATGAATTATAGGGGGCATTTTTAAACCAAATGAAAAAGGTATAAACGTTTTCCAATTAGATGAAGAAAGAGGCGATTCGCCTATATGTCGAAGAGAAGTGGGCCTATCGGCGGATCAAGGAACATTTTGGTACTCAGGATAGAGATCGTGCGAAAAAGTGGATGCGAAAATATCGGAAGTTGAGTGAGTTTGGACTCCTGGGTCAACGAGAGCGCCGTAAGGAGTATATCGATCAGGTTCGGTACGTGAAGTAGCTGAAGCGGGTGAGTGAGATCTTAAAAAGTGCCTAAAAATCTGGACACAGGAGGTACGCGCGAAAAGTATCGGATCATCCATTCCGCAACAGAACAGTATCCCGTAACGGAGCTTTGTAGCCTACTTGGTGTCTCCAGAAATGGATATTCCCGTGATCTGCGCAGACAAGGTCAGTATAAGGATCGAGAGACGAAAGAGCGTATTCAAGTGGCCTATGAGTAGCGAAACGGAAATATGGAAATCGGAGAATCCAAGCCGAACTGGAGCGTCAATATGGTGAGAAGGTGAATCACAAGAAGGTACTACGCCTGATGCAAAAGCTTGAGCTAAAGACCGTGATACGGAAGAAGCGTAGCCACCCAAGCCCCTACCAAGTCGCTGAGTCAGATGGCCGTGTAGCGGATAATTTACTTCAACCTGACTTTACTGCAGATCAGCCAAATTACAAGCGGCTAACGGATATGACGCAGTTTCGCGTGGGGGATGACTGATTGTACCTATCGGCGCTCAAAGACTTATAACAAGGGAGAGTGTCGCCTACCACTTCATGAAACGTAACGACAGATTGTAATATGAAGCGCTAACAGTTACTGGATTTTAGCTTTCAGCCCCCAATCCATCTCCATATGACTAATCGCAAGCTTCTCATTATATTGAGCGGTGTACGATCCGATTATAATAGAGACATCGTATGTTTCCGGTAACCTCCGAATCATTAATCTTCAATGCAAGCTCCTCTGATGGCAACAATTGCTTGGTATTAGTTATAAGTATTTTGTAGCTACCTATCGCTAAGCTTCTTTTCAAGGTGATCTTCCTTTTTGAGGAGAATCAGCTTAACAGTTCAGTTTCGACCTGACCGCCTTTCATACTCCTTTATATATAGTGAATTTCATTTTATGACCTCATTCCGTTAGAAGACTTGTTGAATTAAGTGTATTATTTAACAATAATTAGTGATAGTAAATATGAAATAGAATGATATTTCCGCTTCTCAAGAAGAAATCGGGTCTTTTCACCTACATATCTGTAGAAGCGGAATTTGAATAGTAATGTAGTATTAGGTATTTAGAAAAGGAATGTGGGAAATTTTGTCGAACTATTTTAATAAACAATAGAATGGAATGTGGATTACGTTCAAGAAAGGGGAAGCAAGTGTGGAGGTTATTTCTATACCACCTTATGCACCAATTCTTATGGAGGCAACCCGAGCAATTGGCTATTCAATAGAAACAGCAATTTCTGACATTATTGACAATAGTATTACTGCGAATGCTACACAAATAAACATTATGTTCTTTCCTATTGAAGAGCCTTATATTGCTATACTGGATAATGGTGATGGCATGGATGAAGAAAAGTTAAAGAATGCCATGAGGTATGGCAGCAAAAACCCTTTGGATGATCGGGCAACAGGCGACTTGGGCAGATTTGGACTAGGGTTGAAAACTGCTTCCATGTCCCAGTGCAGAAGGCTTACTGTTGTCAGTAAAAAGGAAAATCAGATTACTTCGGCACAGTGGGATTTGGACTTTATTCAGTCTACAAATGAATGGTCACTGAAACTTCTTAGTTTAGAGGACCTGGCAGATATTCCTTGTGTTGAACAATTGAAGGAGAATAAGACAGGTACTTTGGTGGTCTGGCAAGTATTAGACCGTCTGAGTATGGCGGAGATCAATTTCGATAAATCGATGGGCAAATACATGGACCGGGTTCGGGGGCATTTATCCCTTGTATTTCATCGTTATCTTGCGGGGAGAGAGCCGGGAATCAAAAAAATTGAGGTATGGATGAATAATGTAAAAATTGAACCGGTTGATCCTTTTTTAGCCGATAGAAGCACACAAGTTATGGATGATGAGAGTATTTTAATAGAGGGACATAAAGTTATGGTGAGGCCGTATACATTGCCTCATATTTCTCAACTCTCAGAAAGGGAACTGAATATGCTTGGAGGAAAAGACGGTCTCAGAAGGCTGCAGGGATTTTATGTTTATCGCAACAAAAGGCTGCTTGTTTGGGGCACATGGTTTCGTTTAATGCGTCAAGGGGATCTGTCAAAACTTGCTCGTGTGCTCGTTGACATTCCTAACTCTCTTGATTATCTATGGACGTTGGATATTAGAAAGTCAATTGCGGTACCTCCCGAGGTTGTGCGTAAAAACTTGGCTGGAATTATTGGAAAAATATCTGAAAGTAGTGTAAGGACTTGGACATATAGAGGGAAGAAAGAAACCGAAGACTCTCAAATTCATATATGGGATAGGGTCAAAACCCGAGAAGGAGGGGTTATCTATAAAATCAACCGAGATTACCCTCTGATTGAAGTTCTGAACTCAGGCACCGATTTGAAAAAGCGACTATTAGAAAAGCTTTTGATTCAAATTGAGAAGGGGTTGCCTTTAAACCAGCTATACATTGATTTGACAAACGATCAGCGGATTTTAAATGAGAATGAAATATCAAGAACTGAATTGTCGGTACTTTTGGAACAGATTCTATCTGTATGTAGAAATACGGAGGAAAGGGACGAAATGCTGAAGAGGTTGGAAAACACAGTGCCGTTTAATCAATTCCCACAATTATTAATTGAATTAGTTCAGGAGGCTGAATAAATGTTGAGTCAAGCTGCTCTAATGCTGGAGAGATTCATATCAGTTGCAATTAATACCAAGTATCCTGAAGTTCCCCCAAGTGAAGATGAATTCATAGTAGAAGCCAATGCTTTACGTGAAGCATTCCCGATAGCAGATGAGGAATTCGATCAAATTATTAGAAATTTAAAAGCGGCTTTGGTTATACAAATGGATGTTGGAGTCTATATTTCAAATAAAAATAGCGATCATCAATCATGGCTTCCTGGTCGAAGGGCAGAAATTGACTTTTATTACTGGAAAAGGTTCAAACGATACTTGGAGGATGTAAAAGGATGGAATACTGGAGTGACAGCCAGCTTAGAGACAGTATCTAATGAAATTGTAGACCTATTTGGAGATCCTCAAAGCAAGAAACCGTGTCAGAGAAGAGGATTGGTACTTGGGGATGTTCAATCCGGAAAAACTGTTAATTATACTGCTATATGCAATAAAGCAGCAGACACTGGATATAAAGTTATTATTGTTTTAGCTGGTATGATGGAAAATCTGCGTAAACAAACCCAAAAACGCTTGGATAAAGAGTTTGCGGGCAGGTTGAGTAAAGATTTATTGCGTTTGAAAGGAAAACAAGAAGTTAGAAATGTTTTTGATGGTGTGGGGAAAATCGATTCCTCTAAACGCATATCTGCTTTTACATCGGTTCTTTATGATTTTAATACAAGTATTCTAAATAGCAATGATTTGACTTTAAAAAATATAAGTGAACCTGCTTTATTTGTTGTAAAGAAGAACAAATCAGTATTAAAAAATTTAGAAAGTTGGCTTCATACCAATAATGCGGATAATTGTGGAAAGATAGACTTGCCTTTGCTGCTTATTGATGACGAGGCTGATAATGCGTCGGTTAATACAAAAAAAGAAGAGGAAGATCCAACAGCGATTAATGCGGCAATACGTTCAATATTAAATCGCTTTTATCAAGCTACATATGTAGGAGTTACCGCTACACCTTTTGCCAATATTTTCATTAATCCTGAAACTGATGATGACATGGTGGGCGATGATTTGTTCCCAAAAGATTTTATTTATTTGCTGGCTCCTCCAACGAATTATATTGGTGCTAATGCTATGTTCGGAGATATTGGTACCCATGAAAAAAATATAGAAGAGATAGATACTAATGAGATTGAAATGTTTTTTCCGTTTAAGCATAAGAAGGATCTTGTTGTTGATGAACTGCCGCCAAGTTTATATGAAGCAATGGGTTGTTTTTTGTTAATTAATGCAGTAAGAGATGTTCGTGGCGATATTAAAGATCATCGCTCTATGCTTATTAATGTAAGCCGATTTACTGATGTCCAAGTGAGAATACGTGAAAAAATAATAGTTTGGCTGGAGCAAGTCAAATCTGATGTACATAATTACGGTGCCCTTGATGAGGCACAGGCTATGAAGATACAGTCATTAAGGATGTTAAAACAAATTTGGGAAAAGCATCATCTGGAAGAGAAATCTGAAGTTTCATGGGGGCACCTGCTTACAGTGTATTTGCATAAAGCAATCTCTCCAATTGAGATCCGGGCGGTCAACCAGAAAACAGGAGCAGCCAGCCTAAACTATGATGCTTATGAGGAGAATGGCTTGCGGGTTATTACAGTTGGGGGCAACAGTCTATCGCGAGGCCTGACACTTGAAGGACTTTGCACTAGTTATTTTTATCGCAATTCTCAAATGTACGATACTCTTTTACAGATGGCGAGATGGTTTGGTTATCGCCCTAATTACAGCGATTTGTTCAAAGTGTGGATGTCACCCGATGTAATTGATTGGTATGGACATATTACCTCGGCAGCCAACGAGTTGAAAGATGAAATCAGCAAAATGAATAAGTATAATCTTACACCAAGAGACTTCGGCCTTAAAGTAAGGCAGGACCCCAACTCGCTTATCGTTACAGCTAGAAATAAGATGAGGACTGCAACACAGGTGAGGAGACCAATATCCGTAAGTGGAAAATTGTTGGAGACACCAAGATTAAAATCTAAACCTGATGTTCTTGCTGCGAATGAACATGCCTTTAAATTATTTGTGGCAAGTTTGGATACAGCGGGTTTAAGACATGGTGTAGATCAATCCGGTCTTATGTGGGGCGGAATTCACAAGGATCTTATTGTAGAATTGCTTTACAGCTTTGAGACTCATCCTTGGCATATGTCATTTCAAGGGAAGGCTCTTGCCGAGTATATTGAAAAGAGTTCTGGGCTAACTGAATGGGATGTGTTTATTCCTTTCGGCTCTGATCCAGATGACTTCGAACTGGAAGGCGCTAATGGAATCATCAAAGTAAAGAGGGAAAAACGCTATGTAGAAGAAGCAAACGGAATGATTAAAGTTATGGGGACAAAAGTAAGAGTAGGATCTGGTGGGTGTACAAAAGCGGGTCTTACTAATGTAGAGATTAAGGAAGCTGAGGACAGATTTAGAAGACTGCATCCAGACAAAACGAATATTCCTGATAGTGCATACCTCATAGGGGGCCGAAAACCTATATTAATGTTGCATGTATTGAAAAGCACTGGGAGGAAGAATGCTCTACTCAACCCTAAAATCCCCGAGACATTGTATGCCATTGGAATTGGGTTTCCTGGGAACGGTTATATAAAAACAGCAAATTACGTTGTAAATTTGGTGGATATAAGCAATTGGATGGACGTCGATGATGATGAGGATGATAACGATGCTGACTAATGAACAGCTTCTTGATAAATGGAACAACATTGCTCAATATATTAAGTCTTATGTAAGGATAGATGGCACTCACCCTCTGGATTGGCACATTGGATATGAAGATATTAATCAGAAATCTCTTTTATTAGTCTGCGGCTATAAACCAGAATTTCTGCCATCGTCCAAGTCAATTTTATCATCAGTCGGACGCCGCGGTGATGGGAAATGGACAATGACCTTTCGTTTAGTTCGTCAAGAGAATGAAGAAGTATTCATTCGGTTATGTTGTGATTTAATAGAATCATCAAGGAATCAAAGCAACTCAATACAAGGCATCGGATTTGTTGCAAAACGGTATATGCAATGGTCAAAACTAATGGAGCAGCAAAGTAGCGGATTATTGACCGATTCAGAAAGAAAAGGGCTTTTAGGGGAATTAATCCACTTGCAAAAGTGTATTATGAATGGAGTTCCTACACATGAAGCAGTTGAGAGCTGGATGGGACCGGAAGGAGCAGATCAGGATTTCATTTTTTCAGCTACATGGCATGAAGTCAAGGCAACTGGAGTTGGGTCAAAAACTGTATCAATTTCTTCACTGGAACAATTAAAAGCACCATACCCTGGAGAGCTTGTAATATACTTTATTGATAAAACAGCTCCTAACTCTTCTAATTCTTTTACTTTGCTGGATTGTCAACAGTAAATCAGACAGCTTTTTTAAGGGCCTCTTGGCGGTACTGAACAGGTGTCATGTATCCCAGT
>NZ_JBJURI010000033.1:0-72288 GCF_046098255.1 Paenibacillus jiangxiensis
AATTCGAGTAGACTTCATAGTAAGCGCCTCCTGATAGGTTTTCTAAGGGCTTTTGACCCGTCACACCCCTATCATACGAGGCGCTCCTGTTTTTTTCAAAGACGAAATCTTAGCATACACAGGAATGTTTACATCTTGTACCCCCTCGTTTTTACCTTAATAGCGCCGACCACAACCGTTAGAACTTTCACTCTTTTATACGCATTCGTACCTATCCCCCAGTAAAGCGATGATTTAGGTTTCGATCCAAATAAATATATCCGTAAAGTCTGATGCTAGGTCTTAAACAAAGGAGAAAATGGTGAAAGTTCCGAGGGGAAAGCTTACATGCTATTGGCATAGAAAAAATCTCCCGGCTGAACGCCCGGGAGATTTATACGTCATGACTAACCTGTGATTGCAAAGCTGGTTAGAGCAGTTCCTCAATGGCCGATCTCATCAAGTCTGGAGATTCTTTCGGCTCAAAGCGGGCGATCGGCGTTCCTTCGCGGTTCACCAGGAATTTCGTGAAATTCCAGGCAATCTCCCCGTTCTCCTGCTCGCCGGGCAGCTTGTCTTTAAGATATTGGAATAATGGATGCGTGTCAGGCCCATTGACTTCAACCTTGGCAAAAACGGGAAAGTTCACGCCGTAGTTGACCTTGCAGAACTCCTCCGCCTCTTCACTGGTGCCTGGCTCCTGAGCGCCGAATTGATTGCACGGGAAGGCTAGCACAACCAGTCCCCGTTCTTTGTATTCGTCATACAGCTTTTGAAGCTCCCCGTATTGGGGTGTCAGACCACATTTGCTTGCCGTGTTGGCAACCACGATCACCTTGCCTGTATAAGTCTCCAGAGACAATACCTGATTGGCGGGCGTGATCGCCTGGAATGAATAAATGGACATGGTGGCTTCTCCTCCTTTATAAAACTGCCTGATATTAATACAAAGTAAGATGAATCTGTTTCTATATCATAACCAAATACAAAAGAAAATCCAAATCCATAACAATCGTGCGAAAAAAGCTGGCGTTACCGCCAGCCGACTGAATAAAATATTAAGCTCGATCTGGTTGCCGTTTCATCCGAACCCCAATCCTGATGTTTTTCAACGGACTACCTTGCAGCAGCGCTCACAAGCTTCTCTGCTCTGTCAGGGACGAGCATAGCATCTGCTCGGGGACCGGCCGTAACGTTGGACAAGGCGTGGTGCCCAGCCAGCGCGTAAGGCAGACACAGCGGAACCCCCGTACGCGGATCAGTCACAATATCCGCTTCGATTCCGAATACATCGCGCAGCATTTCCGGCTTCATCACCTCAACCGGGGAGCCGACAGCTTGGGCCTTACCTTTTTTAATGGCAATCATATGCTGGGCATAACGGGCCGCATGATTCAAATCATGGACCACCATGACAATGGTGCGCCCGGCGTTGGCATTCAACTGCTCAAGGAGCTGCAGGACCTCAAGCTGATGGGCCATATCAAGAAACGTAGTCGGCTCATCAAGGAACAGAATATCCGTATCCTGAGCCAGTGCCATGGCAATCCAGGCACGCTGGCGCTGCCCGCCCGAGAGTTGATCAATTGGACGGTCATGGAAATCCTGCATGCCCGTTACCCCGATCGCCCATTCGACCATTTTCCGGTCCTCTGCCTTCAGCGAGCCGAAGCCCTTTTGATAGGGAAAACGACCATAAGATACAAGTTCCGTTACAGTCAGCCCTTCCGGAGCAGTTGGATTCTGCGGTAGAATCGCAAGCTGCTTCGCCACTTCACGTGTGGATTGCTTATGAATGGATTTGCCGTCCAGCAGCACGCTTCCGCCCTTGGGCTGCATGATGCGGGCCATCGTTTTCAATATTGTTGACTTGCCGGAGCCGTTCGCTCCAACCAGTGCCGTAATTTGACCCTGCGGTACTTCAATGTTCAAATCCTCGACAATCAAACGATCCTCATAAGCGATATTCAAACCGACTGTATTTAAACGAAACATGTGATCATCCCTTTCTTTATTCTGAAGGCAGCTTGTATGGGGTATGGTCAACCCCTTGATCTGGCGAGCAAATATAAAAAGTACGGAGCGCCGATAACGGCGACGACGATACCGGTCGGAATACCGGACGGCTGTATAATCGTGCGGGCAATGCTGTCTCCAGCCAGCATGATCAATGCACCAACCAGCGCCGATATTGGCACGAAATGCATGTGCCGCGGTCCGACAAGCCTGCGGGCCAAATGAGGACCGATCAGGCCCAGGAAGCTTATGCCTCCGCTGATGGAGACACAGGCTCCGCTGAGGGCTACGGCAGCCGCTATAAGCAGCAACCGTTCCCGGTTCAGCAAGCTTCCGAGGCCTGCTGCGGTTTGATCTCCCAGCATCATCACATCCATCTGCCTGGCTTTGGAGAAAATAAAGGGTACAAGAATAACAATCCAAGGCAGCAGCGCCAATACGAAATCCCAGGTTGTTCCCCAAATGCTGCCCGCCAGCCAATTGGCTACAAAAGTATAGTTCTGCTCGTCCAGCCGGATGACCAGTACCAGCATCAAGGACTGGATCCCGGCCGCCATGGCAATCCCGGCGAGCAGCAGGCGTGAAGTGGACAAGCCCTTATGCTTGCGGTAGGCCAGCATGTAGATGGCCGCCGCTGCTGCAAACGAGCCGATGATGGCAAGAATGGGCAAAGTAAACGGTGAAGCCCCCGTACGCAGCGGATTCAGCGATACGTACAGCACAACTGCCAGCCCGGCGCCGGAGTTAATTCCGAGAATGCCCGGGTCGGCCAGCGGATTGCGGGACACCCCCTGCAGCACCGCGCCCGCTATGGCAAGCCCTGCCCCTACGAGCAGGGAAATGACGATACGGGGCAGCCGGAATTCGAACAAAACGAGCGACTCCGTCCTGCTTCCCATGCCCATAAAGGTCCTCAGCACCTGCATCGGACTTAGTGAGGTGTGCCCCGAGTTGATGCTGATGATCAACACAATAACGATCAGCGCAAGCAAAACCGCCGCGACGGTCAAAGCTCTGGCGCTTCTTCCGGAGCTCCAGATTGTCTGCCGTTTCATCAGTCCCTCACCTCTTTCCGGATGAGGTACAGGAAGTACGGAACCCCGATCAAGGCGATCATGGCCGCGGTCGGCGTTTCTTCGGGCGGCTTGACCAGTCTTGCCGCAATGTCGGCTAAAACCATCAGGAGCGAGCCAAGCACCGCCGAGGTGGGGATGATCCAGCGATAATCCTTGCCGACAAGGAAGCGGGCGACATGCGGAACCACCAGTCCTATAAACCCGATTGTTCCTACCATAGCGACCGAAGCGCCTGCCAGGACCATCACCACTGCCGAGGCGGCAAGCTTGATGAGTCCCGTCCTCAGCCCAAGGCCAAGAGCCACGTCCTCGCCAAGGCTGAGAATCGATATATACCGTGACAGCAGGAGCGAAGCAATCAGTCCGGCGCCGATCCACGGAGCCGTCAGAGCGAGCTGGCTCCATTGGGTGCCGGCGACACCGCCTGCAATCCAGAAGTCCAGATCCTGGGCAACATCGTTCATCAGAGCGATGCCCTGGCTGAGACTGGTAAGCAGGACGGAAACGGCTGAGCCTGCCAGCGCAAGCCGGACGGGCGTAAGTCCGCCTCTGGAAAACCGGCCGAGACCGAATACCAGTGCAACGCCGAGACCTGCCCCGGCAAAACAGATAATTATAATGCTATTAAAGGAAAGATGCGGCAAATACGCGAAACAGATAGCCAGCGCAAAGGCAGCACCCGCGTTGATACCCAACAGGCCCGGATCGGCCAGCGGGTTGCGCGTCATTCCTTGCATAATCGAGCCGGAAGCGGCGAATGCCGCTCCGACCAGCGCTCCCGCAAGCACACGCGGAAAACGCAAATCCCAAATGATCTGATGATTGGTATTGCCCGGGTCAAATGAGAAGAGCGCTTGATACACAGTCCTCAGCGGGATTCTTACCGCTCCTACCGCAATTCCGAGAGCCATGATGAACAGGAGAGCAGCCAGCCCGATCACGATGATGCCCATTGCCGCTCCCGGACGCGCCCAGAGCTGTTCCCGCAGCTGTTCTTCCTTCCCGGTTGTAGAGCTATCCATGCAGCAAGCCTCTTTCTTAGCGAAATTCATGCAATCTTCATTTAAATTCTATAAATAAAGATACTGATAATCATTATCAATTGTCAATAGCCCAGACCCAACTTATTGAGAAATGTGACAAAAAAATGGACCCTTTCGGGTCCGTTACGGGTTACTATCGTTAATATTCACAATAAATGATCGCAATATTTACAATTAACGTCCGCATCAAGCCTGCTGTTCCTCCGGCTCATACATCCGGGAACGATATTTGATCCACTGGAATAAATGCGTCACAATGACCTTCAATACCGCATATCCCGGTACCGCCAGGACAATCCCTACAATGCCGAACAAATTGCCTGCTGTTAAAATAACAAAAATAATCGTAATGGGATGCACGCTAAGCGACTTGCCCATAATTTGCGGCGAGATGAATTTGCCTTCGATCAGCTGTACAACCGTCCACACAACAATCACTTTGATCAACATGACCGGAGATGTTACAAGCGCGACAATGAGTGCCGGTGTAATGGCGATTGCCGGTCCCAGGTACGGCACCACGCTGGTGAATGAAGCAATAAGGGCAAGCGTGAGCGAATAATCGAGGCCTATAATCAGATACCCGATATACAACAGCACGCCGATGCACATGCTTACGATAATTTGACCGCGGATATAGGAGCTGACCTGATGGTTCATTTCGCTCATGATGCGGCTGGTCTGCGGGCGCAGCGCCGTGGGCAGCAACCCCAGAATAAACTTTGGCAGTTTGCGTCCATCCTTAAGCAAATAAAACAGGATAAACGGCACGGTGATGATGGAAACGACCGTTTCTGTCACCGCTCCCACGATGGAGCCGATGCTTTTCCAGGCATTGTTCAATGCGGACGTAGCCCACTCTGAAGCTCTGTTCGCCAATTCCGCAGGATCATAGTTAATGGTGTCACGGAATTGATTTATAAAATCGCTGCCGGTCAACTCCTCGAACCGGGTCTGAACCTCGGCGCTGTATGTTGGAACGTTGCTGATAAACCGCGCCGCCTGTTCGCGGATGACAGGCACAACGGAGGTGATAATGATCGTAATGATGCCAATCACCAGCAGGTATAACACAATAATGGAATATGCACGTTTAACCTTTTTGAGCTCCAAATAATCGACAATGGGGTTCAACAGATAAAATACAACGCCTGTCAGAATGAACGGCAAAATGACGGTTTTAACAAGCACCGCAAGTGGGTGGAATATATAAGATACACGGGTAAATACCATGATATTCAGGCCAATCAGCAGCGTAATCAGCAGGAACAGTACGAATCTGTTGTTCAGAAAAAAGAATTTGAAGCGTTCCTTCCAGTCATTCCTCGGTTCCATGGCAGCCCTCTCGGCAATCAGATTTTCTAGATGTGTTGCTTACTATTACCAAATTATACACGGACAATGTATGGAAAACAAAAGGCCCCGGGAGCTTGGCCCGGGGCTAAACAGCTTAGCGGCCGCGGCGCCCACCGCGCCGGCCGCCCTGGGAGCCGCCGCCGCGGTCTGCCCGCTCGGAGCGGCGCTCGCCACCCGCGCCCGGGCGTCCCTGGCGCGGCTTGTCCTTGCCCGCGCCGCGGCGTCCGCCTTCCGCGCGGCCGCGGGATGGAGCCCCGGCCGTGCGCGCGGGCCGGGCTTTCTCGCCGCGCTCCGCGGACGGCGCGGCGGAACCGCCCTGCTGGCCCGACCATTCGGCCCGGGCCAGCGTCAGACCTGCGGCCTTCTGAATCCGCCGCAGGTCGTCCATATCCTTGGGCGAGGCGAACGTCACCGCCACGCCCTTGCCGCCGGCGCGGCCCGTGCGGCCGATGCGGTGGATGTAGCTTTCGGCGTCATGAGGCATATCGTAGTTGAACACGTGAGTGACGCCTTCCACATCCAGGCCGCGCGCCGCCACATCGGTGGCCACCAGCAGCTGTAGCTTCGCTTCGCGGAACGCCTTCATCACCTGCTCCCGCTTGTTCTGGGACAGGTCCCCGTGCAGTTCACCGCTCTTGTAGCCGAGCATCTGCAATGCCTCGTTCAGCTTCGCGGCACGGATCTTCGTTCTGCAGAAGATCACCGCCAGATACGGTCGATGCGTGTCGATCATTTCAATCAAGGCCTTCTGCCTCGTCCGGTCTGTGCATTCCACGACAAGCTGACGAATCTGATTCACCGGCACCGGTGATTCGGACTCCACCTTGACGTCCGCTGGGGATTGCATGTAAGCCCTGGCCAGCTTGCGGACCGCTGCCGGCATGGTGGCAGAGAAGAGCATCGTCTGCCGCCGGGACGGAACAGCCTGAATGATGGTCTCCACCTCGTTCAGGAAGCCCATATGCAGCATCTGGTCGGCTTCATCCAGCACCAGCATGCGCACGCCGCCGAGCTGCAGCGTCTCCCGGCGCATATGGTCCAGGAGCCGCCCAGGCGTGCCGATAATGAGCTGTGCTCCACCCTGCAGCTTGCGCAGCTGCCGCTCCACATCCTGTCCGCCATACACGGCGAGCAGCGAGATACCCTCGGTCGTAGACGCCAGTTTGGCGGCCTCCTCGGTGATCTGCAGCGCCAACTCTCTCGTAGGCGCAATGACCAGCGCCTGCGGGTATTTTTTGTTTCTGTCGATTTTATGCAATATCGGGAGCAAAAAAGCGAGCGTTTTCCCCGTTCCCGTATGCGCCTCGGCAATCACATCCTGTCCGTTCATCAGCAGCGGTACAGCTTCACGCTGTACCGGTGTCGGCACGGCGATTCCCTGTGCCTTCAGTGCTTCCACCCAATGGGGCTCTACCCCGAGCGATGCGAAATTTTTCAATGAATGTCACTTCCCTGTTCTTGTAATCGTTCATATCGGCTATCATGAGGCCCCATGGGCCGGATTTCCTTAGCTTGCACCAGGCAAGCGGCTTCCAAGCATCCGCCCAGCCTTTGCCTTTCCCAGTATACGCGAAGTCACTCTTGACCGCCAGCAGGCCTGTATACTGCACAAAAAAAGCGCAAACCACAGAGCTTACGCACTATGATTTGCGCATGACGCCATTTTAATGACCGGAAGCGGAGGACAGCCCGATTTTCTCCACAATCATACGGCTTTCCTCGTTCAGTCCCTTTAATCCCACTTCTTTGCCGGCCTTCCTGTACTTCTCCGTCACCTTCGCGATAGCCGTCACGGCCGACTGATCCCAGACATGCGAGTCGGTGAAGTCGATGCTGACCCGATCCGGGTCCTCTGAGTGTTTGGTGTTTGGTGTTCGTTACCTGATGCCTGTTGCTTGTTGCCTCTCCATACAGCTTTGCATGATTATCCCTTTCGCTCAGACTCTCGGTCTGCTTCACATCAGCTAAACGCTCCGCTTTCTCCTAAGATCGCCTCATGATCTCGAACCGATCTGCTTCTTCATAAGGCACGTTCGATCGTCCTGAATAGCGTAACAACAGGCATTTTCGTGCTCACTTGATCCGTTATTTTCTTTAACGTGCCCAAAATATATTTTCGGTTCCCGGTTTTCTGTTTTTCCTTACCTGATCCAATGGGATAATGGTGCAAAGCTTCCAGGCAGCGAGTTCATATGCCTTGCCACGGTCGACGGGGGCTCAGAGAGATCTCGAAGCGGTCTCGGAATGATCTCGGAGCAGCTGCAGACCAACCTAGAACCGTCCCGACCTGAAGATGGAGTATAGCAGGAAGGCCACCATGAGCAGCGCCACCACAAAGCCGATTTCAATGGCAGGCACATCCCACAGCAAAGTCGACCTGTGTGCCAGCGAGGAGCCGATGATCAGACCCACCATGATGATCGAGAACGCCAGCAGCACGATGCTGAAGGATAAGCGGTTGCTGATTTGATCCAGCCTGCGCAGCAGCATCTCAAGTTCAGGTACCGTGACTTCCAGCTTCAGCTTTCCTTTGCTGATGACAGAAGCGAGATGACGGACCTGAGTTGGCAGCTCAACCAGTGTTTCCGCCAGCTCTGCCGCTCCTCCAAGCAGCTTGCCGCGGATCCGGCGTGTGCTGAAGCGTTCCTTGACCAGCTTGCGCCCAAAGGGCTCGGCCAATTTGATGATGCTCAGCTCCGGATCGAGATTCTCGATCACTCCTTCCATCGTCAGCAGTGCCTTGCCGAGCATGACAATGTCGGACGGAAGGCCGATCCGGTGCTTCTGCGCCGTGCTGAACAGATCGTTCAATGCTTGTCCGAGGCTGATTTGGGAAAAAGGAACATCCGCATACTCCTCACGCAAACGGTTGAGGTCATTACGCAGCTTCTGCGCATCCACGTCCGGATCGATCAGCCCCAGGCGGTTAATCGCCCGCATCATACTGTCGGTATTATGCCGCATCAAGGCAATAATCAGGGAAGCGAGCGGCGACTTCATGTCTTCATTCAGATGTCCGACCATTCCGAAATCAAGGAAGGCCAGCTTCCCGTCCTTCATCATCAGCAGATTGCCCGGATGAGGATCGGCATGGAAGAAGCCTTCTATAAATATTTGCTGCAGCATCGCATCGACAAGCTTCTGAGCGGCATCCTTCAGGTCGAAGCCCTTTTGCACAAGCTCTTCGCGCCGGCTCAGGGTAATGCCCTCCACAAACTCCATCGTAAGTATCCGCGAGGCTGTATGCTCCCAATAAATTTTCGGTATATAGACGTCCCTGCTGCCCGCAAACTGAAGGGCAATCCGCTCATTGTTGCGGGCCTCATGCGTGTAGTCCAGCTCACTGATCAATGATTTGCCGAGCTCCTCCACCATCTGCGGCAGCTGATAACGTTCGACCCATTCCCACCGCTTCGCCGCCATGGCGGTAAGGTTGCGCAGAATTTCCAGATCGCGGCGGATCATGCGGTCCACGCCGGGACGCTGGATTTTGATCGCCACGTCCTCCCCGCTGTGCAGCCTGCCCAGATGAACCTGACCGATGGACGCGGCGGCAAGAGGGGTATCCTCGAACCGGGACAGGATGCTGTGCAGCGGCATACCCAGCTCCTGTTCCAAAATGCCGCTGGCTGTCTCCGCCGAGAACGGAGGCACCTGATCCTGCAGCTTGACCAGCTCCCGGATAATATAATCCGGCAGCAGGTCCGCCCGCGTGCTTGCCAGCTGCCCAAGCTTAATGAAGGCAGGGCCCAGATCCTCCAGCACCAGCCTGATCCGCTCTCCGGTCGTTCTGGTGCCGTTCGTCTCCCGTGACAGCCATCCGCGCGGCATGGACAAACCGATTTCTTCGAGTATGTAGCCAAAGCCATGACGTGCGAACGCCATGGCGATTTCCTTGTAACGGCCTGCATGCCTCATATGAACAGCCATCTATCCGGGAAGATTCCCTTCGTCGGATGAAAGCTGCCCGGAGGACGCCGCCTTCTCTTTTTCCAGCTCCGCGACCTGCTTCTCAAGCACCGCAATCCGCTGCTCAAGGCTGGCCATATCATTCTCATTCGGTACATCAAGCTCTTTCAGCACCTTGGCTACCTGTTCGCGAATCATCGTCTTGAACTGGGCCTGCTCTTCCTCCCCGCGTCCAATCAGCCGGTCAACCAAGGCCTTGGATTCCGAAGGCGCCAGTTCACCCCTCTTTACCAGATCATCCACGACTCGCTCCACTTTTTCCTTACTGACAACGGTGAGGCCCCAACCCAACGAGATTGCTTTTTTTAACAAATCGCTCATGATCATTCCTCCCCTTGCTGTTAGACCGGAATCCGTGTCCGGATACTCTTATTATAACGATGATTTTCCATAAAACCAAAATCAGGAGAACTCATGAACCCTCGGCAGATTATCCCGCAGACGCGCCGCCCACTTGGCCGCTTGCACCATAAGGCGCCCGAAATGCTCATTCCGGAAGGTCGCCTGGTGATGCCCCGGCATCAGATACACGACCCTTCCAAGGCCGTAGGAATGCGCCCACGCAGCCGGACGGACGTCCCCATCCAGCTCATACTCCATAAGTACCGTTTTTTGGGTAAAAGGATCGAATTCAAAGCGATAAGGCTCCTCATCCATTACAAAGGAAGCGATTCCCTCCATAATCGGGTGGTCCGGCGCAGTTGTCCGGAACTTTAGCGGGGCATACGCGGGATGCCTGGTAAATTTCGCTCCGAGCAATTGGGCAATCTCATAGTTGTTGTTCATCGAGATGCCGTTATGAAGCACGAGCAGTCCTCCCCCTCCGCTGACATAAGACAGCAGGCCCGCTGTTTGCTGCGGGGACATCGGGTCCTTCCAGTTATCCACGTAAGATATGCACAGGTCGAAGCCGCTGATGTTCTCCTTCAACAGCATTTTGCGGTTCTCGCTGCACTGTACCGTCATCCAATCCTGCAGGATGTGCGTCACCTCCCTGTCGATTCCCTGCAGGGGGTGAAACTCGGGATATGTATAATCACCAAGCAAGAGCGCTTTACGTTTTTCCATTTGGAATCCTCTCCTATCTTCGCCTTGTCCGCGCCATCACGCCACGCCCGCACAAGCCTTGTTTTCGGATTGCATCTACTACCAATTCCACATTTTCCCGCAAACACCTTTTCCAATTGTGGATTCAGCAAGCTGAAAATTACATTATGTTACATTATTTATACCTTTTCTTTCTTTTGAAATTTCAAGTAACATAAAACATTATCATGCTGCTTAGACTTTTGTTCATTTTATGTATATTTTTATCACCTTTATAGTGTAAAATTAGAATCAGTGAATGCGTTTTAATTGTGGTATACTCGAAAAAAATAAGTCGAATGAGGAGGTTGAATGGATGAAAAGAACGGGAATGACCAGGCCTTTGGACAGCTTGGGACGGATTGTCCTTCCCAAGGAAATGCGTATGACGATGGAGATTGAAATTGGAGATCCGCTTGAATTTTTTATTGAAGACAAGACCTTGATGCTTCGCAAGTACAAGTCTACCAATTGTACGTTCTGCGGTTCGCTAGACACCAATACCTACTATAAAGATCAGTTTATCTGTAATGACTGTGCCGCTGAACTTAAGACGGCAAAACCGCAGCCTGTTCCGATTCCGGGACCTGTCGCAGTACCTTCGCCTCATAATGTTCCGTCCAAGAAATCCTATCGCCGGACCGATGACATTCTGGCCAAAATGAGAGAGCTTATGCAGGAGCATCCTCAATCTTCTCAAAAACAGCTGGCCTCCATGCTAGGTATCAGCCAGGGCAGGGTATCTCAATTAAAAAAATTGATGTAGCCCGGCGGCGGAGCAATCCAATCGCAGGATGCTTAAAGAAAATGCTTAAAGAAACAGCAGTACTATTCATTATATGAGGGCCAGCCGGACAATAATCCAATACTTGCTTCTCTATTTGCAGATAAATTTCCGCTGAAAAAGCAGGTTCAATCTAAAAATCGGTGTTTGACCAATGGGTACCCCGGTCAAGAACCGATTTCGGTTTTGGTCCAAAAAGTATAATCTATATTCCTCATAGTTAAAAAGAACCGGTCCTGCCGGTTCTTTTGTTTTTTTGTGGGACTTATCACATCTGTGCTGTGCCGTATAAGGCGCATGCCCGCACCCAGCGTTCCGCCGCCTTGGGCTGTGAAGCCAAATGGACATGGGTGTAGCCTGCCAGCACATGCCCCCGCGCATAGCCTTCAGCTGTTATGCCTCGCATACCCTTGGATTCATAAGCATGAGGGACCGGCATCTCTTCGTCGAAGGATATGACCGAGTAGTGGAATTCATGACCACGAATCGCCTCCCCCTGCTCCAGCAGCAGGCAGTCACGGATTGCTCTGGCTTCCCTGTACCCGAGTGCAGCCCGTTTCTCCTGCATTCGAACATGGGCCGGAATGATGCCCGCCATGGTATGCACTTCTCCCGCACGGTCAGTCAGCGTGCGTGCCAGCACCATATAACCGCCGCACTCGGCAAACATCGGCATATCGCTGGCCGCCGCCTGCCTGATGCCGTTCAAGAAAGCTTGATTGGCCGCTATAGCTGCCGCATATTCCTCGGGAAAGCCCCCTCCGAGATAGAGTCCGGACGCTCCTGCCGGAATGCCTTCTCCCGCAAGCGGACTGAAGAACACAAGGTCGGCGCCTGCCCGGCGCAGCAGCTCCATATTGTCTTCATAGTAAAAATTAAAAGCCACATCCCGCGCCACGGCAATGACAGGTTTATCCCGGACAGTGACGGCAGATGGCTTCATAGCTGACGTCAAGGTGGTTGCAAAAGGAGAAGCTAGATGTTCAGCGGATACGGAATCCGGCAGCGCAATTGAGCCTGCAAGCTCCCACAGCCTGTCCAGGTCTGTGCCTTCACGGATGCGCTCCGCCGCACGACGGAACAATGGCTCCAGTTCACCGCGTTCAATGGCCGGCACCAAGCCGAGATGGCGCTCCGGGATGTCCAGCTCTTCATCACGGGGCAGCCAGCCGAGAACAGGGATGCCGCACTCCTGTTCTATGGCCGCTTTGGCGATTTCATAGTGGCCCCGGCTTCCGCAGCGGTTCACAATGACTCCGATCATATGCAGCTTCGGCTCCAAGCGCTGGTACCCGAGCACAATGGCCGCCGCGCTTCGCGCCATGCTGCGGACATCCACCACAAGCACCACGGGACTGCCGGTTATCATGGCGATTTCCGCCGTAGACCCGGTGTTGCTGCGCGGGTCTTTTCCATCATACAAGCCCATGACTCCTTCTATGATGGAAATATCCGCGTCTGCCGAAGCCTGCTTAAACAGGTCCAGCACATAATCCCCGGAGGTCATCCATGAATCCAGATTGCGGGAAGCAATACCGGTTACGGCCGTATGGTAAGTCGGATCAATGTAATCCGGACCACACTTGAAGCCCTGCACCTTCAACCCCTTCTCCGCAAAGGCCTTCATCAGTCCGAGCGTAATCGTCGTTTTGCCCGCCCCACTGCTTGTTCCGGCAATGACAAGCCTGCGTCGGACAGGTGAACTTCCGGGGGCTGTGGTACTTTTCGATTCATTGTGCATGGGCTTTCTCCTTGACCGGAAGCTGCGGAAAGGCTACCCGCGCCACCGATAGGGTCAGATTGCCGATTTTCTTCTTCTCCAGCAGCCACTTCTCCGCCCCGGAGGACAGCAGCGCGGCAGGCTCGCATACACCGTAGGCGCCGGTATATTTAAATACAGTTTCGGACGGATTGGGCAGCCGCACCTTGTTCAACTGTTCAGGGGTATAAGTGACCAGCTCCCAGTTGTACTTGCTGCACAGTGCAAGCAGTCCTTCTTCGTTTTTTTTCAGGTCAATCGTCGCCACATTGCGTACGCTTTTCACCGACAGCCGCAGCTCTTCCAACGTACTAAGCACCCCGGCTTCAAGCTCCTCAAGTCTTGTGCCGCGGTTGCAGCCGATCCCGAGCACCAGGCTTTTCGGCCGGTACAGCACCCCGTTCGCCAGCAGCTTCTCCTGCTCCTCGTCATTCAGCAGGCGGTCGCTGATCACAAGCGCGGCATTAAAGGGTTCGAGCAAAGCGGAGACCGGGTCCGGGTACACCCGGATATGCACAGGCAGCGGTTTGTCGTACTTCCACCAGTTTCGTTCGCCCGTCTCCTGGATGACCGCCACGGGCTCTTCATTGACGACGGCGGCGCTTACGGGCGTCGCTTTATCGAAGCTGTCCACGGTCCAACCCAGTTCTCTGCCGAACAGGTCAACGGGAATCGTGCCCTGCACGTCGGAGGCTGTCGTGATGACAGGTCTTGCCCCCAGCACGGCGGCTACCTGCCGGGTCAGCTCGTTCGCCCCGCCGAGATGTCCTGACAGCACACTGATGACATGCTCACCTCTGTCGTCGATGACCAGCACGGCGGGGTCCGTTTTTTTATCAATAAGCAGCGGTGCGATCATGCGCACCACCGCGCCAAGGGAAATAATCAGAATGATGCCATTATACCGCTGGAACAGGTCGGGCAGAATCAGTTTGACCGAGCCGTCGAACAGGCGGATACCGAGGGAGTCTTCATCGCCGCGCGCAAATTTGGACATATAATAAATGTCCGTACCCTGGAAGCGTCCGCCCAGATCGCGGGCCATTTCAACTCCGTGCTTCGTAATGGCAACGGCCGCATACGGATTACTCACCGGCCTTCACTCCTTTCCGGTACCCGTGGGTGAAGGTTTTATCGTACAGCTTGGACCGGTGGACATCCTTGTTCACCAGCTCAGGGTCCAGCGCCCAGCCTGCGAGAATCATGGCATGCATCGTAATACCGGCTGCGCGCAGGTCGGCTGGCAGGTTTTCCAGTGTTGTGCGCACGATTTTTTGATCAGGCCAGGTCGCGCGCTGAACGACGGCCACCGGTGTGTCTCCGCTCCAGCCTGCCGCCATAAATTCGGCCACCACCTTCTTGGCCAATGTCGCGCTCAGAAAGAGGGCGACCGTGCAGTGGTGGGAGGCCAGATCGCGCAGCTTCTCCCGCTCGGGCACAGGCGTTCTGCCTTCCGCCCGCGTCAAAATGACGGTCTGGGTCAGATCCGGCACGGTGAGCTCAGCTCCCAATACTGCGGCCGAAGCAAACACCGAGCTGACCCCAGGTATGATTTCATAATCAATGCCGCGCTGCTTGAGCAGCACCATTTGCTCCAGAATGGCGCCATATACGGCGGGATCGCCCGTATGAACCCTTGCCACGCTCCGTCCCTTGGCGACCGCCTCTGCCATGATGTCCACCTGCCGCTCCAGATCCATGCCCGAGCTTTGCAGCACCTGCGCCGACGGCTTGGCCGTGGCGATCAGCTCATCATTCACCAGCGAATCGGTATACAGCACCAGATCGGCGCTGCGCAGGATATTGGAGCCTTTCACCGTAATCAGCTCCGGATCGCCCGGACCGGCGCCGACAATATAAACTTTAGGCTCCAGACCGGACTGCTCTTTGGGCTCGAAATGTGTTCTCATTTGCTCACCACCATCAGACTTAAATATTCCAGCTCCTGTCCGCGCAGGGTGCGGGCATCCTTCCACACCATTTCATAAGGGGAGGTTACCTTGGTAATGACGGAGGCACGGCCCCCCAGCCCCAGTTCATCCAGCACATCCAGAATCAGGTCCAGCACTTTGGCCACTTTGATGAATACGACAGTATCATGATTTTCTATCGCACGGCGCATCGCTTCCCGGTCATCAGTCGCCGGAATGATGCCGACCTGTTGATCTCCGTCCGCCAACGGTGTTCCAAGCGCCGCCGCCGCGCCAAGCACGGAAGAAATGCCGGGCACCGACACGACCCGCACCTCGGGATGAAGCTCCTTCATTAACCGGGCGAGATGAATGAAGGTGCTGTACAGGTTCGGATCGCCTTCCGTAACAAAGGCAACGTCCTTACCCTGACTTAACGCCTCCCAGCAGGCCGCCACTGTTTTGTTCCATTCACGCTCCAGTACGGCCGGGTCCTTGGTCATCGGAAACACAAGGCCCAGCATTTCCTTTTCCGTAGGATTGACATACAGCTCCACAATTTCATGGGCATATGATTTGCCACCCATCCGCTTCCGGGGATAGGCGACGACCGCACATTCCCGGATCAGCCTGTAGGCTTTGACCGTAATTAATTCAGGATCTCCCGGACCTACCCCTACACCATAAAGCGTTCCCGCTGTACCCATCAGCTCTCCCCTTCCTTTTCAGCAGCCTCTTCTCCCGGAGACACCGGACGGCCTGTAATGACATAGACGGGATTCAGCCCGTCAAAGCGTGTCATGCCCAGAATCGGCTTGCTGCGCGCCGTCTGCAGCAGCGTGACCGAAGCTTCCAATTCGGCTGCTTTCAAGGCGTTCATGGCATCATGCAGCGTCTCAATGGTGGCCGCGTTCACGACAATCCGGCCCCCGGGACGAAGACGTGACGCACAGAGGGAGATCAGCCCCGCCAGCTCCCCGCCGCTGCCGCCGATGAATACGGCATCCGGATCAGGCAGGTCTTCCAGACCGGCAGGAGCCTTTGCGTGAATGACGGGAAAATCCGTGCGGAATTTGTTCTTGTTGGCTTCAATATTCGCCAGATCTCCCTCGTTCTTTTCTATGGCAAACACCTTGCCATACCTGGCAAGCCGCGCGCATTCCACCGCCACCGATCCGGAGCCTGCCCCGATGTCCCATACGACGCTCCGTTCGGACAGGTACAGCTCCGACAAACTGAAAACCCGCACCTCGCGCTTGGTAATGAGTCCTTTCTCCGGCTTGCGCTGATGGAATTCCTCATCCGCAAAGCCGAAACCCCGGCGCGGCTCGGGAGCATTCGGCTTACGGAGCAGAATGACCACGTTCAGCGACGAGCATTCGGTCGCGGCCATTTCCTCCAGGCTGCAGCGGCGGTACTTCTCTTCAGGACCGCCCAGGTTCTCTCCTACAAAAGCGTCGTACTCCGTCATGCCAAAACGCAGCAAATAGTCCGCCACTGCGGCAGGGGTGTTGATCTCATCCGTCAATAGCGCCACCTTGCTCTGCCCGTCAATCCGCTGGGCCAGACCTGTGATAGGGCGCCCGTGAACGCTGTCCACGACCGCATCCTGCCAGCTCACTCCAAGCTTCGCAAAGGCCAGCTGCACAGAGCTGAGATGAGGAATGATGTCCAGGATGCCCGGTTCGAGCTTGCCCGCAAGGTAACCCGCGATGCCGAAGAATAAAGGATCACCCGAGGCGAGCACGACGACCCGTTCCCGCGTACACCGCTCCTTCAGTTCCTCGACAAGTGCTGCAAGCCCGCTTTTAAGCACCCGTTTTTCTCCTTTAAAATCCTGAATAAAAGCCAGCTGCCGCTCCCCGCCAATCAGCAGGTCAGCGTTATGTATATGCCGGAGCGACTCTGCCGTCAGGCCGTCCGCTCCGTCTTCTCCTATACCGATGACATAAATTTTGTTATCCACTGATGACCGCCTTTCCGAGCACCTGCCCTTTCATCGTCACAAGCACCATTTCCACCGTAATTCCGCCTTCCGCATGCTCCAGGCAATGACGGCACGCGCAGCCGCACAGCAGCTCAAAAAATTTCAGACACTGCGCCTCCGTCATCAAATCCGCCACCTGTGAAGCTGTATTCGCTGCGGCCACTGCCTCCACAAGTTTGGGGTCTGCCCCCGCGTCGCGCGCAATTGCCGCCAAAAAGCCAAAGTCTACTGGGGCGCTCTTGGAATGCACCATCATAACCCCCTGGGCCACCTTGGACAGCTTACCCGGCATGCCGACCAGGATAATCTTCTTCATGTTTAGCCGTTTGCCATGCTTGACCGCAAAGCCAACAAAATCCCCCATCTGGATAAAGGCTTCCTCGGGGAGATGAGCGTACATCTGCATGGCGTATTTCTCGCTGCTGCCGCCGGTCGTCAGCACAATCTCCTCGCAGCCGCTCGCACTCGCCACCGAAATCGCCTGCACGACGCTGGCCCTGTAAGCCGACGTGGAAAACGGTACCACCACGCCGCGCGTACCCAGGATGGAGATGCCGCCAATGATGCCGAGTCGTGAATTTAATGTTTTCTTGGCGATTTCTTCACCGTCGGGCACGCTGATCACCACCCGGACGCCGCGCGCCGCCCCATGCTCCTCAAGCACCTGGGAGACGGCCTCCGTAATCATGCGGCGCGGAACCGGATTGATCGCCGCCTCGCCGACAGGAACAGGCAATCCGGGCTTCGTTACACGGCCGACCCCAATCCCGCCGTCAAGCTCTATGCCTGCTTCTTCCCTCCAGCTGACTGTCGCAACGATCTTGGCCTGATGCGTGGCGTCCGGATCATCACCGCCATCCTTGATGGTGGCGCAGGAGGCGGAATTCACGTCCAGTTGCTGCTCAATCAGCTCGAACGCATGATCAAAGCCAGCCGGCAGTGAAATGACGGCCTGATGCGGAACTGTCCCGGTGAGCAGCAGTTGGGCCGCTCCCTTGGCCGTTGCGGCGGCACATGCGCCGGTCGTAAACCCCGACCGCATCGGCTTGTCGGGCGCGGGAGCTTCGCCGCTCTTCATGCGGCGGGGCTGTCCCGCGGCTGCCGATTCCTTCTCCATCCGTCATCCTCCTTCGCCTGCTCTAAGCTGTAGTTCAAGCAAACTGCTCGTTCCGCTCTACTCCTCCTGTGCCGCCATCAGCGACAGCGCATTGACGGCGGCCACGACGATGGTGCTGCCGCCCTTGCGCCCGATATTCGTAATGAACGGAATATCCAGCTTGCGCAGCTCGTCCTTCGACTCGGCGGCCGACACGAAGCCAACAGGCATGCCGATAATGAGGCCAGGCTTCGCCTCGCCGCTCTTCACGAGCCGGATCAGCTCCAGCAATGCGGTCGGCGCGTTGCCGATGGCATAGATGCCGCCCTCCGCCTGCCGGATCGCCTTGCGCATGGAGATGATCGCCCGCGTCGTATTTAACCGCTTCGCTTCCTCCATAACGTCCGGGTCGGAAATATATACGTTCACATCCATTCCAAAACGCTTCAGACGGTCCTTGCTGACACCCGCCTGAATCATCTGCACGTCGGCCACAAGCGGCTGACCGGCACGAATGGCCTGGATGCCCGCTTCGATCGCATCCGGGTGAAACACCATGCTGCGGCCAAGCTCGAAATCGGCGGAAGCGTGAATGACCCGCTGCACGACAGGATACTGTCTGTCCGTGAAGGGGTGCTCCCCAAGCTCCTCCGTGATCATTTCAAAGCTTTTGCCTTCGATTTCCTGCGGCTGCACTGTGAGTGGTTTAAAATCAGTTTTAAAATCCATCGCCTTTCACTCCCTGTTATCACATGATTTCCATCTGCCGTGCTGGTTCGGATCTTGCTGGCTTTTATCCACTGACCGAAAGGGAGGCAGCTTCACCGCCCGTGCCCCCGGATAGATCCGGAATACGTCCAAGCTCCTCCAGTATGCCTTCAAACTGGTCGCGCACCGTACCGAAATCGACCTCAGGCCGTGAAATCAGCACGACACGAATGCCCGCGTCCAGAGCGGCCTGTACCTTTTCGTCAACCGCCCCGGTGCGTCCGCTTTCTTTGGTCACCATGACGGTAGTGCCGAAATGCTTGTACAGCGCCTCGTTTAATTCTCTGGAAAAAGGCCCCTGCATGGCGATGATATTCTTCTGCTCCATGCCAAGCCGGCTGCACTTCTCCATGTTGTCCATACGTGGAAGCATGCGTGCGACCAGCCGGATGTCCGGATCGCCAAGCAGCCGTTCGGTGAAAATCTCCAGCGTCTTGCTGCCGGTCGTGAGCATAATGGAGCCTTTCAAGGAACGGGCGGTGTCAGCCGCCTCTTCGTAGGAAGCAACAACATGCAGCAGCGGATGGTCGTCGTAGACAAGTCCCGCACGCTCGAATCGGATGTAGGGAAGCCCGCACTCCTTTGCGGCCTCCATGGCATTTGCATGTGCCTCCTCGGCAAAAGGGTGGCTGGCGTCAACGATCACCCGCACTCCCATTTCCTTGATCAGTGCTGTCATATCGGCAGCCGTCAAACGTCCGGTTCGAACCTCCAGCCCGGCTGCGCGCAGGCTGGCAGCCGCGCTCTCCGTCACGACGGAGGTTAGCACACGGTAGCCGCTGCCCTGGATTTGCAGCGCCAGCTCCCTCGCGTCACTTGTTCCACACAGCATGAAGATCATAAGCCATTCACCTTTTTATCCGCGTCGGTATGTGTGTGCCCATGATCATGGTGGTGATTATTATGATGGTCACTATGGTGATGGTGGTCATGATCGTGGTCGTGGTCGTGATGATGGTCATGGTCATGATGGTCATGGTCATGGTCATGGTGATCGTGCCCATGGTCGTGATCATGGTGGTGGTGATGGTGCTCCTGTGCCGCCAATCGGTACTGGCAGTTGTCACAGTTGGCGAACGCCCGCCCGTGCAATCCCTCCTGCACGCGCTCCAGCACCAGCTCCACCAGCCGCGGATGGAAGCCGAAGTAACCGCCGATTTCCACCTGCACCTCCGGATGAGCCTCGGCAAATTCCAGGGTCATATCGTTAATTTTTTTGATCAGCACGCCTGTAAACAGAAAATAAGGAAGTACGATAATTTTTTTGGCACCAAGACGCAGACAGCGCTCAATCCCCTCCGGATAGGACGGCTGCGTTACACCGATGAAGCAGCTCTCCACCCAGGTGTAGGGCAGCTTTTCCCACAGCATACGGGTCATCTTGAAGAAATCGCTGTTCGCGTCCGGATCGCTGCTGCCGCGGCCCAGCACAAGCACCGCCGTATCCTGATCCGTCGCTTCGTCCGCCAGAGCCGGCCCTCGGGCCATTCCCGCCGCCGCAGCCACAGGCTGCGCCTCTGCCAGCCTGCTCTGCAAAATTTCTATGATTTTTTCGTGCACCCCGATAGGACGTCCGTACACAAACTCAATTTCGGGGTATTTGGCCTTCGCCCGATCAATTGCCATCGGAATGTCGATCTTGGCGTGACCAGCCGCAAATAAAATAATCGGAACGATCACGACCCGGCTTGCCCCCTGCGCCGCGCAGGCTGCGATGCCTTCGGCAATCGTCGGCCCCGTCAGCTCCAGAAAGCAGGTCTCTACCAGCGTATCCGGCGACTTGGAGGCAACCGTTTTCGCGAACTCCAGCAGCTCCTGGTTCCCCTCCGGGTCCCGGCTTCCATGTCCGACCAGCAGTATTGAATTCATTGCACTCTCTCCCTTCGTATTGCCAAAGCTTGAAACCAATGCTATCCCTGACCGTAACCGAAACGGTTGGGACCAATCTATACTTTTATAGCCTTAATCGCCGCAAACCGGATTGACCTCGACAGCAGCAGGGGCATCCTCATGACGGAACCCGCCTACAACGCCCACTCGCTTGAAAAACTTGTGAAAGCGCTCGTTCGGGTGCCCTTTTTCCTTGAACTCTGCCACGACACCCTCTACGATGTCCGCAATTTGATCGGCGGGAATGCCCTCCGCGACAGGCTGTGCCGGATGTGCGTTCCGTCCGAACTTTTTGCCGCCAAGGAACAGGTCGTATCCGCCTTTGCGGTACACGATGCCGATGTCCTCAAGCACGGCGCCGTAGCAAGCCATCGCACAACCGTTCACCGCGATGCTCGTTTCCTTTGGCGCGGACAGGCCGCCAATAACAGCTTGCAGCCGCTCGGCCACCGGTACGGCATCGTCCTTCTCCATATTGCAGAAGTCGCAGGCCTTCACCTTGATCACATCGCCGACCGGCATAATGATCAGCTTCGCCTCGCGCAGGCGCGTGACCAGCTCGTCGGGGTCGGCGCACGGGACACGCAGGATAATCTGGTGATCTGTCGTATACTCCAGTTCACCCTCATCACCTGCGGCCTCGGCGAGCAGCGCTATCTGACGGGCGCTGAATTTCTTGTTGCCCACCCCCGGGGCAACACCGATCTCGAACAGCGCCGGCTTGGGCGCTGTTCCTGTCGCCGCCGCGGGCACCGGCGGCGCCTGGCCGCTCCAGCGGACGGCTGCTGCCTCCGGCAGCCGCCCGCCGGCGGCCAGACGGCCGAGCGCCTCCGCGGCCAGCTCGGCCGGGCCGGGTGCAGCAGCCGCTGTCCCGCGCGGCTGCTCCGGCCTCTCCAGCACGGCTGTGCTTTGCCGTGCTGCCACAGGGGCGGCGGCCAATTCACCGCCGCCATTCCCCGCCGCGCCGAGCGACCACGGCTCGGCTTCCGGCCGCAGCCGCTCGTGCGGCTTGAGCGGCTGCTCCGCCGCGCCCAGCGTGTACTTGCGCTGGTAACCGCGCGGCGTGACGATCAGACCGTCGTAGACCATCGTCGACGAATTGCCGATAATGACGGTCGTCAGCATGCCGATGTCATGATTCAGCATATCCTCCAGTGTGGTGACGATGACCTGCTGGCGGTCCCGGTAAGCGCTTTTGACAAGTCCGACCGGTGTCTTGGGATCACGGTAGCGCAGCAGAACTGCCTGCGTCTCCACGATCTGCCGCGTGCGGCGGCCGCTGCGCGGATTGTACAGCGCAATCACGAAATCCGCGGACGCAGCCGCTTCAACGCGCCGGATGATTGTCTCCCACGGGGTCAAATGATCGCTGAGGCTGATCGTGCATGCATCATGCATAACAGGCGCCCCCAGCAGCGAAGCGCAGGATTGGATGGCAGATATGCCCGGGACGACCTCAACCTCGACCCCGTCGCTGCGCCGCCAGCCTTTCTCCATCAATACCTCGTAGATCAATCCCGCCATGCCGTATACGCCCGCATCTCCGCTGGAGATTACCGCCACCTTGCGACCGGCCTCCGCCTGCCGCACCGCCTCCTGAGCGCGGCTCACTTCCTCCGTCATCCCCGTGCGGACGATCTCCTGCCCGCTCAGCAGCGGGCGGATCAGATCCACATAGGTGTTGTACCCGATAATGACTTCGCTCTCGGCGAGCGCGTCCAGCGCGCGCTTCGTAATATGCTCCATATCCCCAGGTCCGAAGCCGATCACCAACAGCTTGCCAAGCTTATTCATATAACTCCTCCTCCATTCACAAGATGACTCGCCAGATATGATCTTGAACTGTTCCTTATTGCGCGGACCAGGCCCGCCTTCCCGCAGCCCGAACAGCAGCAATAGAGCCAATCACGTTCATGAGCAAAGGCCCGAGCATCAGCTTCAGTTCAGGGGCCTCTTTCGTCAAGCGGGTTACACAGCGGACACCGAGCGCAAAGAAGGGAAGAAAAAATCCGCCCGTTCATATTTACAAGCTCAAAAAAGCCCCATCCGCTCAGGATGGGGCTGTATGTACGTAATTCAGTTAAAGTTAGCCGGGCAGCCTTAAACAAGGCTCCGTTACGCATAGCTTGCCCGTATCCCGGTCAACAGGGAGATGAAAGGGTCTAACCTTCTTTCCTTCCCCGGGTGAAAAGCGTTCCGGAATATAGGGAGCCACCACGATAGGCTCGTCCACTGATTTTCGTACACCACTCCTTTCCGCGAAGGATTACGGTGCATACAGGCAGGGTAGGTCTCCTGGCTTTGGATCATCAGCCTTCTTCGTCTTCCCCGGGTCTGGTTCGAGTGACATGTTGAAGAAGAGCCTCCCCAATACAGTGGCGGGACCGCTCGGGATTTGCACCCGATTCCCTGTTACCCTTTGCCCCTCGGCAAAGGCACCCTGCCTGGTCGCTTATTCCATTGTGAATCCATCATAACCCTGCCTTTGCAGAAAGCGCAAGCATGAAAAACGGAGCACGACTCGTCATTCCAGCCACATTAGACCGTTTCCGCATCTCCGGTCTGCTGAAGGGACAGCCCTCCAGAGGAACACATTCTCTTGACCAGCGCTTCGGCATCCTCCTCAAGCATGATCAGATCCAGATGCGTCCGGCCCGCAAAACCCTCCTGTACGCTGTGCCGGATTAATTCCATCAGCGGGTTGTAATAGCCGTTTACATTTAAAAGTCCGACAGGCTTGCTGTGCAGGCCGATCTGAGCCCAGCACAGCACCTCGAATAATTCCTCAAAGGTGCCGATCCCTCCCGGCAGCGCAATGAAGCCGTCAGCCAACCGATGCATCGTCGCCTTGCGCTCATGCATGTCTCTGACTTCAATAAACTCCGTCAGCCCCTCGTGCACGATTTCCCGCCGGAACAGCGGCGTAGGCATGATGCCCGTTACCAGTCCCCCGCTTGCTAGCGCGGCATTGGCGGCCGTACCCATCAGTCCGAAGCTGGAGCCTCCATAGATCAGGCGCAGCCCGCAGCGGGCGATATGCTCTCCAAGCCGGGCAGCTTGTTCCCTGTATTCCGGAGCCTTCCCGTCGTTGGAGCCTGCAAACACACAAATCGACTTCACCATTCAGCACCTCTTTCTGTATATTCAGGGCATTTTGTTGTCTGAAATCTACCTGTCTCGTTGTATCATACTAAGAACTTACGGTTATTGGAAAGAAGAATACCACAGGTTCTTGAGGAGTCAGCAGCTGCCGCTCATGTGGAAGTGGCCCTGGCAAGCAAGACAAAAAAGGCAAACCGGGATGCTGATGTATCCGGGTTGCCTTTTCGGGAGGTCCTCCAGTTATTGTTCTTTGTCTGCCGCCGCAGCCCTGTCCAGTCCGTATCCGTTCGCCATTCCCCCGGATTCGAAGTAGCGCCCCAGTTCCACCATCATGCTGCCCATGCGCTCCTCGGTCGGCATGACAATGCGTTCTATTCCTTCTTCCAGCATCGCTTGTGCCGTCACTTTTCCGACGGAAACGGCAATGATGTCACTCCGGAATGCAGCGAGAACGTCTTCCATAACGCCGCGGCTGCGTGCATATTCGGCCAGAAAACGGATTTGCGGTCCGCTGGTAAACGCCACGGCATCCACCCTCCGCTGGGTAATATCATTGATCAGGTCTTCCAGATCCTCCGTTTTCGGCGGCACATGCTTGTAAGGCAGCAGCTGCCGGACATCGGCCCCCTGCTCCTGCAGCCAGCCGACCAGACGCGGGGCGGGATCGCCGTGCAGCTGCAGAATCACCTTTTTGCCTTTCAGGTTATAGGGCGCAAAGGAACGGATCAGCCCGGCTGTGCTGCCGTCATCGTCGCGTACCACCGGCGTCAATCCGCGTTTCTTGAGCGCATTCACGGTTTTGTAACCGCGCGCCGCAATACGTGATGATGCCAGCAGCTCGTGCAACCGCTCGGCAACCTCCATTTCTTCAGCCATTTGATACAGGGCCTCCAGCCCCATGCCTGTCGTCAGCAGGGTCCATTCCGGAGGGGAGCTCAGCCATGATTCTATGCCTGCGCGGAGCTCGGCATCGTCCAGGAGCACGGTCCCCTGTGCCGGGCGCAGCAGCGCCGTTCCCCCCATTTTCTCCACCAATAACTTCATTTCCTCAGATTTACGCGGCCCTGCCAACGCTACGGTCTTGCCTGCCATACGCAATGCCATAAAGCTCCTCCCTTGCTGCTCGGTACGTTTTGGTACAAGTATACAGTCCGGCGCAAAAAAGGCAACTGTAAATTGCTCATGGGAGTTGATGCTTGACTATGACTGTCCAGGCTGCGGCTGTGCCCCCCCTTCCGCTCGGCCTTCTTTCTTCGGATGCAGCATAAAAAGGAGCACTACCGGCAGCAAAACATAGAAGAACAGTACGAGCACTGCCCATTCTTTGCTGAAAGCAAAAACCTGCGGCAAATTCTCAAAAAACCAGAAGGTGCACACGAAACCCAGAATTCCTACCGGCAGAACCGTAAGCTCCCCCTTCACGGAGGGCAGCAGACGCCTTGAAGCACTGCACAGCACATACAGGTCAAAGCCCACTTTGATGATGATTGTAGGGAGTGTCATTCCCCCAATCAGCAAATCGAACCTGTCCAGGAAATCCGTAATTTGCATCTGCCGGGCAATTTCATAGGACGGAAAGGACAGACGGGCAGTAATGGGCGGGCCGAGCACGGTCTGCTGCAATAGCAGCAGTATCATGAGCAGCAGCGTGCAGCCCAGTACTCCGCCAAGCGCGCTGCGGATCCTGTAGTTTTTTCCGGGAAACACATAGGGCAGCACCGCCAGATCCCCCATGTAAGCCAATAAATTCCAGCTCCCGCGCATGAAATCACTGTAATGAAAATGGAACATAGGACGCAGCAGCGAAAAGTCCATCGCTTTTCCCAGCACAATCGGCATCACAATGGCTGTAGCGATCAGGAACGGAATATAAATTTCAGTCATACCAACCAGCGTAACAATCCCGCCCCGAACCATAAAGATGATGGTGAGCAGCAGACAAAACGCGGTCGCGATAATCGGTGTCAAAGGCAGCAGCGTAATCGCGACATAATCGGTCAGCAATCGCATATCTCTGGCCATCACCACCAGATTAAATACGAAATACAGGATCACCAGCAGCCGCCCAAATACAGGGAACCGGGTAATGAGGGCTCCAAACAGGTCATGGCCTGAAAACCGTCTTTGAATCCTGCTCAATACCCAGACAGAAAATGCCAGCACCAAAGCGGCCGGGAGCGGAGTGAGAAAAGTATGCTGACCGGCGGCTTCAGCGGCCTGGGCAGGCGCATGCACCAGCGTGATGGTTACCCCCATCAAAATTCCAAGAAAAACCATCTGCCTTGTTGTAAAATTTTTCATTTATCCATCTCCTTCCCGGCCGAAAATCCACTATACTTACAAACCTAGGGCAGGGGGATCAACGAATCAATCATCCTGGCCAGCAGTACCGAAGGATGTATTGCCGTTGTTCCCCTTGTTTCATAAAGCCAGATGGCAAAACTGAGCGCGTACAGGATGTAAGCAAACCAGCGGTTCACAGCGGGAGAATTTTTCAGCTTTTTCCTGTCAAGCACATACATCAGCAGGATGATCAGCAGCAGCGGAATGACAAGCTTTTCAATCATGTAGTTGATCCTCTCTCAGCCCGAAGGGCTTTGTGATGGCTCCGGTGCTTTCGACATGCACTCTCGGGCGAACCTCCACTTCAACTTCCGGGTACAATTCGCGCCAACGGCCTCTCACCTGATCCCATATCTTAGGCATTTTGGTTTTTATTTCTCTCCCAAACCCCAAAACATCCGACTCGTAATCACGCTGTACGACCCTGATGCTTTCCTCAACACTTCGGCGGATCATATCCTCGGCTTCATGTTCAAGCCAATTCATGTTTTTGGGAATTGCCATGTTATAAGAGGATTGGTTTTCGCTCAATTCTCCCTTAATCAGCAATTCGACCGTCATCCGGATATCATCCCCCCGGACGGTAGGTGTGACCTTAACGTCCGTTTCGTTCAAGAGCAGCGTGAGCTTTCCTGCTCCTTCAGGCGGATTTATTACGTATTCCGTAGTCTTGGCCTGATCCAGGACAAGCAGCAGCCCCCTGGCAAGTCTCTGGCTCACTGTACCGGATACCTTGTCGCCCTTAAATACAGCCAGGCCTTTAATTTTGATATTTTTTTTATTTTCCTTCCCGCCTTGCGGCATCGTGTCGACAAGCCCCACAACAGGCACAACGGGATCGACACCCTCGCTCAGCATCGTATGGATAAGAAGCTTCAGATTGCGCGGTTCCTTCATATAGGTATAAGCCAGTTCGCGGACCATCTCGGCAGGGTACTGCTCAATCGGTGCCTGTGCCTCCAAAATTTCAGACCCGCGCCCCTCGGCAACCACGATAAGAGAAGAAAGCCTGTTCTCGGGGGTACGAGCCAGCACATCGGTCATCCGGGCAATTCCTTCCCTGGCCAAATCTGCTCCTAAAATCAGCGTCCGCCGGTGCGAATAGTTCAGTTTTCTTGACGTATTCTCCTGCTCCTTGTCATTGGATTCCCGCATCGTCGTTCCCGTCTTCGATTCCAGGTAATAGGATCTGTCCCCGCTGGTACCTCCCCCGCCTCCGGAAGTGCCCGCGGTACTGAGCTGGCTGGGCAAAGCAATCTGCAGTGTTGTCCGGTACTCCTCTCCTTCTTTATCTACGGCCGTTCCCAATACAAATGCGACATCATTCACCTCTTTCCGGTCCCAGCAGCCCCCGAGCAGGCATGAACAAATGAGCAGGAGCAGCACCTTTCCCGCCTTCATGGATTACCACTCCTTCTCCTCAAGGTCTTCTCCGTTCATGTTCTTTTTAAGCCGCTGGCGATCATGTGACATCCAGGCGGGCCGTCCAACCATATTCCACCATGGTGTACGAACCAGGATGTCCTTCTGATCCTCGGAGCTGTACGGACTGTAACCAGCCAGATACGGCATGCCGAAGGAGGTTAATCTGGTTAAATGAACGGTGATCAGGACTGTGCCGATGACAATACCGAACAAACCGAGCACCCCCGCCATGATCATAAGCGGAAAACGCAGCATCCGGACCGTAATTGCAAAATTAAAGCGCGGAATCGTAAAGGATGCGATACCGGTCAGCGATACGATAATCACCACTGGCGCAGATACAATGCCGGCCTGTACCGCTGCCTGTCCAATCACCAGCGCCCCGAGAATACTGACAGCCTGTCCGACGGTCTTAGGCAGCCGGATGCCGGCCTCGCGCAGCGCTTCAAAAGAAATTTCCATCATCATGGCCTCGACGACCGCAGGAAAAGGAATGGATTCTCGGGCAGCGGCAATGCTCAGGATCAGGGTTGTTGGCAGCATGTCCTGATGAAAGGTGGTCACCGCAATATAAAGCGAAGGCAGGAACAAGGCGATCGCCAGGAAAAAGTAACGGATCCAGCGCACCATATTGCTGATAAAGAAGCGCTCATAATAGTCCTCGCTGGCCTGCATCATCTGCCACATCGTTACAGGACCTATCAATACAAACGGAGTGCCGTCCACCATGATGGCAAAGTGTCCCTCCAACAGCTGGGCGACCACCGTATCCGGACGTTCCGTATACTGCATTTGCGGAAAAGGCGAATAGGGGTGGTCTTCAATCAGTTCTTCGATATAGCCCGTCTCCAGCACGGCATCGATTTTGATGTCGTGCAGCTTTTTTTTCACATCTTCAATCAGCTGTTCATTCGCAATTCCCTCGATGTAGGTGAGCACGACATTAGTCTTGGTCTGTTCTCCCATTTTAAGGCTGTAGAATTTATGCATTGGTGTTTTCAGCTTGAAGCGCAGCAATGCCGTGTTCACCCGCAGTGTCTCGGTAAAACCCTCTCTGGGCCCGCGAATGACGGCTTCGGTCTCGGGCTCCTGCACGCCGCGCCGTGAACCGCCTTTTACGCTAAACAGGTAAGCCCTTGTGGAATTCTCCAAAAACAATACAGCGTTGGCATCCAACACAGCTTCCGTAACCTGCTGGAATTGATCCGTTGATTTGACCTGGGAGAGTGAAATGCGCGTTTCGTCAACCGGCTCCAGATGCACCTCTGTTCCTTCATTCGTCTGAATCAGCGCCTGAATGAGGGGCTTGATCATGTGCATCTCCAAATCCTCGGTTTTGACCGTTCCCTCCAAATAGACCACCAGCCCTTTGCGGCCAGGCGCCACGGTCAGCTTCCGGAATACGATATCGGAGCAATCGCGCAAAATGTCCTTCATCGCCTTCTCATTGTCCTCCAGGCTGGAACTGAGAGGCTTATCGAGCCAGGTAATTTCCGGCAGCTTTTGGTGAGCTTTCCGGCTCCGGTCTGCTTCAGGCGGCGTACTTCTCTTCCAGGGATATCTGATCTTTTTCATCTGCCCTCTTCCTCCAGAACTCCTTGCTTGGCCGAATGTGGTTCTGCAGGTTAGGATGTGTTTTGGCAGGTAAATTTATGTACATTTATGTTCTGAGGCGCTCTTCGTATGTTGTGAGGCGCTCCGAGAACGAAGCATTCCTACAATCGCTGTTGACCCCGAATTTCAAATTGTTTTTTAATCGGAAGAAATTCGGGGTCAAAGGCGAGCGCTCCGCTTTTCCGGAATTGCTTCGTTCTCTCCGCTGCTGCGTGCATATCCCCTATCTACAAAATCACTTCCAAAAACCCGGACTGCCCATCCATTACCTGCTTTGTTTATAAAAAAGGTGAAGAACAGGATCTGGCTCCCCTGTTCTTCACCTGTTGTGATTCCCGCATTTCCTGCAGTTCCTGTGATTATCGCATCGATGCAGACACGAGTTTTTCCTTCAGCAAGGATGTTCTTGCTTGTATTAACATCTCGATCATGGTAGACGGGAAGGTTCTCGACTTCACAGATAATATGTAAAAAAGGACTGAACAGGGCAATTTTTTGCCTGGTCAGTCCTTTTTCACGAAGTGTGCGTAAGCTCGTCTGAAATTAAGCGGTTTGGGTGCGGTTGGACCCGGAACGTTTGCGTGCAATGGCCGCATCCACTGAGTAAGCTCCTGCTCCCGTAAATACCTGCTGCAGAGAAGCGAACAAAACGATCAGATCGAATTCCATCGCCATATATCCTTGCCCGAACTTGGCTGTCAGCAGCACGCCGATCATAACAGCCGTCAACGCCGCGCCGGCAAAACGTGTCCCCAAGCCAAGAATGAGCAGAATACCGCCAACAAGCTCAACCGTGGCTACGACCGGAGCAAGCAAACCTGGAAGGCCAAGGCTCTGGAAGAACCCTGCCGTCCCGCCAAGCCCCTGAAATTTCTGGGTGCCATGAACAATAAAAATGATACCCGTCATCCATCTCAACAGCAGCAGCCCTATGCTTGTCATCGTTTGATTCATTATTTATTCCTCCTTTTATTCACTACGATATGTAGTGTTATAAACCAAAAAATTTTGTTTTCCTTTATATATAATCTTCTATTCGCGCACGGACTATATAAGCGCAAGCGCGAATAGAAGGGACAGCAGAGACAATACATACAAAGAGGTCATAACAGGCCGCCAAGGCAGCTTGGGCGCCAGTGTCTGCTGCGGATCCAGAATGCGTGAGATCCGGTAATTAATCGAGGTCTCCGCAAAGGATGAGCAGACGGCTGTCATCACAGGTCTGGAAGAAGCTCCCCGTGAAGGGTTGCGCAGCAGCTTCAGCAGTGCGCTGCCGAGTCCGGCCGGCGTCCCGGTACGGTGAATGGCTTCATTATCCGCTAGAATTTCGCGGGCTGTCTTATAATGCTCCAGAATATGCCGCAGCACGGGAATATAAAACAACAGGGACGAGCATAGCTGCAGCAGCCATGTTTTTAAAGGATCGTAATGCCGCAGGTGGTAAGCTTCATGATAGACGACCGCTGCCTCTTCCTCCTGATCCAGCATCGCCAGCAGTGTGGAGGACAGTACAATCTTCGGGGAAAGAAGCCCCATTGTGAAGGCTGCGGGCTTGTCATATTCAATCACCCAAATGCGGCCTCCAAGTTCGCCATACCTTTCGCCCAATTCCTCTGTCAGTTGCAGATTGCGCATGCTTTCCAGCCGCAGGAATGCTCTCCTTGTCGCTACACATTGACGTACGGCAAGCCACCCCGCCACCGCGAAGGTTAACGCGACCAGCCATGTCAATCCGTCAACTACATAATCGATGCCGAAGGCATGCAGCAGCTGCCTGCAGATTTGAAAAACATTAAAGTTCAAATCCCAGCCGAAGGCCATATGACCGCCATACATCCCCATCTGCAGAAGCATGATGCCGGACATACCCGCACCGGCCGTAAACAGCAGTTTGGATCGCGTTTTCCACATCGCTCACAATTCCTTTTTCCATTGTTTGATTTTTTGCTCAAGACGCTCAATCAGCTCCGGATCAGCTTCTTCCAGGGCATCAATCATATGGTTGACCGCAAGTGGTCCGAACTGTTCTACCAGTTCATGGCTGAGCTCCTTCGACTGCTCGTCCATAAATTTCTCCCGGCTTTGCACCGGACAGTACAGCGAAGTTCGTCCGCGAAGCTTCTTGCTGAGCACGCCTTTGTCCACCAAACGGTTCATGACGGTCATCACCGTATTAAAGTTAATGTCCTTGTCATGCTCAAGCAGCGTCTGCACTTCCTTGATGCTCCGATCAGGCCTATCCCATAAAATATCCATGATGCGGGATTCCAGAGGTCCGAAAAAGCGGTTCAGCCCTCTCTCTCCGGTCTTAAAGTTCAGTCTTCTCATCCTGCACACCTCTCACACTACCCATTGTAGTGATGACTGATCTGGAAGTCAACTGCCAAAAGCTGTTGAGACGCTCCGAGAACGAACCATTCCTCCAATCGCTGTTATCCCCAAATTTCGTAATTATTTTTCAGTGGAAGAAATTTGGGGATAAAGGCGAACGCTGCCGCTTTTTCGGAAATTGCTTCGTCCCTTCCGCTGCTTCGTGCATACCCCTACTTAAGAATACAAAAAGAAATCGCTAATCCCTTCCGATTACTAATTAAAAAAAGGCGAGAATAGAAGAAATTCTCCTATTCACGCCCTAACGTTGCATTAACTCTTTCATAAAGACAACTTGTAGCCCTGTTCCTTTCTTATTTTCGCAAAAGTTCAGGTTTTCGGGCCGATCATACGCCCGCCGGAAATCTAACGGTTGCAGCAGCTGCTATTTTACAAAATAAGACCTTTTCTTAATTCTAACGGTCGTGACCAACGTTATTTCCCAAAATTCAGGAGAAATCATCCGGATTAATCGAAATAAGCGACATGGCAACCGCTATAATTTGAAATCAACGTTCTTGGAGCCAATAGCGGTTGTGGCACCCGTTAGAGTGATCCCAAAATATCCACCGTTACTTTAATCAGCCAATCTATAACCTACGCCTCTTACCGTGGTGATGTAGCGGGGTGCCGCCGCATTGTCTCCCAGCTTCTTTCTGAGGCTTTTGACATGCACGTCCACCACATTGCTGCCTCCGATAAAATCCGTATCCCATATGTCATGCATCATCTGCTCGCGGGATAATACACGGCCCTGGGCTTCAATCAGCTTAAGCAGCAAATCGTATTCCGTCTTGGTCAGACTAAGCAGGCGCTCCCCCTGATGTACCGTCATTTTGCCGCGGTCAATCCATATATCCTTAAAGACGATGCGCTGTCCGGAAGCAGCAGGCTTCTTCTGCGCGGAACGCCCGCTAAGCATCCGCTCAATCCGCTGCACCGGGCGGGCGGAAGCGACAGGCCAGCTCATAATCTCTTCATGAGGCAGCAGCCGGCTGGCGGCTTCCATCAGAGCATCATTTATCAGATATAAGCGCGGTTCTGTCCCCTTATCGAGAGACTCATGCCACCGCTTCAGCGCCAGCTCATCCTCAAAGATGGTAGCATCAAAAAGAATCAGATCCGGATTCAGCTGCTCCCGCAGTTCTGGGCTCCAGCGATGAAACGCCATGACATCATAGCAGGCATCCGTCAGCATCCGCACCCATGTCTGCACAACACCCGGAACTGCACTGACCAGTGCAATCCGCCGTGTAGTCGTACAGAACAAAGGCTCATTAGCCGGCATCGGCGCCGTCGGGGCGAAACGCGCCCGTACTGTCCGCGGAAGCCGGACTCTCGCAACCGCTTGGCTTACCTGGTTCGTTTGCTTAGACATTCCGGACACACACCTCCGAATACGACGTGGGCATGAGCAATATCATACCCCGTTTCTGCCATAACTTCCTTCGTCCATTCCGACGGAACTCCGCTCATCACCTCATCCACCCGTCCGCACACCTGACAGATGACATGCTGATGATCATCCATACGCCCGTCATAGCGGCTGGCCGCCTCTCCCAGCTTCAGTTCGCGGATCAGCTCTTTATCTGTCAGATAACGTAACGAGTTGTACACTGTACCGTAGGCCAGATTGTAGCCCCGCTCCATCAGCCTGTTCATGACGTCCGCCGCTGTGGGGTGATCATTGGATTCACGCACCACATCATACACAGCCTGCCGCTGTGAGGTTAAATTCAGAGATCTCATCCCGTGCATCTCCCTTTTATATCACAAAGTCATTTTATTAAAATCGATATAAGATTAGAATCATTATCGTTTATCTTTAGACCTAGTATAAATCTTAATCTACAATTCGTCAATACAGGGATAAACATCCCTTTTTTTAATCAAACTGATAGCATCACAATACGTGATCGGAGGATGCTGTATGAAAGAACTGGTTCTGTTTATAGTTTTCTTCATCCTGATGATCGGCACCAACGGCCTGCTGGATTGGCTGTACGGCGTAAAAAATCCCTGGCAGCCCATGCTTTCAACTTTAGCTGTGATGAGGCCGTCTGAATATGTCGTCATTGCAGGCATGACGCTGGCCGTGTTCGTTATGGCACTGAGAAAACAGCTTGGCCGGATGTTCGGCAAACTATTCAGATTGTGGGTCCGTTTTGTGGAAGCCCCGGACCCCGCCTCTGCGTCTGTGGAAGAAGGCGGAGGACGCAAGCAGCAGAGGGATGGCTACAACAAATAGGGGGTGTATAAATAATATTAGCTTGGCCCCAAATTCCAGATGCTGCATAAGCGAAGGGGCCAACAGAACCGACCACACCAGGAGGATGCATCCCATGGGGAGAACAAGCTTGCGGAATTCGATCCGAAAAATGTCGGACAACCCGAGCAGTGCGGCATAAAAAAGGATGGTCACTTTAATAAAAGCTACAATGATCATAGGCGTCAATGCGAAAATGTCCATTCTGGTGAATAATTCGGAAAGCTGGATCTTGCCCATCATAATGACAAGCGGAAAGACAGAACGTGTTGCTATCTCAGGGCCAAGTGAAGCTATGTTCAGCGCCATCGCCTGAATAAGCAGAACTCCCCCTGTCAAGATTGCGGCTATGCCGACGGGAAGCCCTTTCTCAGGAGTCTTCAGAAAAGGCATCAGCATCATGATACAGATCATTTCCCCATATGGGAACATCAGCGTCTCGCGAAGAACACTGTCAAGTACAGGCTGCCATCCATTACTGAGTATCGGCAGCAGGCGGTCAAATTCCAGGCTCCCTGATATAAGCAATAAAGAGTTCATCGTCAAAATAACAACAGTAATGGCAAACCAGAAAATCAGCGCCGTTCGCGCCAGCACTTCGGCGCCCAGGCTTGTAACATACATCATGCATAGAGTCATGAGGAGAGCAATGACTGTTTTCGGTGTGGCAGTCAGCATGTTGATATTGACCAGTTCAACACCGTCACGTAAATTCACAGCGGCAACATACAGAAAATACATGCTGTACAGGAATCCCGTTGCCGATCCGAGTCCTTTGCCCAAAAGCTGGCGGGAATATTCGATTAACGTCATCCGTGGAAAGAGAAAAGATGGATAATAGTACAGAAGGAACAGCAGCAAGCCGCCTGCCATCCCGATCAGGTCGGAAAGCCATGCATCTCTTTCAGCCTCTGCACCGAGACTTACAAATTCTGATGTTCCCAATATAAAGTGTACCATCAGGGCAAACATTTGCCCGCTGCTGATCCGGGGCATATTCACTTTCATCCCACCTTACTCCCTGTTTTTTGTCTGATTGCAGCGATAATCAGCAGCAGCACCGGCAGTACCACTGCAAACAACGGAAATACAGTCTTCACCATAAAGCTTCCTTCCCGCAAATGCTCTTCCCAATTGGGGGCTACCAGTGAGGCTGACAGCAGCAATATCAGGCTGAATGGCACCATCAGCTTGCCATGAGCAATTTGCAGCACTTCCTCAGCCGACTTGAGCGCAGCGTAAAACAGAACGGCGACCCTGAAAAATACGCCAATAATAATGGACATCACCACCATCACGTCCACCCGGTTGATCAGCTCGGATAGTTCAACTTTTCCGATCGTGTTCAGCAGGGGAAAAGCTGCCCTCTCAAACACTTCCCTGCCGAGTGATGATACGGTTAACAGGGAAGATAAGACAAGCAGCCCTCCTCCGACGAACAACGATGAGATACCGACACCGGTCGCATTGTATTTCCGTTTTAACAGAGGGAGCAGCATCGTGAAGCTAACCATCTCTCCGAAGGGGAACATAAAAGCCGAGGTAAAGCCTGTCTCGGCTATCACTCTCCAGCCGCCCTCCGCCACAGGCAGAAGATTGCCCCATTCCACAATGCCCGAAGCAAAAATAAGCACGATATTGGAAAATATAAGAAATATGGAGATTCCCCAATAAATCACAGCCGTATGCCCAACCACCTCAATCCCCAAGTACAAAACATAGATCACGGCTAGTATCATCAGCAGTTGAACAATCAGTGTAGGCGTATACCGCAAGGCTATATTATCAATTAAAAAAGCGCCGACCCGCAGATCGCGGGTCGCTGCATACATAAAAAACAGCACATATGCCATGCCGACCGCTTTACCGGCCAGCCTGCCCAGCAGCGCGCTGGAATACCCCGGAAGCGTCATGTCCGGAAAACGCTTGTGTAGACTGCTGTAACACAGAAATAACAGCATGCCCGCCGCCACGCCGATCAGTGTGGATATCCAAGCATCCCTCCCGGCTTTTGCTGCCGGATTGACAACCAGTGCGCTCCCCAACTGAAAAAGCACCATCAAGGAACTCATGGCGACAGCTCCCATACGAGCTTGCTTCACGTGTTCGCTCCACCTTCCTCTAGTGTGTTAAGTACGGATTTTTCCGGGTCTGGGTGTTCTTAATGACGGAAGTTACACGGATGTGTACCGTGCATTCAGGAAATTCCTTGCCCCACTTTTCGGACAGCTTTTTCCACTGCTGCGGGTATTTCCGTTCAACGACCCTTCCGAAGCCGAGAACATCCGTCTTAGCCGCTTGGGCCGCACGGACCGCATGCCTTACATAATCCGCCGTTTCCGCACTCCATTTCCTCTGCATCTTTTCGATCACACGGCTTGAATTCAGGTTCAGGGGGAGATCGACTTCCCCCGCGGCCCCATTCTGGTCTACCTCAATGGTGAAAACCGGCTCTCCCTTCTCCAAAGAAACAAGTGTCCTGCTTTTTAAAAATATCGTTTCAATGGTGACGGCTTCAGGTCTGTCATCATATGGCAGAGGTGTGACGCTGCTTTGCAGTTTATTGTGGAGAATAGACAATCCGATCGCTTCTCTTCCATCCATCCATCCCACCAGCTTGTCTCCCTGAAAAATGGCGCTCCCTTGAATATACATGACGGCTTTGGGCTCGATGCTGTCCACATTATCCTTTGTGGGAGCCTTCTTCATGTCGCCCGACACCCTGAGTCCCGGAATGACGGGGCCCTTTCCATGGCCGGACAGATCCCGAATCACCTGATCGATCTGGGATGTATATGTTTCGCCGTACATCCGCATCGACATTTGCTGCTTGCCGGTAATATCATTAGCCGGAATACGGCCGACTGAGGTCATGGTCGACAGCACCTCTCGGGCAAGGTGCCCGCGGGCAATGTACATTTCTATGGTCAGGCGGGTTTCAGCATCCCTTTCAAGGAAGTCGACCAGGTGACTGATCCCTTTCCTGGCCATTTCCTCACTGATGACAACCGCCCTGACATGGGATAAGGAAATCTGCCTGGACACCTTCCGTGACGCTTTCCGAACGGCCTCAAAAATGGTATCCCCTTCCTCGCGGTAAAGCACGACCGGTGCAGCCCCTCTTGCCTTCTCCCCCGCGATCTCGTCAGCCACGATCACTTGGAAGGAAACTTCATAGCGGTGTACGTCTCCTTTATCAATGCCCATAGCCGCGATAACCGCGCGCTGATTCAGCTCCCTCGAGTCCCAGCAGCCGGTGAGGAGCAGCAATATGCCGATGCAGAGGAACAAGCCGACAAGCCTCCGGCATGGATCGGTATTTCCACCTGTGATATCGCCCATCTTTCAATTCCTCCTGCCTGTATCCCGCTATGATTCCTGACCCTCGGCTGACGGGGGGCCGCCCCGGGCACGACGCATGTTTTTACTGCTTGTCATGAGCGGACGTTTCTTCACTTTCCATGCGGGGAGACGGAGTATCGTATCTTTCAGGCTGTTCAGGTCAAAAGGGCTGAACGGGCTCATATAATTCACGCCAAAAGACTTGAGGCTCGTCAAATGGGCAACCAGCGTAATCAATCCCAACGCAAGACCGTACAGCCCAAACAAAGCGGCGAGGACCATAAACCCGAAACGGAATAGCCGGCCCGAATTAGCCATGTTATAAGAAGGGATGGCAAAGCTGGCAATACCGGTGATTGCTACGACGATGGTCAGCAGAGGAGTCACGATCCCGGCCTGCACCGCCGCCTGTCCCAGGACCACCGCCCCCGCGATCGACACCGTCTGGCCCACTAAGCGGGGCATGCGAATACCCGCCTCCCTCATGATTTCAAAGGTGGATTCCAGCAGTACAGCTTCCAAAAATGCTGGAAATGGCACCGTCTCCCGCTGGGCAAGAATGCTGATCAGGAGAGGGGTGGGAATCATTTCGTAATGAAAGGTTGTAAACGCGATATATATCGAGGGACCGAGAACCAGGATGATAAAGCAAACATACCGCAGCAGCCGGAGCGCTGTAGCCAAATCATACCGCTCTGCGTAATCGGCGGAGCTTTGAAAGAAATTGGCAAACACTGCAGGCATCATCAGAACAAAAGGCGAACCGTCGATGATAAGGCCAATCCTTCCCTCCAGCAGGTTGCTGGCCACAGTATCCGGACGCTCCGAATTATAAATGGTTGGAAAAGGAGTCAGCCTGCGATCCTGGACCAATTCCTCTACCATGCCTGATTCAAAGATGGCGTCGATATTAATGTCGTTCACCCGCCGTCTGACTTCATCGACCGTATTTTCATCCGCAATGGTTTTCATATACAGCAAGGCAACGTTCGTTAAAGTGGTTTCACCAATCTGGAGCACTTCCAGTGCAAGATCAGTGCTCTTAATCCGCCGCCGGATCAGAGCAACATTCGTGAACAGGGATTCGACAAAGGCGTCTTTGGGGCCTCTCACCACATTCTGCGTAGTAGGCTCGCTGACTGCCCTGCTCTCCCCCCCACGTGTGCTGCAGCCGATGACCCGCTCGCAGCCGTCCACGAAGATGAGCGTATCCCCGGACAGCAGCGCGGCCATCATGATCTTCCATTCCTGGTACCCCTTGATTTCCCCCACTGTCAAAGCCCGTTCCTGCAGCAGACGGAATATGCCCTCAGCTGTCGGTTCATTGGCGGTAGCTTCTCTTGCCGGCTCCCCTAGCAGCGAACGCATCACCAGATTGTTGACGGCGTCGGTATTCACCATGCTGTCCAGATAGGCAATGGCTGTCTTAACGGGGTGTTCAATTCCGGTATAAAATTTACGGACAATAAAGTCAGGGCTGCCCCCGGTCAGCTTCTGAAAATGCTCCAGGTTCGCTTCCAGGTCCCAGGTAAGCTTTTCATCGACCGGCTTGGGAGACGGTGGAGTACTGCCCCCGGTTCGTCGTATCGGTTTTTTCGAACGAAAGCGTATCATGGCGTTATCCCCTCCGGATTGGATATACCTGGAGTATGTACAATTTATGCTCAATTATGCTTTTTTCAGGAGTGAAAATAGAAAAAGCCGCGACCCCTGCAGCAGCAATGGATCACAGCTTTTTTTCAATCCTCGACCGGCAGCCGGCCTGGTCTGTTCATAATCATACTCCACGAATGGAACCTGCCCCACACAGCGATCAATCCTGTTCACAGCGGCTGGCAAGGGACGCCAGCGTATGAGCATCCCACAGCTCCAGCATCTGCTTCTCGGTTGCTTCAATAACTTCCGAGACGGCGGCAGCAACATCCGTACAAAATTCATTATGCTCCGGCTTGGGGAGAATCCCCGGACAGATGGGATCGCAAATTTCCACAGCCCGGTAAATATCAGCCAGGGTGACCTCATCAGGGGACCTGGCGAGCATGTAACCACCCTCTCTTCCTTCTCTGGCAGTAACGATTTCCGCTTGTACAAGCCGTGTCAGAACCCGTCTCACAAGCGTCACCTCGCTTCCGATGGCCCCTGCGATTTCCCCGCTTGATAGCAGCTTTCCGTCTTCTCTATTCAGATATAAGAGCGCCTGAACGGCTACGCCAAGCCACTTGGGCGTAGCCGTCCGCGCTTTTTTCTCCATAGTCACAATAATGGCACCCCTAAATGTAAAATCCGTTGTCTGCATTGTACGTGAAGACAGCTCCAAGTTCAAGGAAAACGCTTTCTAAAATACGGGCATTTACGACACTTGAAATTCCACGCTTTCATTTAACGACAAGCTTAATGTGATTAACATCACATAACCAAATACAATATATAGCTAAAATAAGGGAAATGTGATCTATATATTGTGAAATATGGAGGAACAAATGATGAATATGCTGTCAGACCCCAACGTCCATGCCATCGGTGATCGGGTGATCGGAGCGAGTGATCCCGACATTTTGCGCGAAAATGCCAATCTGAACGGAGAATCCTTCAGCGGCAAAATGAGCAGGCTGGGATCGGAATACGCCAAATGGTATGCCAGGGAATTCATTCTCCCAGGGGAGCTCAAGCAGGCGGTAGATCAGGGATACGTCTATGTCCACGATCTGGACCAGTATGCGCTTGGCACGACCAACTGTATCTTTATTCCCTTTAACAGGCTGCTGGAAAGAGGATTTAATACCGGCAACGGGTCGGTACGGACACCCCAGACCATCATGTCCGCCATGGCGCTTGTGGCCATCATTTTTCAGGCGCAGCAAAACAGCCAATTTGGCGGCGTGTCCGCCAATAAGATCGACTGGGACCTTGCCCCCTATGTAGCTCGTTCTTTCCGAAGACACTTTAGCAAGGGACAGCGGCTTTTCGCAGAGCCAGCCTCGCTTGACTATGAGCAAATACATATGGAAAGTGAAACGGCCCGGCAAGCATGCCCACGCTCCTACGCGTTCGCTATGGAAGAGACGGGAACAGAAACGCGCCAGGCGGCGGAGTCCCTCATACACAACCTGAATACGATGAGCAGCCGGGCCGGAGGTCAGATTCCTTTCACCTCGCTCAATTACGGCATGTGCACTTCACCCGAAGGAAGGCTTGTAGCACGCGCGCTGCTGGAAGCAACGATCAGCGGGCTGGGCGCGGGCGAGACGCCGGTGTTTCCGCAGCATATTTTCCAGTGCAAGCAGGGGATCAACCAAAAGCACGGCGATCCTAACTACGACTTGTTCCTGCTGGCCGTCGAATGCTCCAGCAAGCGCCTGTACCCGAACTTCGTCAACGTGGACGCTTCTTTTAATCTGCCGTATTACCGCGAAAACGACCCGGATACGATTATAGCCACCATGGGCTGCCGCACCCGCACCATCGGCGACCGGTTCGGCAGAAACCGCCAGAGCGGGAAAGGAAATCTGTCCTTCAATACGATTAACCTGCCACGCATCGGCATTGAGCACGGGATTTGCAGAGGGAGCCGCAATCACCCGGATATCAAGGGATTCTATGCCAAGCTGGAGAAGAGCATGAACATTGCCCTGGAGGGGCTGATCCACCGTTATCGCATTCAGGCACATCAGCCTGCGAAGGCCTCCGATTTCATGATGAGGGAGGATGTATGGGAAGGCGGAAGCCAGCTGTCGCCCGAGGAAGAGGTCGGCCGTCTGCTGAAGCACGGTACATTGGCGATCGGATTTATCGGGATGGCAGAATGCATGAAAGCGATGTACGGCAAGCATCACGGGGAGAGCGATGTCGTACACAGGGAAGCACAGCGGGTCATTGCCGCCATGCGCACCTTCTGTGACCGGATGAGCGAAACACATGACCTGAACATCACCTTGTTTGCGACACCTGCCGAGGGGCTGGCAGGCAAATTCACGAAGCTGGACGCCGCGGAATTTGGACAGATTGAAGGGGTTACGGACCGCGAATATTACACGAATTCCTTCCATATTCCCGTGTATTACAAGGTGGCGGCAGCACGCAAGATTGATCTCGAGGCGCCTTTCCATGCTTATTGCAATGCGGGCGCCATCTCCTATGTTGAACTGGACGGCAATGCCCGCAGCAACCCGGATGCGTTCCGGACCATCGTGCAGTACGCCTTGTCCCAGAATATTGGGTATTTCTCCATCAATCACCCGATTGACCGCTGTCCGGATTGCGGATATGAGGGCATCATTGGCAGCGAGTGCCCGCAATGCGGCACGGATGAGCGGGACACCCACTTTCAGCGGCTGCGCCGCGTCACAGGTTACCTGACCGGAGATTATACCGTCCGCTTTAATGCGGCCAAGCAGGCGGAGGTTCGGGACCGGGTGAAGCATCGTTGAATTGGTGCGGTTATATTCCCGAATCGCTGAATGAAGGAAGCGGCCTGCGTGCCGTCGTATTCATCAGCGGCTGCCGCCATGCCTGCCCCGGCTGCTTTAACCCCGCTTCCTGGAGCTTCCGCGCGGGGGATACCTTTACACGGGAGCTGCAGCAGGCCGTGATCCGCGAAGCGTCGGCCAATCCGCTGCTGGACGGGCTTACGCTGTGCGGCGGTGATCCCTTCTTCTCGGCGGTGGAATGCATCCCGTTCGTACAGGCCTACAGAGCCGCCTGCCCCGCCCATACGGTCTGGGCGTACACAGGCTTTACGTTCGGAGCGCTGATCCAGGACTCGTCCATGCTTGAGCTTGCCAGACTGTGCGACGTCATCGTGGACGGTCCCTTTATCGCAGAAGAGAAGGACGTCTCCCTCCCCTTCCGGGGAAGCCGTAACCAGAGGCTTGTCGATGTTCCCAGGAGCCTGGCGGCCGGCCGGGTGATCGATTGGCAGCTGGCGCCTCTATAGCTTGGACTGCAGCTTGGTCTGCTTGCTGGTCTGTATCTTCCTGCTGCGAATACCATGCAAAGATTAGGCATAAAGCCAATGAACTTGTACATACCATGGTAGCAGAAGGAGGATGATGTATGTCGGTTGAATTCAGTGTTTTCCTGATCGCCGTTGCGTTTATCGGGCTTGTCGTCAGCATCATCATACTGCTGCGCAAAGCGATGGCCACCCTGGACGAAGCGAACAAAGCGCTGGCCGAAGCGCGCGAGGCCGTCAGGGATCTAGGCAGCGAGGCGGGCAGCGTGCTCGGGCATGCAAACGATATTGCCGCCCAGGTCAAAGACAAAATCCGGGCCATCGATGCCATTGTCAACTCCGCACAGGATGTCGGCCAAATTCTGCATACCGTTACGGACACTGCCAGAAAAGCCGTCGCCGTGTTGAATCACAGCACCCAGGCAGCGCAGCCCGAATATGTGCCAACCAACAAAATTACGATAAGAAAAACGTCTATTGACGCAACTGCAAAGGAGACAGATCGCGTTTAGCAGTCAGCCTGTTGAGCCTCCCTCAACAGGCATATTTTTTATGTTCATTTGCGGATTTCTTCGTACTTTTCTAAAAAGAACACGTGGCTGCATTTTAGGGTTAGCCTGAAGGTACGGTTTCTACTCCTCTCTTCCCCCTCCAGGAAACAGCTATTTACAGTATCAATATGAACACAGTCACCATCCATATGAGAAAGTTTTGCATATAATTCTGCATCCGTTGCTTTTAGGCTTAATAGCTCGACACTCTCTCCGTCTCTGGAGGCTTGTTCAATATCCTGCCCATGAAATAGTGAAAGAACCACATCCATATTTCTTACTTTGGCCCCATAGACCCTTGTGTAAAGTTCAAAAGAAAATAATCCGTAATTCATAATTTCAACCATTACAATAACGTCGTTCATTATACATTCATTGATCAACCACGCGGTTTCTTTTAAGGTAATTGGCATTGGACTCTTATTATGACTCGCTCCCGTACCCTTTAAGATATAATCAGCGGTTACGCCAAAGTAGTCGGACAAAGCTATTAAAAATTTTGCACTTGGCTGCTTTTTATCGTTCTCCCAATCACTAATGTTTCCAGAGTTCGTACCGATAGCCTTCCCCAGCACGTCCATTGATACCTTTTTCGCTTTTCGTAAAAGGTGAATTCGCTCACCAATTGTATTCAGACTTTCATGCTCAATGCTCATAATTTCAAACCTTTCTTATTTTTACTGTCAAAAGACGGAAATTGTTCTTGATTTCACTGTCATAAGATAGTATGATTGATTATGTAGGCACTTTCTTACTCGCTTTTAATAGTACCAAATGCCATTGCTCTTTGAAAACCTAATTAACAATTGAAAGCGGAACCCGAATTTTCCTATAAATATATGACAATCCAATAAAGGATTCAAGGAGAGGATATACGGTGAGCTTCATAGCACAATACGTGCTCGATTGGTTGAATATTCATGACGAAAGCATTGAAGATGAACGCTTGAGGATTCAGGAGCAAATGGCCAGACATATGGCAAAGCTTATTGAAGGAACGCTTCATGCTGACAGTGGAATTCAGTCTACACTCATTGAACTGGAAGATGCTTATACAAGGCGGCAAGACCTTCACCGTGAGATATTCTTTCGCCGTGGAATGGCGTTCGCTTATTCTCTTGCAATCCAAGGGGAATCGGTGATCAATGGTTCGCCCAAGGAATCTGTTCATCCCCACCTGTTTGAATACGGGCATACAGAGCTTTACAGGCGTGATTTACACCCAACAGAGAAAGAAGCGATCCTCCGGGAACAAATGTGCATCAACCAGCTACATAAGAAGATACATCAAAAGGCAGTAGATAACCGCGCAACACGTTGCATTGGTTTTTTGCATGAAATGGACGGGCTGTACGGCCTGGTTCAGGAAGAGATAAAAGAAATCTACTTTTTGCGCGGTATGCTGCACGGTTACTGTTTATTCTCCTCCTTACTTGCTGAGATTGGAAGCCCCTACCCTACTTCTTTAGTCAAGCATTGTGGTTGAAAGACGACGAAAAGATAGCTATAGCCAAGGGTGTGTGATTTGAATATGTCGTTGTTTAGCTATATATGCGGTGTTATAATGAAGCGAGGTGATATCCTTGGACGAAAAGGTACTTGATATACTCAGTCAAATGCAGACGCAAATGAGCGGGATACAGAATCAAATGTCTCAAATGATTGAGCGAATGGACAGCATTGAGTCTAGAATGGACAGCATTGAGTCTAGAATGGGCAACATGGAGTCTAGAATGGGCAACATGGAGTCTAGAATGGGCAACATGGAGTCTAGAATAGACAGCATAGATTCAAGAATAGACAGCATAGATTCAAGAACAGACAGCATGGAAACAAAAATGGGACGTATGGAAGTTGACATTTCGAGCATTAAAGGAACCGTCAACCGAATTGAAGCGCACCAGCATGATGATCTGATTGCAACGCTGGAACGAATCGACAAGCGAGTCGAACAGATTTCGGAATGGAAAGAAGAAACCGACAATGTTGTTGATCTACTTGTTCAAAGAACAACAAGACTTCAAGCCAAAATGAAACTAAATCCCTCATCCTAACGAGGGATTTTTTTGTTTGGCATTTTTAAATAGGACGGGTGTTCTGGACCGCATTTAGCGGTAGTTTTTCTTACGATACCCTACCCTTTAAGACGGCAAATTGGTGCTGATCGCCAGAGCACCGTTGCCCGAGCTTAAAGGGATTTCTGTGTATAAAGCCTTTCATATTTCGCGCAAACCGCGAATTAAAGGAACCAGAGAGTTTCATCCTGTTAAGAAGTGGTAATCATTAAGAAAGAACCTTTACAGGAGGAACGATTTTAATGAACGAAAACAAGCGAACTTCCACAGAGCTCCCCCCATATTCCGAATCCATTTGGCACGCCACTACTCCGTTACCAGAGTTCCCTCCCCTTGCTGAAGATGTCAGCGTGGATGTCGCCGTTGTCGGCGCCGGGATCTCCGGGTTGACCACCGCGTTTCTGCTGGCCAAGGAAGGCCTGCGGGTAACCGTACTTGAAGCCCGAAAAATCCTGGACGGGACAACCGGAAATACCACTGCCAAAATCACAGCTCAGCATGAACTGATTTACGACAAGCTGATCAGCACCTTCGGCGAAGAGCAGGCCCGGCTTTACTATGAGGCCAATGAAGGAGCGCTCCGCTTCATCAGGGAGCTGGTGCGGGATCACGGCATCGACTGCCAGCTCACAGAAGAAGCGGCGTATGTATACGGCCAAGCCGAGAGCTCACTGCAGACGCTGAAAAAGGAATTCGAAGCCTACGAAAAGCTGCGTATTCCCGGGGAATGGGTGGAACGTATTCCGCTTCCCATCACCACATGCGGGGCAATTCGCCTGAAAGAGCAGGCGCAGTTCCATCCCCTGTCGTACCTTAAATTCATACTTAATGAGCTCGTTCGTATGGGGGTGACCATCTACGAGCATACAACCGTGGCAGAAGTACAGGAAGGCACTCCTATCCGGCTCAGCACCCAGGACCAGCATACCATCACTTGCGACCATCTTGTGGTGGCTACTCATTTTCCGTTCTATGATCCGGGAATGTATTTTGCCCGCCTCCATCCCAGCCGCTCCTATGCCATTGCGATCAAACCGGAGACGACGTACGAGGGCGGTATGTTCATTTCCATGGACGAGCCCAAACGCTCCTTCCGTTCGGTGATGCACAATGACGAGCAATTGGTGATTGTTGGCGGAGGAGGCCACAAGACAGGACAAGGCGGCTGCACGCTCTCCTATTATGAACAGCTGGAGCAATATGCCGGGGGGCTGCTCGGCATCCGCAAAATTTTATTCCGCTGGTCGGCACAGGACCTGATCACGCTGGACAATGTCCCTTATATCGGACAGATTACAGAGGACAAGGAGAACATCTGGGTCGCAACCGGCTTTGCCAAATGGGGCATGACTTCGGGAACACTGGCCGGACAGATGATATCGTCGCAAATTCTTGGCAGAGAGACCCCATATAAAGATGTATTCACACCATCCCGTTTCAAGGGAACTACAAGTGTCACGACACTGGTATCCGAAAATGCCAATGTAGCCAAAGAGCTGATCACTGGCAAAATGAGCCTCGGGAACAAAAATATCGAAGATCTGCAAAAGAACGAAGGAGCCGTAGTGGGCCTCAACGGAAAACGGGCCGGGGCATACAGAGATGAGGAAGACCGCCTGCATGTGGTGGATACCACCTGCACCCATATGGGCTGTGAATTGGAGTGGAACGCCGGCGAGCGCTCCTGGGACTGCCCTTGTCACGGCTCTCGTTTTAACTTTGACGGCAAAGTAATTGAAGGACCCGCCATGAAGGATTTAACTCCTTTAAATCCAGAACAGTAAGCCCAATTCAGCCTGCCCTGATATCACAAGGGTAGTCGCCCTCTGCTCAGGTTGAACAGGTAAATAATGAATACGAAGAAATGCCTGTTGAGAGTTTCTCAACAGGCTGATCGAACCAGCTGGTTCGATGCATTTGTCCAATTTCATGCAACCTTTTCAAATCTCTAGCCGTTTAGGGTAGCAAGAACCTAGTTCTTAACACTATGTTATGAGGTGAATGCAGTGAGAATAATACATAAAATTACAGTATCTGCAACGGCAGCTTTAATTTCTACGGCTTTATTGGGACAAAGCTTTGCTGCTTCAAGCTCCTTTACAGATTTAGACAATATTTCTTCAAAGGACAAAATTATCAGCCTGCAACAAAGAGATATCGTATCAGGGGTCACATCTGAGTTGTTTGCTCCACAGACCACCCTCTCCGCTGCACAAAGCGTTCAACTTATTGTGAATGCGTTTGGACTCAATTTGGATGGCATCAGATTCCTGGTCGAACCTAAAGCTACGAATTATTTTTCAAAAGCCGATGACAATGCATGGTATGCAAATGCGTTGATTACTGCCGGAGCTAACGGGGTTCCGCTCGATAAGGACCTGGATCCCGATGCCCAGATGACACGTGAAGCGTTCACAGCCGAGCTGATTCTGGCGATGGAGGCACATGGGAAGCTGCCATTGATCAAACCGGTTATTGTGGAGATTCGGGATCAGGAGCAACTGAAGGTCGAATATTCCGGCGCTATTCAACGTGGGCTTGCCTATGGTGTCATTAAGCTGGATGCAGACGGCTCGTTCCATCCAAAAAAGAACATTACACGGGCGGAAGCCGCTGAAGAAATTTACAATGCCATAGAATATTTGAAGACTCACCCAGCGGGCGATACGTATGCAAATTGAAGTCCTGAGGGATTTCAAAACTTTCGCTTGTTATGCTTAGATGACTCTTGCGAGATATGTTCAGTTTATTTGCAACAGTCCCTCCCCACCGCTGTTTGTTTTCGCCGGACAGGAATCGTTATAATAGACTTGTCATGTGCATTACCGCTGAAGCGGACCTTACCCGGGGAGGAGAATCACGATGTTCGTTGTGACCAATACGATCAAAGTCAAGGAAGGGGCTGGCCAAGAGCTGGCCAAGCGATTTGCCGAGGGGCAGGGCGTACAGGAAATGCCGGGCTTTGTGCGTCTCGAAGTGTGGCATGGTGTCAATAAGGATCAGGAAGAGCTGAAGGTATGCACCATGTGGGAGAATGAGCAGTCTTTCCGCAATTGGACGTCAAGCGATGCTTTTCGTGCGGCACACCAGGGGCGGGGCAAAAACGAGGCCATTCTTGGCGCTTCCCTGGACACCTATGAGCTAATGGTGCAGGTATCCGCAGAAGAATAACCCATTCATACTAAATCCCTTGTAATCAGGAGGCATATTTTCATGGAACTTAAGAACAAAACTGCGGTCATTACCGGTGCAGGCAAGGGCATCGGCAGAGCGATCGCTGAAGTTTTGGCCAAGGAAGGCGTCAATCTTGGTCTCATCGCGCGAACGGCTGCCGATCTGGAGCAGCTTCAGGCATCATTGGGAGATACATACGGTGTAAAAGTAGCCGGCGCAGCGGCGGACGTATCCGACCGCACGCAGGCTGAAGCGGCTGTAGCTTCGCTCGAGATGGAGCTTGGGGCTATCGATATTCTGATCAATAATGCGGGAACCGCCACCTTCGGTACCGTACTGGATATGGATCCGGAAGAATGGGAGCGCATCGTGCGCGTCAACCTGATGGGCACCTACTACGTGACCCGTGCCTCCCTGCCAAGCATGGTAGCGCAAAGCAGCGGCACCATTATCAACATTTCCTCGACGGCAGGGGAACGGGGAGCAGCCACTACCTCCGCTTACAGCGCATCGAAGTTTGCGGTTCTTGGCTTTACAGAATCGCTGATGCAGGAGGTTCGCAAATCAAACATCCGTGTCACGGCACTGACACCAAGCACTGTAAATACGGAGCTTGCCTCCAGCGCCGGGCTCAAAATCGGTGATGAAGACCGCATGATGCAGCCGGAGGACGTGGCCGAGCTGGTATTGGCCACCCTGAAGCTTCCTCAGCGTGTATTTATTAAAACGGCAGGCATTTGGACAACCAACCCTCAGTAAAAACTCTTTTGCAAACCAAAAGGGAGCGATTCCCGGCCAAATGGACCGGAACCGCTCCCTTTCTTTGATTCAAGGATATATTTTTCTTATATAATGCACTTAAGCCGTAACCGCCCGATCTCGCACCATCTCGCGGTAAGCAAACAGCGATTCGTCAATAATGATGGACATAAATTCTGAATTTGCCTCAGGCAGCAGGTTCAATGCATAATTCCACGCATTTTCTTCAATCCGCAGCGCGGTCAGCCGCTTTACTGACGGATCATCCGTCTCATCCAGAGCCTCCGACAGCGCCCGCAGCTCAGGATCATCCGCATGGCCGATTTCATGAGCGAGCACGACGGCAAAGTATTCTTCAGCCTGCTCCAAACTACCGAACATCTGCATGCACTGTGCCTGAATAATATCAGTATACATAGTGATAGTGTGGGTATTCATACTGTACTTGCCTCCTACCATACGCCCGCCGGGAAATTTCTTCTCCAGCCGGACGCTCACGCCGATATCCGCCCGCCGCAGCAGCTCTTCAATGCAGTGCTCCAATTGCTTTGTCTTCAATTCTGCTCGTGTCCCCCATAAATCAATCTATATCATCTGTTCTATTAATACGTGATCATAACATAATATGCTGCAGCAGCGTATATGCAAAACAGTTTATTTAGAAAAAAATCTTAATGGAACGGACAGCCGCCGGTGCCCGGACGGGACGCATACTTCTTCTCCTGGGCAAAAAAATTAGGCTTTACCACCCTGCTTTCATAAGAGCTGTGGAAAATATGGGTGGCGGCTGGTGAAAGGGGCGGAATCAGCCAGGTCCAATCCCCTGTCAGCTCCCGGCCAGCTTTCCGTTCCCGTTCCTCGAACAGCTTGAATTGAGCAGCCGCTGTGTGATGATCGACGATGCTCACCCCATCCCGTCGGAACGAATGCAGAACTGCCGCATTAAGCTCAATAAGAGCGCGGTCTTTCCAGAGCGTCGTTTCACTGGAGCGGTCAAGCCCCATCAGCTCCGCTACTGCGGGCAGCTTGTTATAACGGAACGTATCCGCAAAATTGCGCGCGCCAATCTCCGTTCCCATATACCAGCCGTTGAACGGAGCCGCCGTATAGCGGATGCCGCCGATGCTCAGCATCATGTCGGCAATAATGGGCACTGCGTACCAGCGCAGGCCCAGCCCAGCGAAGCCCTCGATATCCGGATGATCGATATCAACCTGCTTCACAATCTCCTCCGGGATCGGAAACAGCATAGGGGCCTGACCGTCCGCCTCGATCACCAGCGGGAGAACGTCAAAATCGCTCCCCTGGGACTCCCAGCCCAGCCGCTGGCACAGCTTCGTCAATTGAAGAGAGATTGGATCACCGACAATCCTATGCTCCGTCTCATACCCTGCATAACGGATCAGCTGGTGGTTCCATATTCTGATGTCCGGTTTGTCCGGCTGTGAGGGTCTGTACACCGTCAAGGTAGGAACAATCTTCCCGCCGTTCGTGGCCGTCTCAATATGACGGAACAGCGACTCCGCAATAATGGCGGCTCCGGTAATGTGGCGTTCATCCCTGATACGCAGCTTGTCCCAGAACAGCCGGCCAATGCAGCGGTTGCTGTTCCGCCAGGCCATGCGGGCTCCGTGCTCCAACTCGGCAAAGGTATGCTCATAGGTTCCTGTGAGCTCAATTTCCCTTTTTACATCAAGAAACCGGGCCCCCGCTTCCTCGCGGCTCAGACCCAGCTCCTTATAACATTTATATATAAAATGCTCCGCTTCCTGCAGAAGCACCGTATTTTCCGTTTGCACTATCCAGCTCCCCTGTTCCGTGCCGTGGGGCCGCACAGGCCCCTCCAGCTTAATAACCTTCATTATACGCCCCGGAACAGGGAGAACCAATGGAATGAGGCTTTTATTCACGCGATCTACACATCCGTGACAATGCCTTCCATCCCTGTTAGACGAAATACTGTTATTTGCCCAGAAAAGCGTTCAGCATCCAGATATGCTTGTCCACCGCTTCCCGCATACCGTTCAGTATATCTGCCGTCGAAGCATCGCCGGCCGCTTCTGCAGCCTCCATACCTTGGGCCAAATCGGTGGTCACCAGCTTCAGGTCGCTGACTACTGTCTCTACCATCTCCTCGGCATTTGGCTGTCCTTCAGCCTCACGCACAATGGACAGCTGCAAATGCTCTGCCATTGTGGCTGCCGGACGGCCGCCGATCGCAAGCAGGCGCTCTGCTATTGTATCCATATGCTCGGCCGCCTCATTGTACAGCTCTTCAAACTTTGCATGCAATCTAAAGAAATGAGCTCCTTTTACGTACCAGTGAAAATGATGCAGCTTCGTATAAAAGACGGACCATGTAGCCACCTGGCGGTTTAACGCCTCATAAAGATGGGTTGCAGCCTCATTGGCTGTATTCGTATTTGCATTTTTTAATGTGGTCATATTGCTTACCCCTTCCCGGAAATATTTGTTCGCTTGCTTATGTTCTTATCTTTGCCGAAACCTATGCTGCATTCTTCAAATTTCAACAAATTAGAATTTAGACTTAATCTAAATCCTGTTTTAATTATAGCATGGTGGGTTTCAATTGAACAGTCATGATGGGGAAGATTTGCATGAAGATTGGATGAACACGGAGTATTTGCAGATAGAAAAACGCCACCCTTCAGAAAACCTAAAAACTCTGATGGGTGGCACATAAAGTTCATTAGCATCCATTTGATTTGCCGTTCTTTCAGCTCTCGCAATATTTTTTGAAATTATCCAAAAATGCCTGCCAGCCTGCTTGCTGCATTTCAATGGGGTTTTCGCTTTCTGCCTCGAAAACCTCAGTTACCCTCGTCTCGCTCCCTTGACTGCTGAAAGTAATGGCTACTTTTCTTCCATCTCCAAGTGTGTAAGCAATAAATTCATGGGGTCTCACTTCATCATATACTCCGCCAAAATCAAAGCCAAAACTTCCGTCCTTCGCTTCCATTCGTGTAAGGAAGGCTCCGCCAGCTCTTAAGTCATTTTCAGCCTTGGGCGCATGCCAATCTTCTGCAGCAAAAGACCACTTTGTGATATGCTGCGGCTCGGTCCAATACGACCATACTTTTTCCATCGGTGCATCAACTGTAGTTTCTACCGTGATGCTTGCTTTCTGATCTGCTGTCATGGTTCATTATCAACTCCTTAGTTGAATTCATGTGTGGCACGAAGATAATAGCACATACGTTCTTGTTTTGGAAGTGAAATGTTATTCATCTCCCACCGATACTTCATGAAGGAAGTTTTCTCAACTTATAGTTAAAAAATTTGGGAGATAACGGGAGGGTAGTTTAATGCTGACTGTCCTTTATTATTCGTATTTTAGAAAAATAACATACATAATGTTTCAGGGGTAAAGCGCATCTGACGCCAAGCTTGTAATCAAGGAGATGTCGCATTTATGCTGTGACAGATTGTGAACAAGACCAGCTCCCTACAAATTTTGGGCCAAAGTCTTTCGCATCCCTGGACGGTATTAAAAAAGCGGACACCTTATGAGCGTCCGCCAAAAGAGCAGTTGTTTAAAAAGATGCCTCCGTCACCCCTTACTTAGACTCTATGCGGCCCAGCGGGTTGGCGCTCTCTTCCAGAGCCGCGCGGGCTTCTGGCCAGCTCGAAGCGTCGAGGCCAAGCGCAGTGCGAAGATAAGCCCACGTGACACGCTGAATCAGGGCCACCCGTTCGGGGCTCTCGTCCGTTGTTTCCTTGACCTCGTAGCCAGAGATTCCGCCAAGCATGTGCTCTGCCCCGAAGAGGGTGAGCAGATCCTTGCTGCCCGGGCTAAGGAAGTACGGGTCGGTGAACCAGTCCGGCCCCCGGGTGGACAATTGGGACTGGTCATGGTCCCCCGCAACCACGAGGGTCGGCGTAGTCATCTCCGCGAAGGCCGGATTCATAAATGGAAAGTGCTCGGCTGCGAACGGAGACAGGTCAGCTCCGCCCTTGCCAGTCGTGGCAAGCAGCACGCCCGCCTTGATCCGTGAGTCGGACATGTCCTCTCCCGGTTCGCCGTTGGTATCGAGGACTCGCGCGCCGAGCAGCATGCCCACCGTCTGACCCCCGAAGGAGTGTCCGGCGGCGGCGATGCGGCTTCGATCGAGGCGCCCGCTGAGACCGGGAACAGAAGCTTCAATGAGATCGAGCTGGTCGAGGATGTGCTTCATGTCCTCGACCCGGAAACGCCAGATCAATGGTGTACGCGGATCTTCCGGAGCAAGGCTCAGTCTTCTTGAGTCGAGATGTGTGGGCTGAATGACCACGAAGCCGTGGGCAGCCCAGAAATCAACCAACGGGGCGTAGCCGTCCAGCGACCAGCCAAAGCCGTGCGAGAAAATAATAATAGGCAATTCGCTCCCAGTCACGGGCGCAGATACTCGTACTTGCAGTTCCTCACCACGGCCCGGGGCGGACAGCACGACCGGTTTCACTGAAATGACTTGAGTGGGTGCACTAACTTTGAGTTCCATATTATATCTTTCCCTTCCATAACAACATATTTTTTAGAGAGATTGGCCCAACCGTTCTGTACTTCATTTCCAATCTGCGATCCCTCAGGATCATGCACTCGAGACTGCATCACCACGGAATTGGGCCGTTCTCGCCCGAGAACGTGCCTGTCGGTCCGTCCGGGCCGAGGAGTGTGAGGCGCACGGGCTCGCGTGCAGCCTGTTGCACGGTGAGCGTGCCCGCGAAATTGTTGAGAGCCGTCGCAGCGAAGCCCGGGCTTACAGCGTTAACCTTTATGCCCGTCGACTCCAGTTCGATCGCCATGGCAAGTGTCATGGCGTTGAGCGCCGTTTTGGACGCAGGGTAGACGGGGCCGTAAATCGAGCGCCAAGGGAAGTCCGGGGCCGCGTTCATCGTCAGCGAGCCAGCGCCGCTCGACACGTTGACGATACGGGCTGCCGGGGCCTCACGTAGAAGCGGAAGCATCGCTTGGGTAACGGCAACGACGCCGAACACGTTGGTCTCGAACACCGTACGCAATTCATCGAGGGACACGTTGCTCGGCATGGTCGACTTAGCGTACTCCTCGACGGACATGCCCGGCGGCCGACTCGTATGCGAGATGGCCGCGTTGTTGACGAGCACATCAAGACGGCCGAGCTCGCTGCGGATGCGCTCTGCCGCGGCGGTGATGGAAGCCTGATTCGTGACGTCAAGCTGGAGGGCGCGGGCATCTGCTCCGACGCTCTTCACGGCCGTCTCCCCATGCTCGAGATTACGCGACCCGACAAGCACAGTGAAGCCGTGCTCCGCGAGATCCTTTGCGATTTGAAGGCCGATTCCTTTGTTGGCCCCGGTGACCAGGGCGACGGGTTTATCCTGCATAGACACAGTCTCCTTTTTGGTATCGATATGTAGCCAAATATAGCTCTGAATCAAGTTGACACGTCAACCTAAATCCACTGTAACATATTGAAGTTGATGCGTCAACCATGTTATGATGTTGCTATGGATAAAAACGAATTGAACGCAGAAGAAATGCGAATATGGCATACGTGGAAAGGCTCCTTTCAGAGCATCTTCGGTCGCGTAATCAAAGAGATGTCCGAGCACACAGGACTATCAGAGGGTGATTATGGGGTACTGGATCGGTTAGACCTTTTGGGGGACGGCAGCCTTCGCCAGCAGGAATTGGCCGACTCGATGGGCTGGGATAAGAGCCGATTGTCACACCATCTGACACGGATGGAAAAACGCGAACTTGTGATGAGGAAACCATTAGACACGGATCGTGGTGTTCAAGTCATCATCACTTCCACTGGAAAATTGGCATTGGCTGAGGCCCGCCCCATCGTCTCCCAGGCAATACGCAAACATTTCCTTGATCGATTAACCGATCAAGACATTGAGTTGATTATGAAGCTGGGGGAAAGAACCAAAGCAGGATCTTCAACGTCTTGCAAAACGGATAGTGAATCTTAAAGAGAAAAGCAGCTCCATCCCCGGATGAGGATGAAGCTGCTTTTCTCTTTTTATCATATCCATTTTTCCATGTTATTTTTCTACCAGCAGTGGCACAACTCGGCCCCCATTCACGTCAATCAGCCCATGATCGGTAATTTTGAAAGCAGGACTTACGGGCAGAGAGTGTGTGCTCAGCGACATTATAGGGTTGTAATGGCGATAACCCAGTGACAGCATGGCCGAGCGAAGCTCTTTAACCTTGACAGCCACGATGTCAAGCGGCTCCTCCGTCAGAATACCGCCGACAGTGAGGGGCAGATGAGCTAAAATCTTGCCGTCATGCACAACGCAGAAGCCGCCCTGCCCTGCAATAACGGTGTTGGCCGCCAGCACCATGTCCTGTGGATTATGTCCGACCACGAGCAGGTTATGATTATCGTGCGAATACGTTGTTGCTACCGCTCCGCGTTTGATGGTGTCTCCACCGATCAAGCCGTACGCACGGTTCCCGTTTTTGCCATACCGTTCAAATGTGGCAATCAGGCCGTATTCCCCTTCTTCCCACTGCAGCAGGCCGTCACGTACCACAGCCGGGGCAATATGCTCTTCGGTAAACGTGGAGCCATCCTTAACGATCATCACGCGGCAATCATGCACCCCGTCTTCCTCGTCAATACCGACTTTGAAGTCTTCTTCCTCCAGCAGCGGGAGCTGCACACTGTGATAAAAATGCTGCGGAAAGTAACCGGACGCCAGCTTGCTTGCTTGTTCTTCATACCGGTCAAACACCTTGAGCCCGCTCTTGTACACCTGATCCGGCTCAAAGCTCTGCAAATCGGACAGCAGCACGAAGTCGGCAATTTTGCCCGGAGAGATGGTCCCGCGGTCATTCATGCGCATCCGCGCAGCAGGTGTAAAGGTCGCCGCATAGATGGCATGCTCAGGCTGCATGCCCATCTCTACCGCCTTGCGTACGATATGATTGAGATGCCCCCGCTCCACAAAGGAATCCGGCATCACATCATCGGTCACAAAACAGAAATGCTGGGCCACATCTTCACGAATCAAATATTCCATAACCTCGGGGGTCATCGATTTTTCCTGAATTTCAATAAACATGCCTGCGGCGATCCGGGCTGTCATGCCTTCGATGCTCTGATGGGTGTGATCGGAGCCGATGCCGGCATAAATCAGGCGATGCAGATCGAGGTCAAGCAGCTTTGGCGTATGGCCTTCAATGATCAGGTCCGGATAATGCTCGCGGACATGGTTCAGAATCCGGTTGGTTTTGCTGTCCGGATCACGGATCACATCTACATAGTTCATAATTTCGCCAAGACAGATCATCTCTCCGGTCTGGAGGAGCTGATCAATTTCCGGTATATCGATTTCCCCGCCGGACGTTTCCATCGGTGTCGCCGGTACGGAGCTGGGAATGGCATAAAACATATCCGCCACACATTCCCGGCTCGCCTCCATCATCTTTTGGATCCCTTCAAGACCGAACACATTGGCCATTTCATGGGGCTCCGGAACAATCGTTGTCACACCATTGCGGATCAGCCCGTCCGAGAAGGCGGCGGGTGTAACCATCGAGCTCTCAATATGAAGATGAATGTCAATCAGGCCGGGAATCATATATCTGCCGCCGCCCTCGACAATCTCATCGGCATGAAACGTATCCAGTCCGCGGCTGCCAATGTACATGAATTGTCCGTTCAGCACCGCCACGTTCCCTGTTTCAAATCGTTTGTAAAAGCTATTATAGACTTGCACTTGTAAAATCAGCTTATCTGCACGCATAAGGTATCTCCTTCTCAGTTCGCCGTTCTTGCTGCTGCGTACCTTCGGCTGAAACCGGAGGCGCAAACGCCGGACCGTCACGATCGCTCATTAATGAACGAGCACCATTTTGTCTTGGGGAAAATGCAGAATGACCCGTTGACCGCTCGGGTAAGGCACATCCGTCTCCTGGTTGGCGGTGAAGAGACCCTGCTCGGTCTCAACAACGTATTGATAGCTTCTTCCGAGATAGGTGCTCACTTTAATGATGCCTGGAATCTCATTGGGCAAGCTCTCCCCCATGTTCTCCCGGATGATGATATCGTCGGGACGGATCGCACCCATCCGCGCGCCCGGCTGGGCAGTTCCCGGATTGCGGGAAAGCAGGAAAGGTCTGCCCCCTGAAGTCAGTGTAAGCTGCCCCTCATCCTCTACGATTCTCTCGTCAAATTGAAGGAAGTTGTTGAAACCTATAAACCGGGCCACATACTCCGTTGACGGATACTTGAAAATGGCCGAAGGAGCATCAAGCTGCTCGATCGTTCCCTTGTTCATAATAGCCACCTGATCGGATATCGAAAAACACTCCTCCTGGTCATGGGACACGTAGACTGTCGTAATGCCTAGTTCCTGCTGAATGCGGCGGATTTCCACACGCATGTTCACCCGCAGATTGGCGTCCAGATTGCTGAGCGGTTCGTCAAACAGCAGCAAATCCGGCTCAATGACAAGCGCCCGCGCAATGGCGACACGCTGCCGCTGGCCCCCCGACAGCTCTCCGGGGAAACGCTTCTCAAATCCGCCAAGGCTGACCGTGTCCAGCATGTTCATGACCCGCCGCTTGACTTCGTCCTCCTTCACCTTGCGCAGCCGCAGCCCGAACGCCACATTGTCATAAACGGACAGATGCGGGAACAAGGCATAGCTTTGAAACACGAAGCCAAAGTTGCGTTTGTTGACCGGAACACGGGTGTAGTCCTTTCCACCGAACAGGAACTTGCCTTCCTTCGCTTCGAGAAAACCGGCGATCAGGCGGAGTGTCGTCGTTTTGCCGCAGCCGCTTGGGCCGAGCAGCGACAGCAGCTGTCCCTTTTCGAGCTGCAGGTCAAAATCCTTCAAAATATACGTATTGTTGTAGGCCACGGATACGCGGTCCAATGTTAGCAGTGCCATAACCTGAAGCCCCCATTACCTTTTAGTGAAATAAGACAAGCCCATGAGCCGCTCAAGCAAGAACATCAATACCCCGGTCAAAATCATCAACAGCACCGAGATGGCGGCGATCGTCGGATCAAAATAGTTCTCTACATACGTCAGCATCTGGATCGGAAGCGTGCTGAAGCCCGGACCTGTCATGAATACCGAGATGTCGACGTTATTGAAGGATTCCAGAAAAGCGATCAGAACCGCAGCAATAATGCCTGAACGGATATTCGGCAGCACCACCTGAAAGAAGGTCTGCAGTCTGCCTGCACCAAGGCTCAGCGCCGCCTCTTCGACAGCGAAATCGAAATTCGATAAACTCGATGCGATTACACGGATTACAAACGGCAGCATAATGACGGTGTGTCCGATCAGCAGCCCCGCCATGACGGGAAGATGATAGACAACGATCAGATATCGCAGCAGCGTAAAGCCGAGCACAATGCCAGGAATCAGCACCGGGGACAGAAATACCGCATTCAGCAAGCCTTTGCCCCGGAAGGAAAAACGGCTTAGCGCATATGCGGCCGGCACACCCAGCAGCAAAGCCAGAATATTGCCTGCCAGTGAGATGATCATGGACGTCCAGAATGAGGACATGAACATACCCACCTCAAAAATATTCCGGTACCAGCGCAACGAAAGGCTTTCCGGCGGAAATTTCAGCACGGTCCCGGGTTCAAATGAAGTGGCGGAAATGATCAGAAGCGGGCCCAGCAAAAAGATGAAGACCAGCAGACTGAACAAGCCCAGCCCGAAATGTTTCTCCCGCATATCCACCTACCCCTTCGGATTGAGTTTGACCGCCGTTTTGTTCAACAGACCAACCACAATAAATGTAATGACGATCATAATTGTTGCGATAACCGATGCAAGAAACCAGTCGTTCAGCGTCATTGCGTTCTGGTACAGGAAGGTCGCAATGACCCGTTGCTTGCCTCCAAGCAGCGCAGGCGTCGTATATGCGGTCAGGCTTCCTACGAACACCAGCACACAGCCGATAATCAGCCCCGGCACCGCAAGCGGAAATACGATTCTGCGGAAGGCGCCAAAGCGCGACGCCCCCAGACTCTGAGCGGCCTTGACCAAATCGTTGTCAATGTTCTCCAGCACGCCAACCAGCGATATAATCATCAGTGGCAGGAAAAGATGCACGAGACCGATGATCATGGCGACAGGTGTATACAGAATTTCAAGCGGCTTGTCCACGATTCCAAGTCCCGTAAGCGTCTCATTCACCAGGCCCTTGCGTCCGAGGATCACCATCCAGCTGAAGGAACGCACCACCGGGCTGGTCAGCAGCGGAAAGATGGCCAGCGCAAGCAAGATGCCTTTCTTCCGCGGCGCTTTTTGCGAAATATAATAGGCTGTCGGGAAACCGAGCAGCACACACAGCAGCGTAGTTACAACGCTAACCTGCAGTGTTGTCAGAAGTATTTTCAGGAAATAAGGGTCCTTAAAAAAATGCAGATAGCCTTCCAGCGTGAAGGAGCCTTCCTGAACAAAGGTCGATCCAATCGTCAGCACGATTGGAATGACCATAAACACTGTCAGGAAGAGCAGACCCGGCAGCAGCAGCCAATACAGGTATGTTCTCTTCATGTGCAACTCCTTGCAGCGGGTCAATTCTCTTAACCCAAAATTGGTTTATGCTCCCCCTGACCCGGCAGGGGACATCGCCGTCTTGCCGACCTCCCTGACGAACAGATCCAGAAATGCCGTGCTGTCCACCTCTTCGCACACCGCCATGTTTGGCGTCTGCCCCAGCCTGTTCTGGACATCGCCTACCGTCTGCCCGTCGCATAAACGGCTTGAGGTTTCGATGTCCACATACAGGGAAGAAGTCTGTACAAGACCCGAATCTATCGCAACGCCAACAGCAAGCGGATCATGCAGCGCGCACGCCCGGACGCCGTACCGTGCTTCGTACCTTTTCGTATAATCAGCGGTGCTTTCCGCAACGAAAGCCTGCAGCTGCGGATCAGCCAAGTTCGCCACATGCTCAGCCTTAAGCAGCGCCTTGCGTGTGACGTCCAGCCCAACCTGAACCAGTCTGCCAAAACCGGCATGAAACACGATGCGGGCTGCCTCCGGATCTGCATACATATTGTACTCGGCTACAGGTGTCACATTCCCGGGGCCGTGAATCACCCCGCCCATAAAAATAACTTCTTTGACAAATCGTGGAAGCTCAGGACACTTCAACAAAGCGTGCGCCAGATTGGTCAATGGGCCGGTACAGACCAGTGTAAGCTCGCCCGGATGACTTTTCGCAAGGTTAATCATGATGTCAGGTGCAAATCCAGCGGAGGGTGCGGTACGCGGAGCCTGATTTTTCAATGCCCCGCCCATACCGTCCTCACCATGAACTCTCTTCTCGTCGTAATGATTCCGGACCAAGGGCGCATCCGCGCCCTTATACACCGGAATATCCGGACGATTGAGCAGATCCATGATCTTGCATGTATTCAAGGTTGCCTGCTCCAGCGATACGTTGCCGCACACCGTTGTAATAGCCTGAATATCCAGACGCCCGCTTTTAACAGCGAGCACTATGCCTAATGCATCATCAATACCCGTGTCTACATCCAGGATCACTTTTTTCATTATTGAGCAACTTCCCTATTCCAGCGGTCTGTCCATGCTTTGATATTTTCATTAACAAAGGACATGTCCAGCTTGACGAGCTTTTCAACAACATCGGCACCGTAAGTAATGCCTTCCGTGTCAGCTCCGCTCAGCACAACCTCTGTATTGACCGGAGAGTCCACCTTCGCCTTGGCGGATGCCTCTTGTACTTCCTTGCTCAGAATCCAGTTAATGAATTCCTCGGACAGCTCCTTCTGATCGCTTCCTTTAACAATGTTCACGGTATTCATAACCGCATAAGCTCCCTCGGAAGGGGCTACAAATTTAGCGTCAGGAACAGCTGCCTTGAGGTCTTTAAAGTACATTTCCATAATAGGCCCGCCGGCAATTTCCTCCTGGCTGAACATGTTGACGAACTCGGAGGTCTGGCTGTAGAATTTGACGATATTCGGGCTCACTTCCGCCAGCTTCGCGAAAGCAGCATCCTCATTAAATTCCTTGTTGCCAGCTACCTTGGAGGCCATGTCCACAGCCATCGGCCCTGTGGTTGACGTAATATTAGGCAGGGTCAGGTTATTGGCAAACTTGGGCCCCCACAGATCCGCCCAGGACGTGATGTCGCCGGATACCATGCTTGGATTGTATGCAATGCCGAGGCGGCCGATGGTGTAAGCCGGACCGTATTCTTCGCCAAGCGGCGCTTTTGCAATATCATAAATTTTATCGACATTCGGGATCTTCGAACGGTCGATCGTGTCGAACAGCCCTTCCTGAATTCCTTGCTGTGCATAGTAATCAGACAGGAATACCACATCGACATCGGAGCTGCCTTGACGGATTTTGTTCAGACGCTCGGCGTTATTGCCGGTATCCACAACGATCTCGACATTATGCTCTTTTTCAAACGGCGCATACACTTCAGATTTAAAGAAATCTTCGGAAAAGCCCCAGGTGGAGATGACCAGCTTTTGCTTCCCGCCTTGTGCGGAACCGCCTCCTTCGGCATTTCCGCTGGTGCTGGCGCTGCTCCCGCAGCCTGCCAGCAATGCGGATGCAAGTGTCACGGTGATGAGACCGCCAAACCATTTTTTCATACCTTGTTTCCCCCCAAATATAATAACTGCTTATAGATAGAAAAAAGAAAAGTATTCTTGAATGACCAAGAACACTTTTCTTCGTAAACAAAGATAAGCGCTACCCGCTAAAAGTTAAACAGGTTCTCCCCTCAGATAGATCCGAGGCGACAAGCCGACTATGCAGTTATTCAGGATGACTTGAGCATGATATTGGTAACAGCCCATTGGGTCCCTGTATCATAATCACGGAGCAGGACCTCGATATCAAGCCCTAATTCTTCTTCCAGCTTCTCGCGAAGTCTCTTCTTATAGAGCAAGGACATACGGAAATCCACTTCCAGCTTCAAGCCGGGGGCTTCCCCTTCCAAGGCTTCAGACCGCGGAGAACGCCGATGCTTCGCAACGAGGGTAATCAGATTGTCGTCAACGGTTGCCCGCAACAGCGTGGTGCCGAATCCGAACAAATCCTTCGAAATATCATTGTAAATCCGGTATAAGCGTTTCTTACTCTCATTACTGTCCAGCAGCTTCATGAACCCACCCTCATCAAGGACTACCGTACATTTACAACACCAACAACTTGAATTATACATAAACTTTCGTGAAATGGCAACCCGCGGCACGACAAATGTAACTTTTCTGCGTGAAAGACGAACAATATGTCGAAAATTGATGAACTGGGTCCTGCTTTTCACATTCAACAAGGGACAAAAGAAGCAACTCCCTGTTGTTTCCAGCCCCCTTGGGCCGCAGGACTAATAGCGCTGTGGAGCCGCTTTTTTCGCAAGGCTAGTCATATAGTCAAAGAAAGCCTCAGGCTCAGTGTCGTACACCAGCTGAACCGGACGGCCGCCTTCCACAGCAACTGTTCTGCCCTGGCTTGGCCCGTCGGGGATCACCGTGCAGTTGACTGTTTTCTTGCGCACCAAATCAGGTCGGCCGACAGAAGCTGTCGTCAGCACATCCCACAGATAATAGGTGGAATTGGTCTCGCTGTAAACGAGCGGTGGGCACCCTGCGTAGCAATTCCCGAGGAAATCGACGCCTTCGTAGCGGCGTTCCGACGCCCAGCGTCTGCGCACAGCAGGAGTGAGCGGCACCTTGTTCGTGCTCTCCAGCGCGACCAGATCGATTTCGAGCCCGCTCTGCCATACACGCAGCGCAGCTTCCGGATCCCAGAACACATTCCATTCTGCAGTACCGTCATGCTCCGGCTCCTCAACGTTGCCTCTTTCGAAGGTTCCCCCCATCCAGACGAGCTTCTCGATTTTATCCTCGATATCAGGCGCCTCATCCAGGGCACGCGCCAAGTCAGTCAGCGGTCCGGTAAAAAGCAGCACGGTCTTCCCTTCCGTCTCACGAACCTTTTCGATCAGATGGCGATGAGCGGGAAGCGTGGACAGCGGTGCATCCATGCGGCCCGACTCATTCAGTACCGGCAGGGCGTCAACATAGAACGAATGGATACGCCAGGCAGCCGGGAAAGGGTTTTTACCGCGGGAGTTGGATTTGGCCACTTCGATGGTCCCGTCTCCGAAACGGTCGATAATTTTGCGGCTGGCGTCCGTGGCCGGCTCCAAATAACCGTCCGCCGGAATGACGGAAACGCCTGTCAGGCGCACATCCTCCATTTGCAGCAGCATAAACAATGAAACGAGATCGTCTACGCCCCCGTCATGGTTGAAATATACGTTTTTCAGCGTCATATGTAATTCTCTTCCTTCCTTCGCGCAAATATGCAAGTCAGAACCCATTATGAAGCATCTGCCGTTTACAGTAAACTCGAACCTGCTGGAAAACGCATCCATTCCTGTTTGGCAGCCATGTTCACCTAATTTGTTAAGATTTCAGACTTTCATGCCGCTTCGCGGCACCACTGATGAATTAAAATTTTGCCGCTATGCCACTTAAATTTCTTAATAAGCCATCACTTTTCGACACATAGGTTTAGCATCTTTTAAATATTTATTTAGTATTACCATCTATCGCATCAGTAGCGTTGCAGCAAATCTGACAGGGTGCACTTCTGACCACCAAACTGTTCTAACGGTTGCCACAACCGCTATTGGTTCCAAAAACGTTGATTTCAAATTATTGCGGTTGCCATGTCGCCTATTTCGCTTGCCCAGGGCATTTTCGCCTAGATTAAGGAAAATAACGTCAATCACGACCGTTAGAATTTGAAAAGGCCTTTTTTTCGGGAAATAGCAGCTTCTACACCCGTTAGATTTTCGCCAGACACACGGTCTGCTTGAAAACCTGAGCTTTTGCAGAACTCCGAAAGGATCAGGGCTGCAAGTTATCTTAATAAAAAAGGGCCTCAGGGCCTTGAAAGGGGAATGACAATGACACTGCTTACGGTTGAGGATCTGGACCGCGTCCGGCAGGAATGCAGAGCCATGGTAATGAAACGGGCTGTCGCTTCAGGCGGGACGGCTCTCATTCCGCTCCCAGGTGCGGATGTCTTCGCGGATGTCGGCATTCTGATGCAGCTGCTGCCTGCTATTAACGCCAAATTCGGTCTGTCTGAAAGGGACCTGTCCGGCCTGGATGCGGAAACCAAGTCCATGGTATACGGATTGATCACCTCTGTGGGAAGCAGCCTGATCGGGCGTGTCGTAACAAAAGAAATCATTTTGCATCTGCTTCAGAAGCTGGGCCTGCGCTTCGCCACCAAACATGCCGCCAAGTTTGTGCCCATCCTGGGCCAGGGGCTGGCCGCCACGCTCAGTTTCACGGCTATGCGTGTGATTGGCAACCGGCATGTTGACGAATGTTATGAGGTTGCCAAGCGCCTTATGCAGCAGCGCGCCGCAGCGGATAAAGCGGCCGAATGGACCATGCTGCAGGCACCGCTTGAGCCGGTAACGGCAAGCCGTGTAATCCAACTGCTTCCTCCGGGACCGAAAGGCCGGACAAAGCAGGCTTCAGAACAGGAAGACCCGTCCGAAAGAATGCTGAACAGAAATAACCCCCGCATCCGTGTTTAAACCTTATTTGTTACTGACGTGACTGCCAAGAGCCCAATCAAACCTCGGATAAACCAAGGTCTTGGCTGGGTTCTCCGATGCTTTCTGTCTATTCCACCACGCTTACCTTAGGGACATACTTGGAGTTGGGTAAAACACCGTCTTTTTGCCGTATATGAGAATATAAAGTAGCAGGCTATTTCTCAGGCGGCTCTTCCTTGACCAGCCCTCTGCACTCGGGAACCTGCCATATCCGGTCAAAGCTGGTTTTCATCTTCGCGAGGAGCTGCCTCATCATCTCATGATCTTCCTCCGTAAAATCGAAAAGCAGCTCCTTAATCAAATTCTTGTAATAAGGAAGAATATCGTCCAGAAAAGCCTGCCCGTCTTCCTTCAGCCGAACTGCCACCATTCTCCGGTCGCCCTTGTGCGCCACCCGTTCAATCATCCCGTCCCGTTCCAGCCCGTCGATTAACCCGGTCATCGTTCCGCGTGTTACATCGGCCAGCTGCGCCAGCTCCGAAGGAGTCATATCATGGGGAGCACTCCGGGACAAAAGGCTAAGAACGATAACCCTGCCCTGAGAGGCTCCACGCTTGGCCAGATCACTGTTCATTTCGCGGAAAATCCCGTTCGCCAGTCTGGCAAAAGCCAGGAAAGTTTCAATATCCGATATATCCGCTTCTTCATGTCCAAGGTTGCGGAGAATCCCGCGAATAGAGTCGTTATGAAAATTAAAATTCATCCTGTATCCTTCCCGCTCCTTTGCCCGAAAATCGATAATGTCTCCACTCCTCCGGCAGAAGCGAAGCATAAGGCTCCTTCACAAACCGGTCATCCACCAGCACGAGTACCCCTTCATCCGCCTCCGTCCGAATCAGCCGGCCTCCGGCCTGCAGCACTTTGTTCATGCCGGGATATACATAGGCATAATTAAATCCGTTCTTACCTGCACGCTCGAAATAACTGCGGAGAATATCGCGCTCTGCGCCGATCTGCGGCAGCCCTACTCCAACGATGACCACACCGTTCAACTGGTCTCCGGGCAGGTCAACACCTTCGGCAAACACTCCTCCCAGCACCGCAAACCCCATCCGCGTTCTCTCCGGGCCAGGCTGAAACGCAGCCAGAAAAGCATCACGCTCCTCTTCACGCATCCCCGGGCTCTGCACCAGAATCTCTGTGTCCGTATCCCGGCTCATAAACTCTTCGGCCACTTCTCTTAAATAAGGATAGGACGGGAAAAAGACGAGCAAGTTACCTTTCTTCTCCGCCGCGAGCGTCTCCAGCATGTTGGCAATCGGTCCCCTTGAACGCTCGCGGTCCCGGTAGCGTATCGAAAGCGGCAGGAGGCGGACATCCCATTGCTCCGGATAAAACGGGGTCGGAATATGCAGTGTATAGTCGTCTTCTCCCGCACCCAGCATGTCCCGGTAATAAGAGAGCGGGGTCAGCGTGGCCGAGAAGTAGACAGCAGATCTGTAACCTTTAACAGCGGAAGCGATCAGACCGGAAGGGTCCAGGCAGAACAGCCTCGTGGTCAGGTCCACGCGCGTGTCCGCCGAATAGGTGACATAATGTTCATCATACAAGCCCGAGATCCGGATCATATTTTGCGCGGCAAAGTAGGTGTCCAGCAGCAATGCCTGCGCTTCGGCATCCTCTCCTGAGGGCTCAAGCAGCTCTCGCTCAGCTGCCCCCGCAAAGGAAGCAAGCAGTTCGATAAACTCATGAGGCTGCTCCTCGGAGACCTCATAACCGGATTCCTTCAAAGCTTTGCGCAGATTAATGAAATAAGTGTTTACTGTACCGGCCGCGGCGGCAACCCCCGGATTCACCGTCTTGAATACACTCTTCAGCTCCAGGAAAGCGTCTTTGCCGATCTCCGCCGAATACATGTCACGTCCGCGCTCCACCAGATTATGCGCCTCGTCTACCAGAAGCACGCTCTTCCGCTTATGCTCCTCCAGCTGACGTTTCAGGGAGATTCGGGGGTCGAACACATAGTTATAATCACAAATCACAGCGTCTGAGGCATAGGCTACGTCCAGAGAAAATTCGAAAGGACATACTCTGTGCTTGCGGGCATAGACCTCTATAACCGGACGGGTCATGATCGTCTCATTGCCTAGAATGTCCAATACCGCACCATTGATCCTGTCATAATATCCATCACACATGGCGCATTCCCCGGCATCACAGCGATTCTCGTCCTTGAAGCAAATTTTATCCTTGGCTGTCAGAGTAATGACATGAATATGCAGGCCATGACGCTGCATCCGGGCAAAGGCTTCCTCTGCCCCGGCGCGGGTGGTGGTACGGGCAGTCAGGTAAAAAATCCGCTGCATTCCTTCCTCCGTCACCGACTTCAATGCCGGATAGAGGGTGGATATCGTCTTGCCGATGCCGGTCGGCGCCTTTGCAAACAGATTCACGCCTTCGGCGATCGTTTTATACACCGCGCCCGCCAGCTTGCGCTGCCCTGCCCTGTACTGCGCAAAAGGGAATTCCAGCGCACGGATGCTGTCATCCCTGCGCTCCCTGTGATCCGCCAGGAGACGCGCATAAGGCGCGTATGCCTCAAGCAGAGAGTGGACGAAATCCTCCAGCTCTGACAGCGAAAGCTGCCGCCGGAAGCGCTTGGTCTCCCCGCTCTCCTGCTGGACGTAAGTCAACTGGACCTGCATGGAAGGCAAACCTTCATCTTTCGCAATGATATAAGCGTACAGCATAGCCTGAGCCCAATGCACAGGCAGCCCGTCTCCTTCCAGCTCTCCGGCGGCTCCTGCGAAGGACTTGATTTCATCAACCGTCAGGACACCATCCAGCTCGATAAGACCGTCGCAGCGTCCTTCCACCAGGAAGAGAATATCCTCGTAAACAAGCTCCGCCTTTAGCAGCACTTCCTTCCTATCTGTCTCTTTATATTGCGCCTGAATGCTTTGATGCACCCTTGTCCCTTCCTGCATGCTGCCAGCGGAACGAAACCCGGGTATAATGCTGCCGCTCCGGTATACATACTCAACCAGCGGCCTTACTGAAATATGAACCGTTGCTCTCGGTTTCATGGGATCACCCGTTCCGGTCTTTATCCTTTCACTTTACCATGCCTGCGGGGAAAACGTAAGTGATCCAAGTCAGCAACTCATGACTAAAGTCACGAGCTTGTCTCTGCCTGCTTCGTAGACAGTGCTTGCGCTTCGCACAAGCCTTTTAGACTTATTCCTAACCGGTAGTGCAAACGCACCTCACAGTGCTCCTACCTTAGCGTGTTGGAACATCAGGACGGTTGACCTCGCCCCTACAACAAGAGTTATACTCCTGCTGTAACTGTACCGATGTACTCGATTCCTTTGCGATACAGATTCATTGCTCCAATTCGGTCATCGTTCGAACGATAGTGACAGGTTCGGCATTCAAAAGTATGCGTCTTTTTGTTTCGATTGGCTCGTTCAGTATGTCCACATTTTGGGCAGGTTTGAGAAGTATATTTAGGGTCTAATGCAATGACTCGCTGTCCGTTCAGTTCAGCTTTATATTCTAACATTTCGCGGAATTGGTGAAATGCCCAGGAAACCGACACATATCGATGGCGAATACATACCTTTTCTGTTGCCGAACGAACATGCTTTAAATTTTCGATCACAAAAAGAGTACCCTCCGGATACGTTTCAACGAGTGCCTTCGTTATCTGATGGTTGACATCGGTAACATAACGGTTTTCTCTTGAACCGATCTGCTTGAGTCGCTTACGGGCCGATGGGGTTTGTCTCATCTGAAGTTGTTTACGTAAAGCTTTATACTGACCTCGTTTGTGTTTCATCGTTCGTCCAGGATAAAACGTCGTTTTGCTTTGATTATCGTAGGTTGTCGCAAGAAAGTTGATTCCCAGGTCAATGCCTACAATGTGGTTGACCTTCGTCAATTCTAATTCAGAGGACTCTTTGGTCATGGGAATATGCAAGAACCATTTCCTGTGCTTATACACGAGTTTGGCCGTACCCCACTTCCATGTCCCATCAAAGAAGTGCTGCATTCCTTGTTTTTTGTAGCGGAGCTTCACTCGCCCGTCCAGTGTGTTAACGCTAAACCGATCATCGTTCAAAGAATAATCTCGATTCCATACCAGATCATATTCAGGTCGTTTGAATTTGACCAAGTTCCAATCGTGCCCGTTGGATCGAGCAGATTTATAGCGAGCGATGACGGTTTTGATCACCGATTGCGCCATTTGACTTTTCAGACTAAAACGACTTCGAAGTTCTTGATAATACAAGTCATTGAGTGTACGCTGATTTAATTCTTTCGTTTGAAGTACCATAGCGGAAAGATAATTACATGCTACACGATAGGCTTTGGTTGTCTTGGCGAGCATTTTCACTGCATTCAATATAACATATGCCCCAGTGAACAATGGTTAAATCTTCATGATGAAAGGAGGAAGCATGGAGCTTTCGGCTTACGAGCTACCGATGGGTAGCCCCTATACCGAGCGCAATTCCTCACACGACTAAAGTCGCTTGTGTCCATGCGCGGTTATGAATCAGCTGGTTTCAGATGGACGCCAGGGTGATGAATTTTCAAAAAAACGGGTAAATAAGTGAGACATTCACCAAATTATAAAGGTAATAAGGACGAGGCTGAACAGCTGTGCCCCGTCCTGCTTTTGCAAACTGCTCCATGATTGTTTAACATAGTTTTCCGCAAGCATCATTTTCCGAGAAGAGGTCTCCGCGCTCTAAGTTATGCCGATTACGCCCTGGGTCTGTTCACTTGAGGACTTGAAGAAAAACGGCGTATGGGATAACAGCATCATCTTTATTTATGGCGATCATCAGGGTCTGCCCGTATACTCGTTGAACAGAGACGATCAGGCGCTCATGAATGAAATATACGGCCGCGAATACCGGAACGCGGATATGATCAATGTCCCGCTTATTATAACCGCTCCCGGTATTCTGCAGCACCGGCAGCTTGCCCGCACAGGCGGGCAGGTTGACATCCTGCCGACTGCAGCTCATTTGCTCGGCATTTCCCTGCAGGGGCAGCCGTATTTCGGCCAGAACCTGCTAGCGTCAACACCGAATCTCCTGCCGCAGCGCTATTATCTGCCTTCAGGCACCGTATTGAATGACCACACCCTGTTTATTCCGGGAGCTCGCTATGAGGATGGGCATTTTTACAGCCTGCGCGGCGGAGAAGTACAGGAGCGGGGAGCACTCAGCCAGAGCGAGTATCAGTGCGCATTAAAGCTGTTGCAGCTGTCGGACAGCTACATCCGGCAGCTGCCCGATCTCCCCGAATGAACGTAAGAGCGGGGTTGGCGATCTGATCGGAGCGCCACCCTTCGCGAGCGTAATTATAGGATCTCTATTAAAAAGAAATTAAAATAAATGATATAAGTTATGGTAAAATATTATAAATTGATGATAAAATGCCGATAAGCATAATGTACATGTTTTTATCAATACCAGCGTAAAAGCATGACATCTTATGAGGAGGTGCCCTTGTGAACCTCAAAGAACTGGAGCAATTGTTGGAGAAAGAACGTCGAGAACTGAATCAGATGGCAAATCAGCATGGACTTAAAGACGATCGTGTGTTGGACAAGTCGCTTAAGGTGGACCGGATTCTGGATGTATACACCCGAGCCAAGCTTGCGGCCCTCCGCCCGCCCTTGAATTAAAATAATGAAAGCCGCTGTCCGGGAGACAGCGGTTTTTTCTGCCGTTCTCCCCCTTGCTCTCCATTATTCGCCGCTTTCCCGGCTGCTCTTCCGGAGCATGGACTGGGTAAAGGAAATCCACTCACGCGCCGCAAACGACAGATAGCGGTCCTTGCGCCAGATCATCGCCAGATGCCAGGGAATGACAGGGTCGGTCAACGGGATGACTTTGACTCTGCTCGGGTCCATGTCTCGGCAGATCGTTTCCGGCAGCAGCGCGATGCCGAGCTTGGCGGCTACCATCTCCGATATTAAATCCCACTGCGAGCTCTCATACACCACCCGCGGCTGAAAGCCGGCCCGCACACATTCCTCAATAATGCGGTCATGAAGCGCAAAATTTTCCTGAAAAAGAATAAAGGCGTCCTCTGCAAGCTCACTTAGGGCCACCCTGGCTCTACCCGCCAGCGGATGTTCCGGGTGCACGAGCAGATTCAGCTTTTCCTTCACAAATGAAAAAGAATCGAATACATCCGATCCCGTCGGCAGCACGACGACCCCGATATCCAAAGCGCCCGAAGCCACGTCGATCTCCACCTTCTTGGCTCCGTCCTCAAATAACTGCAGCGTGACATCCGGGTATTCCTTGTGAAATTCACCGATGACCATAGGAAAAAAACTGGAGCCGACCATCGGCGGCAGACCGATCCGGATATGACCTTTCCGCAAATTCATCAAATCCCCCAGCTCTGAGGATAGATTTTGAAAGGCTTTCACAATATCTTGCGCCTGCGTTTCGATGACACGGCCCGCATCCGTCAGCTCGACTCTTTTCCCGATCCTGTCCAGCAGCACAACACCAAGCTCATCCTCAAGCCCCTTGATCGTCTTGCTGATCGTCGGCTGGGTGATGAACAGGGACTGGGCCGCTTTCGTGAAGCTCCGCTGCCGCGCCACCTCCAGGAAATACTGTAAATGCCGGATATCCATGGGTACCCCTTTCCAGAAAGCACTATAGCTATTTGGAATGCAAAACATTCTTAATATGCATTTTACCCATGAAAACATGTGTTGTAAAATTTCAATACAGTATGAAAAAGAATCGATTCCCTCAAAGGAATCCTGATCCATAAAGCATACCAACTTTTAAAAACAAGGAGCGATGGTTTATGAAAACCATGTTGCGCAGCGTGATTCAAATAGCCCTGCTGCTCGCCTTCTCAGCCGCGCTCAACGCACTGGTAAACTGGCTGCATTGGCCTGTGCCGGGCAGCATCATCGGCATGGTGATCCTGTTCATTCTGCTGCAGACCGGTGTGGTCCGCTTAAGCTGGATAGAAGCCGGAGCCAACTGGCTGCTGGCCGAGCTGCTGCTGTTCTTCATTCCGTCGGCGGTGGGTGTTATGGACTACGGGCCTATGCTTGAGCATAACGGCATGAGCATTCTGCTCATTGTGCTGTTAGGAACGTTTATCGTCATGGCCGTTACCGGCCTTGTTGCCACGATCATTGCCAAAGGAAAGGAGCGGAAAGCTTCATGACCGGGCTTCTCTGTCTTATCCTGACCATCGCTATCTATGTGCTGGCCAAAAAAATGTACCGGAAGCTGCCCAAAGTATATCTGTCCCCGCTGCTGATCACACCTGCCGTTATTATTCTCATTCTTATGCTTTCAGGCGTATCTTACAGCATGTACAATGAGGGCGGACACTGGCTCTCCCTGCTGCTGCAGCCGGCCACGGTCGCTTTCGCCATCCCGCTGCACCGCTATTTTCCTGTACTCAAAAAGCATTCCGGCGAAATTGTAGCGAGCGTGCTGAGCGGCTCCCTGATCGCCGTCGTTTCCTCGCTGCTGCTGGCCCGCTGGCTGCATCTGGATGCGTCGCTCATGAACAGCATCATTCCCCGCTCGATTACAACGCCAATTGCGATGAACGTATCGCAGACCATTGGCGGCAATCCGACCATTACGGCCGTCTTTGTCATCCTGACCGGACTGAGCGGGCTGGTCGTCGGGCCGCTTACGCTGCGCCTGTTCCGCTTTGAGAATGAGATCGCGCGCGGTGTTCTGCTCGGTACGGCAGCTCACGGCACCGGCACCTCGAAGGCGTTCGAGCTGAGCTCGCTGACCGGCACGATTTCGAGCATCTCCATGGTGCTGGCCGCCGTATTTACATTGGCAAGCGCGCCATTATTGGTGGGACTGCTGCTGCGCTGATGGCATAAAACAGAAAAAGGGAGTCCGCATGTGAACTGCACCCCGTCAAGTAGACAGTACAAAAAATAAAAGATCACTAAGCGGCCTTGGTTCTGAATTCAATGGGACTGAGGCCGTTTAGTTTTGCCTGCAACCGTTCATTATTGTAAAAG
>NZ_JBJURI010000034.1:0-70453 GCF_046098255.1 Paenibacillus jiangxiensis
GTGAAGGAATACATGGATTTTTACAACAACCGGAGGATGCACCGAAGTCTCGGTAAACGATCTCCCGCTTCGTTTATGGAGTGGGCCAGGGAAGTACCGGCTGAATTAAAAAAATACGAATGTGCCGTGTGAACGAGCAAAGTCGAGCTATTCTACGGCTGAGCATCTTTATTTCGGCATCTCTCCAAAATTAGGGGGTCTGACCGTAATCAACAGGAGATCCGTTCAAGACAAGCAGGGTATGCTTAATTTCTGAACGGCCCGCTGCCGGTTGAATTCACCATTTGTTTCGCGTGTTCATTCTTCTTTCATCCGCCTTCCCGGTTGCAGGGGCCGAACGTTTAACCCTGTTCAGCCCCGCCCATTATAATTTTTTTCGCTTAATCCACGACTTGAAACCAGCCCGGTGTATTGGTGATCATTCCCCAAAAAACATCCGGAATCATCAGCTCTTTTTGCGCGGAACGGGAAAGCGTCGTTTTAATTTCCTGTTCACGGCCGCTTTGCACCAAGGCAACCCATTCCGGATTCATAACCATGGCATGGCCAAGCGAGATTAAAGGAACGCCGGTTTCCAGGGCTTGAACGACATCATCCGGAGTCAACAATCCGCCGACGCCGATCACCGGGACGCGGTCGCCCACTCGTTCCTGTATCATGACGATTCTTGATTTTTTAATACTGTCGTCCTTTCTCGGGCCAGCCCAGAAACGATCCACGGAAATATGAATGTAGTCCAGGTTTTGTTCAGCCAGCACATCTACGAAATGAAGTGTATCCGTCATAGTGATTCCAGGAGTCTCGTTTTCCTCGGGAGAGATTCGGTATCCGACGGCAAATGGCGACGTGGCATATGCTGCAACCGTTTCTTTTACACGTCTTATGACTTCCAGAGGCAAGGTCATGCGTTTTTCCAACGTTCCGCCCCATTTGTCCTCTCTTCGGTTGGAGTGGGGGGAGAAGAATTGCTGCATCAGGAATCCATTGGCACCATGAATTTCAACGCCGTCAAAACCGGCCTCAATCGCCCTGCGTGTCGCCTGAGCGTACTCTTCGATTACGGTTTCAATTTCCGCGTCGGTCATTGCTTTTGGAACGGCTGCACCTTCACGTTCTACCGCGACAGGACTTGCGCTCAGCACATGACCGCCGGGGACCAGAGCCGGGTTGCTCAAGCGTCCGCCGTGATAAAGCTGAACAATCGCTTTGGCCCCATTTTTCTGTATAGCAGCCGTCAGCTTTTGCAACCCAGGCAGCAGCGTATCGTTATCGATATCAATACCGTTTTCAATCAGTTTTCCGTTTGGCGACACCAGTGCGCCGGTCACTACAGCCCCAACTCCCTGAGCGCGTGCTTTATAAAAAGCCAACTCTACATCCGTCAATTCTCCATTTGCGCCGGATGCCGTCATGCTCATGGGTGCCATAAGCACCCGGTTTTTCAATTGCACACCTGAAGGCAGACTAAACGATTGGAAAATGGGTTCATACTTTTGATTCATGTTCATTCCTCATTTCTGTATATATTTCTTATTAAGGACCTATCGGTCCATAACAGATGAAAAAATAGGGTGTTGCACATGTTGTGAACCAATCGGTCCGTAACGGTGAAAAAAGAAAGCGAGAAGTTCACTTCGGTTAGTTCAACTTTTCCAAAATCACCGAAATCGAATCCTCGATTCTTTCCCGCTTGGATTGTGCTCGCACCATGACGTTAATTCCTTGCAAAGACACGGTGAGGAAACGGGCAAGTTTTAACGATTCGATGTCAGTAGAGAGAGAGCCATTGCTTTTCCCTCTTTCAATGGCATTCAGATAAGCCTGCTCGACATCGTCAAAATCGCTTTCGACCATCATGCGAAACTGCTCGTCATGAGGGGCCAATTCAATCGCTTCATTGGAAGTCATGCAGCCTAATTGGCTGCTCTCACCGTCAAGGAGCCCATAAAAGGAGGCTTCAATCCCCCGGTACACATTTTCGTCGTTCAAGCAATCAATTAAACCAGCCATGCGTTTAGTCCGGTACAATGCAAATGCTCGAATAAAGAGATCGTGCTTGCTGCCAAATGTCTCATAAAGACTGCTTTTGCTAAGTCCTGTTGCATGCAGCAAATCACTCAGGGACGTAGCTTCATAGCCTTTGGCCCGAAAGAGTGTCATCGCTTCCCTTAATACATTGGCTTCATCGAAGTTACGTGGGCGGACCATTCGTATACCACCTCCCGAACGTAGTATACCCCATTCCGAACCGATAAGTCCAGAACAAAATATAAATTTCCCGATTTTGCGAAGACAGAGCATGCATTTTCGCAATTGGTGCGGGACGGCTTTCGGAAATCGTTGACGTCGGTGGAAGAATGCGTGTTGCCCGTCTCCGCCAACTTCACCTATCCAAGTGGAGCCCAATAGCAAGGCAGCACCGATCAGTTGCTGCAAAGTCATTCTCTCTCCTACGACGAGAGCTGATATCAATAATGAAGTTAGGGGATCGATATAGCTCAATACGGCGACGCTTTGCCCTTGTAGCCCTTTCATTCCGGCAAAGAATAGATAAAATCCAATCCCGCCATGAAGGATACCCAGCAGGAGCATCAATGCAACCGTCTCACCGGTGATAGAAAAGATATTGAAGCCACTCGTGAACAGCACAAATGGGAGCAACATTGTCACCGATAAGCCAAGCTGCAGAAGAGTATTTTCCAGCCCGTCCAGGTCCCGAATAAACTTGTTGACCAGCGTCAAAACGGCATAGAAAGCCGCTGCGACGAGTCCGTAGCCGATACCCGGCAGATGATGCCCGGTTGTTTCCAGCTCGCCATTTTGCAAAACGAAGAACAGACCGAGTAAAGCAATGCCGACACATACCGCTTTTTTGGGCGACAACTTTTCTTTCAAAACGAAGGGTGAGAGTATAATAACCAAAACAGGCGCAAAATAATAACTCAACGCTGCATTTGCAATCGTTGTTTCCTTGTACGCCTGAAACAGAAAGATCCAGTTGCCACTCAACGCCACGCTCGCAATGAACAGAGCAGCGGCATTCTTCTTCACCTTCCGCCACGACACCTTCTGCTTCCTCCACACGAAGACGACAAGCAGACACAGGCCACCGATCAAGCTCAAGAGCAACGCAATTTCTCTGGAAGACAAGTTGATATATTTGGCAAACACGCCAACGCCTCCGAAGATGATCATCGACAAGATGAAATAAATTTTTTCCTTCACTTGTTAATCCCACTTTCCACTTGGTCTTTATCCATCTATGCTTTCATTTGAGTTCCATTGCGTTATAGAGTACCATTCTATTTATCATTACAAAAGTGAATGTTTCTCATTGAAATGATGACAAAACCAGATGATTGGAGCTGAACATTGGCATGGACATGAATATTCAGAAATATTTAGCATTAGTCAAAACAGTAGAATACGGGAGCTTTACAAAAGCGGCCGAAGCATTGAACTATTCTCAGTCGGGTATCAGCCGTATGATTAACGATTTAGAAACAGAATGGAAGATTTCTCTCCTCGAACGTGGACGCTCCGGCGTGCGTCTGAGTTCCGAAGGTCTTAAACTGCTTCCATACGCAAAAAGCGTATGTAATGAATATCAGAAATTGCAGACACAAATTGACGAATTACACGGGCTCCAATCAGGGCTAATTCGGATTGGAACATTTTCAAGTGTAGCTACCCATTGGCTTCCGAATATAATTAAAGCGTTTCAAAAAAAATATCCGAACGTTGATTATGAGCTTTTGCTTGGCGACTATACGGAAATCGAAAGCTGGATATTGGAAGGGCGCGTGGATTGCGGTTTTCTCAGGCTCCCCACACATCCCAAACTGGAAACGATCTTTTTGGAGCAAGACAAGCTGCTTGTGATCCTGCCGGAAAACCACTCGCTGACTGATTGTGATCGTTTTCCTGTCAAAGCATTAGGCGAAGACCCATTTATGCTATTGGAAAAAGGCGCAAAAGCTGAAATATCAGAAATATTTGAGCGCTGTAGTATTGCACCAAAGGTACAATTTACGACTTGGGATGATTATGCCATCATGTCGATGGTGGAGAGTGGTTTGGGTATCAGCATTTTACCGGAGCTTATTTTGCAGCGTATTCCCTACCGAATTGTGGTAAAAGAGCTCGAAATACCGGCCTACCGCAAGATCGGCCTTGCAATGAAAGATAAGGAGTCTGCATCACTCGCGGTCAAGCGATTTATAGATTATCTGCAATACAGAAACACTTCGGAGAACAATTTATCAGAATGAAAACTAACTTAAAAGCAGGTCGAGCATGGGGGTAACAGCGTTGGATATATTCTTGATAGAACGACGTTGAAGAGTTGAATGCATTGGGTTGTTTATAATGCCATAAAAGCTGAGGGAGTCGGAGATTTAAGTGAAAAAACAGCGGTTAAAGAGGTTCGCTTTTCTGTAAATTCATAGGAAAAGGGAACTATTAACAATGAGAAACATAGACAAAAAGTATGGTATGCCCGATAATTACTTTTAAAAGAGCTTGTGTTAAATATATCCTTTTAAAGATATTTTAGCGAAAATATCGTCGAGGTGGTTATGGGCTGGTACGTCATGCCGGAAATCGGCGATCCTGTGTCTCACTCTATTTTTCGGACATCCGGGAAGAGGATGATGGTGCGGGTAGTGCATTAAGGCGTGCTCTGAGAAACAGTTCCCACAGTAAGTTCAGCAAACAAGGGGTGTACATCAAAGACAAGGCACAAATGAGGAAAGGAGTCAGGAGTTCATTTGAATGTATCGCACAACGACAACGGGATCGGGTACGAAAGTCTGCGTCTCTATGGTCCCTTTCAGCCTCAGCATATCGAAAAGTTGAAGATTACGAGAGCGATCAACGAGCATGCTTATTTACATATCAGCGGGGTGCTGCCCGAGGAGCAGGGAGCCGCCTGTATCGGTCAGAGCATGGAGGAGGAGCCCATTGTTCTGCGCCAGCTGGATGAGCAGGGTCAATCGGTAAGAAGGCTGTTTCATGGCCTTGTCACACGTATGTCGGTACAGTGTATACGTGGGGTGTATACCTTCGAGCTGGAGGCCGCTTCGCATTCGTATCAGATGGATATTTTGCTGAAAAAGGGTTCTTTTCAGGATATTCACCGCACCTATGACGACTTGGTCACTTCGCTGGTCCGGAAGTACAGGTACGGTGATTTGATCGATACCGTCACGGACCATGCCAAGTTAGGAGCTTTTGTTTTACAATATCAGGAGACGGATTGGGCGTTCCTGAAGCGCCTTGCCTCCCGCTTCGGGTCTGTGCTGGTGCCCGAGGTGACGGCCGCTTCGCCAAAGATCTTTTTCGGGATGCCGGAAGGGAAGACGTATAAGGTGGAGCGAGAGGTCTCTTATCGGCTGCGTAAAACCTTTTATGAACCAGACACAGGATCACAGGGAAAACAGGCCGGCTCGTACATAATTTATTCCTTTGAAAGCTTGCAGTACTTTGCGTTGGGAGACTTCGTTACTTTACCGCTTGGGGATGGCAAAGAGCTTGTTGTCATCCGGGCGATGACCAGGCTGCTGGATGGCCTGCTACACACCGTATATGATCTTCAGGTGGAGCAGGATATCCGGTACGCCCGTTATGAGAATGAGCAGGCTGCCGGTATTGCCTTGATGGGCAAGGTGCTTCAGGTGCAGCAGGATGGTGTGCAGGTGAAGCTGGATATTGATCCTGAGCAGGACCCGGCTATCGCCTGCTGGTTTCCGGTGGCGACCCGCTATGTCGCGGAGGGGCACAGCGGCTGGTACGATATGCCGGAAATCGGGGATCAGGTGCAGCTGTATCTGCCGACGGCCCGTGAAGCAGAGGCTTATGTGACTGATTCGCTGCGGCAGCAGCGGTATACGCAAGGAGAGCCGGGGGTTAAGGCATGGCGGCATATGGGAGGCAGCGGCGTGGAGATGGCGGCAGATAGCCTGACGCTATCCACTCCTGGTGAAATGTCCATTCTGCTGAACGAAAGCAGCGGTATTACCATAAGCAGTCCGGGTGATATTGAGGTAAAAGGCGGCAACGTCAAATTGGATGCAGGCCAGAACTTATCGCTCCAGGCCGGGACGGGGCTGTATTTAAGAGGCGGGGCAAGCAGCATGGTGCTCGACGGCGAGACGGATACGAACGCGCCGGTGATTTATCAGGAAGGCACGGTAAAAGCCCCCGTCTATGTGGCGGACCTTCCGCCTGTACCAGAGCCGCCGCTCATGAGCATCAAAGCGTATGAAGCAGCACAAGCTGCGAAAGCGGAAAGCGCCGCTTCCGCTGCGGCCCGCCCGTCCGTCACCGCCAAAGTGACGACACCCGCCGAGCTGCAGCAAGCTAACTCCTTGCTGGGCACGGTGTCCAAGCTGCTCGGGTCGATTCCAGCGATGGGAGCAGTGGCGGGGGCTGCGATGACAGCAGGACCCAGAGGGGTGGCAGTAGGTGCGGTTCTGATGGCAACGGCAGCTATTCCTGTTCGCAGTACGGGAACCGCCAGCGGTGGCGTCGGTAGCAAAGGGACAGGTATTCATCCATTAAAGCACCTGGCAGACTTGGCGCTGCAGGGGCTGATCAGCCAGTACGAGCACGAGCAGGCCAAGCAAGCGTACTATAACAAGTGGATTTTGGGGAAAGTGTATACGAGCGCGCGTCATATAGCTCAGTCTGGTGGCCCACTGGAGCTGGTTCAGAACCTGCTGACAGAGTCAACAGCCATAACTCACGCGTATCAGCAGGTTCCTCAAAGCGTGCGTAACCGGTGGATTCGACAAGCCGAGGAACAGGAGCTTGCGAGACTTCGAGCTAAGGACCTGGCTGATCTTACCTTGGCAGAAGTGCTCAAAGTGAACCCGGAAAGATTGAAGCACATAGATAGAAATGCAGAAGGTTTTTATATCATCCAGAATTATTATCTTGTATGGGAACGCGGCACTCGGGCGTTTGAAAGACCCGAGGCATATTTAGATGGTAACTATTTTCTCATTAAGAAACTAGAGGAACTGTACGAGCAAGGTCAGGACTTATCGAAATTAACGGTGGCAGAAATGGACCGTCTGAGTTTAGAAGCTGCTAGTAAACTGCATAAAGCTAGTTCATTAGTATCCCTTGCAACAGACATCTCGGGTTCAAGAGGAATGAGCAGTGGATTTTCAAATCGCTATTCTTCAAATAATGGGTCGGGAGGAACTAATCCTGAACCAGTGAACCCATTACCATCTGAGGGGGCTGGTAAACCCAAATGGTGGCATCCTGGATATGTAGATAATTTGACTGACTCTCAAATTATTCTTGGAGTTAAACAGTCACCAAAAGGACTATCAACTCTTGGCAGTTCTACTCGTAAAGAGGCAATGAATGCTGGTAAAGGATGGGTAGGTGAGGGTGCTAAGGAAATTATTGATAAAACGACAGGTGAAATTATAGGTTTTTCAAGTGCAGATGGAATGAGGGCTTTTAGAATTCAATTTAAGCCAGGAGAAAATATGGTAAGAGCAAATTTCCAAGAAAATATCATGATTAGGACAGAACGTAATTATAACGATTATAATAAGACATGGGCACCTAAGCAAATAAGAAATGTCCATATCGATATATTGGATTAGGAGAGTGGATTAAATGCTTATAATAAAGGCTCTGACAAAAGTACATGAGGACTGGGGTGATGAAATAGACGATTTTTATATTACTTATCATATAGATATCGGTCCTAAGGACATAAATGGAGCATCGGACTTGTTTTCGTTCGAATTAATTAGTCCTAAAAGGATAGAACGGATGGTAGGTCTAGGTGATATCATTATCGGACATGGTCATTTTATTACAAGTGACTTTAATGAAATGATACTTGAAGCCACTCTGAATCGTATTATTAATAAATGCACGGATGATGATATTAATAAAGCGTACAATAATCTCTCCAAGTACTTTCGTTGGGAGATGGATGAGTAGTTGAATATTAACGGACACATATAACTTATGTAATACATCAAACCCACTTGATAAACTTTCAAAGCTCTTTCCAACTTGTTTTATGAGTAGGAATGAGCTTTTTTTGCGTGCCCAAAATCAAAGGAGGATGAAACGAATGGCAAAACGTGAACAGGTAGTGGCGGAAGAGTTGAAGAAGCAGCAGCTCGTACAGGAAGCAGAAAAAGCCTTCTATTGCCGAAAAATCACAGTTTTTTTCGGAAGTTAAACGGCCTCAGTCCAGGTGAACTTTGGACCGAGGCCGCATCATATTAACATCTTCCTGACTGGAGCGGTTCATTTACAGAAATATGCTATCTCAAAATCGTAGTCGCCCGGTTCCCGGCATAGTCCTCGATGACAAGCTTCAGGGAGCTGGTCGTGGACGCAGGCTTGAAGGTTAGCTCGCTGAGCTTTGTTCTGCCCCGTACAATATACGGAAACTTCTTGCTGGTATAGGTGACTCCGAATTCCCTCGGTACGTCATTCTCATACACGTAGAGACGATGCCAATCTGCCAATGTAGGCAGGGCCAACGTATAGGTGCCGCCCGTGACGGTGACCAGTTCCTTGGCATAAGGCGTGATCTCCAGGTCTGCGAGCTGTCCCGTAACGGTGACTGGGGCCTGTCCATCAATGGAGAGATTCAGAACGTAATGCTCGCCGTTCTTCGGGAGGCCGGTGATCACGGCCTGCTGCTCGCCAGCATCCGCTTGCAAACTTGTGCTGAACGGCTCGTTCGTATATTCGGTCTCCAGCGTCAACTCGACCGGTCCGGCAGCCCCAGGCGCATTCTTCCAGGCAACGGACGCATCTCCGTGGTCATCAAATGTGACCTTCACGTCCCGTACCCCGGCCGTCAGATCGTAAGACAGGGTGGCAGGCTCGCTTTCGGTGCCGTCTGCCCCCACGGCCGTAATGCTCAGTTCCCCGCGCTTGTGCTTCAGGGATTTGATGTAATACGTGGAATCGTAGATCCCACCAACGTAGGAGCCGTTTTCATACAGATTATATTGCTTCACTTTGTCATAATCCTCGATATCCCAAGCAACCACCATTTCACCAGTGTTGGTTAGGGCCTTATCGATTCGGAAGCCAGAAGGAGCTTCCGGTTTGGCTGCGGAGCCGTCCGTGATGCGCAGCTCGCCGATATTCATTTGATACGCATTGATGGTGCTATTGTTGTTATCAAAGGACAGACCGAGTGCAGCGATGTTTTTGCCTGCATAAGGGCTGAGATCCAGTGACACGGTCTTCCAGCCGTCAGTCCGTTGACCGGAATCCGGTACCTCCACCTTGACGACTTTATTCGGCGCATCCGCGAAGATCAGCCCCAGGCTCAGAGAAGATGAGTCCGAAGGTGCAGGCTTATTGTAAGTCAGAGTTGCTTTGGAGTGCTCATTGATCGTTAAATCCGTCTTGAACAGGCGGAGGAGGTTCTCGGCATCCAGCTTTCCGTTCACTACAAGGGAGCTGCCGCCGTTATATGCACCGATGGACTTGTAATCATAACGCGGGCCTTTCTCGTACTGCGGACCGTAGTCGAAATCCACGTTAAGCCGCTCCCCCGTGGTATCGATCCACCACTGCCAGGTTACCGGGATGTCCTGAATGTTGATATTGGACCATTCCTGATCACTGGACACGACGCCGTTCTTCACATAATCCAGTCCGTGCCCGGTGTTAAAGCTTGTGAAGAAGCTGCCGCCCCGAATGACGGAGCGCTCGGCAATGTAAGCTGCAATCCCGTCCCAATTCGCGCCGGATGCGTATACATCGGACAGGCTGGCATTTGTGTTCCGGTGTGCATCCGTCGGGTCCTGGTTCGGTCCAGACCACCATGCCCGGTCACGAACGAAGGTCATCCACTGGTACTCGCTGTCTGCACGGTGATTTGTACTCGGATTGCCCATGTCTTCATCCAGCCCGTTGTGGGTGAAGTCTGCGCCAAGCGTAGCGATGCTGTTCATGGGCTGGCCGTTCTCATCCAGGTTCCAGCGCAGATCGTATTTCTGCTTCCAGCGACCGAAGCTGTCATTTCCGCCTTCCACGCCTGCGAAGACGCTCTCCAGCGGATCAAGTCCCAGACTTTCGGCATGAGACCGGGATTTGGCCAGCATCTCATGGTTCCACCAGTAGTTCAGGAAGATAGAATCCGATACACGACCCAGCTGTGCATCCTTCACAAAAGGGCTGTTAGCGGAGTTAAACTCATTTTGATAATCAATCTTTCCGCTCCCGTCAACCGTGGAATCATACCATTGCACGTACATTCCCTGATCCCTCAGGTATTTCATGAACTTCTTGTAGGCGGGAATATCCTCTGGTGTTACGCCTTTGGCGACCTCTTCCTGATTGAAAAAGTATCCGTCATAGCCGTAATACTCGGCCATTTCCACCAGCTTTCTGGCAACAGGGAACTCTCCGTTCTCATCCTGTACGAGCATCTGCTTGTATGTCTGCGGTCCGCGGTCATTATCCGAGAAAAAGATGTTGGCGATAGAGAGCACGCCGTTTTTGTGAGCGGCGTTTGTATAAGCCGGATTGGGAATGTTCAGGATACCGAATTCGAAGTAGCGCTCGGTCCAATCCTTTTTCGGATCATACAGCTCCTCAGGCACACCTGCGGAGGCCATTCCGTGCCAATAGCCGTAATAGTCGGTATACTGCCAATAATTATACAGGTACTGGCCGAATTTATTGGTGTACGGCGTACTGTCGAAGAATGCGTTGCCATAATCCCCGCTCATGGTGAACATCTGTGTATCCGGGCTCAGCTCGGGGTTGGCCTGGGTAGGGGCAAAAGCGGCATTGCGCGGCTGCAGCGGCACACGTGCCCGCAGCAAATCGCCGTAGATATCACTTTCCGGGGTCCAGTCCATGATCTGGGCACTGGTATAACCATGCTGATAGGGCTGGTTCTCGCCCTTGGCGCTGATGCCCTCATAGGGCAGCGTATCTCCGGCAAGAGCCGGTGTGGCAGAGAGCTGGCTCAATAGCGCAGCCGACAGTGCCAGCGCAGTCATCTTGGGCAAACGCTTGTTGGATAACCCTTTGCGTGTCATGTGGTTCCTCCTTCATAATGGAATGGTTGTTTATGTATTCGCTTTCAATTTACAAAAGCTTATGGATAACCTTAATGGAAGAAAGCTATTTCAAATAGGGCCAAATTAAAGATTTCAGGTGCAAACTAAAGAAAATATGAAAGTGGAAGGTTCATGTGAGTGGCAGGATGCTATACTTTTGAGTGACACAAGAACGAGGCAGAACAAAGTCACATGAGCTTATGTAGTTGTTCAAGAAGAAGACTCTCAAGAGGAAGACTTTAAGAGGAAGGCACTCAGAGAGCTCGTGAGACCGGGAGGTAGAGCTGTATTTTTAAAATTGTTAGCGCTTGCAGCGATTATATTAAAAACAATATGTTCATGAGGATGCTGTTCATTTTTTCCTTGATCTCCATCATCACGATTATTACGCTGTCCTACATCGTATTCAGATCCATTGCCGATGCAACGATTCGCCGGGAGCTGGAAGTGCAGAAAGCAGCCATGGAGAGTGTGGACCGCTATATCCGCCAGCAGTATGAGACGGTGCAGGATATGGTGAGGGACCTGCACCGGAATGAGGCGCTGTCGGCGAATACCTCCTATTTCATGGAGCATCCTTATGCCGATTATGTACAGCATCTGACGGAAGGCTTCTACACGAACAGGGATGATTATTCCACGGATGCACTGACTCATTTTCAGAATCTGGTGGATGAAAATGCTAACATTCGTCATGTGCTGCTGTACAGCACGGAGCAGCAGTATCTGTCGAACTTCAGCCGGAATATGGAGTTCAAGCAGCGGGACGTGAACGCTGCCCATTCTTTTGTGCCTGATGTGATGGCGATGGAGACACCAAATATCAGCGCGCCAAACAATTGGGTCCGTAAAACCATTGAAGAGCGGGATCCTGCGCTCTATGCGATTCGTGTGCCGATCAACAATAAGCAGACGCTCAAGAATATGGGGCAGCTTCTGGTGCTCTTCCATTCGGAGTCAATTGAACAGGCGCTTGCGAACTACAATAACAGCCTTAAGGGAGATATTGTCGTGGTATCTGCGGAAGGCACGGTTCTCTTCGACTCCAGCGGGCAGTACTACGGGCGCAGCTACCCTTATGTGAATGTAGAGAAGGCTTTGTTTGACAGCACAGGGCCAGGCGCCGAGAACAAGGTACAAGACCGGTATGTGAATCAGCTAATCTCTGCTGATGGGGGTTATGTTGTGATTGGGTCTGTCCCGAAAAGCGATATCGCTGAGGCTTATGCGGGTATCCGCAATACAATTCTGCTGCTCAGTCTTCTGTGCCTTTTATTTGCTGTTCTGGTGCCGGCATTCTATATTATGAATTTTGCCAAACGAACACGCAGGATCATCCAGTTTATGCATAAAGTGAAGGAAGGCGACCTGACAGCCCGTATCCATGATTCGCGTGAGGACGAGCTTGGGCAGATTGCAAGCAGCTTCAACGATATGCTCATGGAGATGAATCAATATATTGACCGCGTGTACAAAGCAGAGATTCGGCAGAAGGAGACGGAGTTGGTTGCACTGCAGGCGAGGATCAATCCGCATTTTCTGTACAATACGCTGGAGGTGATCCGCATGAGGGCCGTGTCGCAGGGAGCCAGGGACGTCGGGGATATGATCTATAGTCTGTCCGTTCTGTTCAAGAGTCAGGTACAGCAGAAGAGAAACCATACCTTGAAAGATGAGCTGGAGGCCTGCCGTCTCTATTTGGAGCTGTTCCGCATTCGTTATAAAGATATTTTTATCTATAAGATCAGGGTGGATTCCGCGTTCTATGACCACCCGGCCGTCAAGCTGTCGCTGCAGCCGATTGTTGAAAATTATGTCATCCACGGTATCCGCACCGAGCGTGCGGACAACAGGCTGGACATTGAGGTAAAGGAAGAGGACGGCACGCTGATGATCGAAGTGCGTGATAACGGCAGGGGAATTGCGCCCGACCGTCTGGCTGAAATCCGTCAGGAGCTGGAGCGCCATGAAGAATCGGGGTGCATGTTCGGATTACGCAGCGTGCACAGCCGGCTGCGGTACCTGTATGGGCCGGACTATGGCATCACCATAGAGAGCGAGCCGAATGAAGGAACAACCATTCAGGTGCGTTATCCTGTTGCAGAAAGGACAGATGCTTAGCATGTATAAAGTATTCATTGTAGATGACGAGCCATTCATCATTGAAGGACTGTATGATATCGTGGACTGGGCCGCCTTCGGGCTGGAAATCGTGGGTCACGCGGGCAACGGGCAGCTTGCGTTGGAGCGTCTGTCGTCTCAGCCTGTGGATATCCTGATTACCGACATCTCCATGCCAGTGCTGAACGGCCTGCAATTAATACGTGAGATGAGACGGAGACAGCAAGACTTGAAGGTCATCATTCTTAGTGGTTTCAATGATTTTGATTATCTGAAAGAAGGCATGCAGCTGGGGATCGACAATTATTTGCTGAAGCCGATTAATATTGAGGAACTGGAGGCCACGTTGCGCAATATCGTCACCAATCTGGACAAGACGAGGCCGAATGATGCGTACGGCATTCAGATTTTGAAGGATAATACGCTGCATCGGCTTTTAACGGGGCAGATTGCATGCAGAGAGTTCGAGGAGCGTGCCGAGTTTATGGGCATCACCCTGGATGGCGATTATATCGGAGTCGTCTCGATACGTGCGGATTCAGACCATGCGTCATTGTTCGCAGCGGTGGAGCAGCGAGCCCGGGAGGCGGAATATCCGGTTCTTTTCCACGATGTGGACGGGGACACCGTGCTGATTGCCAATCTGCCGAATAGAGACGAGAGCACCCAGGCCTTCAAAGACTGGCTTGCAGTCCTGGCCACAGAGCTTGCGGAGGAGTATCCGTCGCTGCTGATCGGCATTGGCGGAATTGCCCGCGGACTGGAAGATGCTCCAGCAAGCTACCGCGAAGCGAAGAAGGCCATGGAGTATGTCATGGTCTATCCCGAGCTGAAGATCATTGATTACGAACAGCTTGGAGCTGGCCGCAGTTCGGCTGCGGCTTTCACGGTGTCATGGAGCGATTTCGCAAAGCTGATGATGGCCAGGAATCAGGATGGGATCGCTGACCGGATTCGGACGGATTTTGAAGAACACAGTGACGGAACTACCCCCGCCGAGCTTCAGCATGCCGCGCTGGAACTGGTCATCCGCTTCAAAATGGAGCTGGAGCGGATCAAGCATACGGATGAATCGGCCATCTTCCGGACGGGGCTTCAGCGGGTACTGTCCAGTACGACGTTGGAGGAACTGGTGCTGGCTTTGCAGGAAGTGGGCGTGGCGACCGTGCAGTCCCTCCTGCAGGATATGAAGAACCCGACGGTCAGTCAGGTGCTGAACCATATTCATACCCACTACGCGGACGAGCTGTCCCTCAAGCTGCTGGGCGCGCAGTATCATCTGCATCCGGTGTATCTGGGGCAATTATTCCAAAAGGAAACGGGAGAGACCTTCGCGGAATATATCAATAAATATCGTATTGAACGGGCCAAGGAGCAACTGAAGAATACCAGTCTCAAGGTTCATGAGATCGCACGTAATGTGGGCTATTGGGAAACGGGGTATTTTTACAAGCAATTCCGCAAGTATGTGGGTATATCGCCTACTGATTACAAAATGCTGGGTTAACTCTGTGTCAGAAATCCGGGTGTTCTCTTTAATTTGTACCCGGATTTATTAAGTTTGTATTCTTTATGAAACGGCTTTCATTCGTTAGAGTTAAAGGAGCAAACGTTGGAGTTAAGGCATTTTGCAAAAGGGAGGATCACAGTTCAATGAATAAGAAAAAAAGACGATTGACCTTTATGGCGTCACTGATGTCGCTCGTGCTTGTCCTGAGTGCCTGCGGCGGCGGAGGAGGCAGCGGCGCGGATGGCTCCGGTGATGGAAAACCTGTAGAGCTGATCTGGTACACCATCGGTACTCCGCAAAAAGACGTAGACAAAGTTATGGAGGAAGTAAGCAAATATACGCAGGAGAAAATCAATGCTACCGTCACCATGAAAATGGTGGATTGGGGCGACTACTCGCAAAAGATGCAGGTCAATGTAGCCTCCGGCGAGCCGATGGATATTCTCTTTACTTCTTCCGGCGGATTTGATTATGTACAGAATGCCCGCAAGGGGGCTTTTCTGGAGCTGGATGAGCTGCTCGAGCAGCACGGCAAGGAGCTGACACAGGCCATTAATCCGGCGTTCCTCAGCGGTTCCAAGGTTGACGGACATAATTATGGCATCCCAGCCAACAAGGAACTGCCGCAGCAGGAGGTATGGCGCTTCAACAAGACGCTGCTGGACAAGTACAATCTGGATATCTCGAATGTCCGCTCACTGGACAGCCTGGAACCGCTCTTGAAGACGATCAAGGAGAAGGAGCCTACCGTCACGGCGTTTGCCATGGATAAGCAGTATGTCCCTTATGTACCTTACGACTACATTATCCAGAATCTTCCGTTGGCCGTGAAGCTGGACACCAAGGATTACAAGATCGTCAACATTTTCGAAACGGACGAAATGAAGGCAGCGCTCAAGACAATGCACAAGTACTACAAAGCGGGTTATGTATCGCCGGAAGCGGCCACGACGGGGTCGACCAATGATCTGACCACCTCGGGCAACTGGTTCCTGGACCGTGCGCAGACACAGCCCATGGCGGAAAATCTGTGGTCTGCAAGCTATGGCTATCCTGTCATAACTACACCGGCGAGCGATGCGATCATCACCAATATGTCCGTTCAAGGCTCCATTATGGCCATCTCGGCTAATTCGGAATATCCGGAGAAAGCGATGGAGTTCCTGAATCTGCTGAACACCGATCCTGTATTGCGCAATATGGTGGATTCCGGCATTGAAGGTGTCCATTATAAGAAGATTGATGACAAGCATATGGAGAATCTGGCGGAGTCCAAGAGCTACGATATGCCTTCGTATTCACTCGGCAACAATATGCTGCTGTACCTGAATCCCAATGACCCGGACAACAAATGGGATGAATTCAAGAAGTTCAATGCAGAAGGCGTCAACTCCCCGATCCTGGGCTTCAACTTTGATGCCAGCAAGGTGTCTACAGAGCTCGCAGCCGTGCAAAATGTGAAGGAACAGTTCTGGGCTGCCCTGATGACCGGCACATTGGATCCTGAGCAGAATATGGATCAGGTGATTGCAAAGTTTAACGAGGCGGGTCTAGAAAAAGTGATGGCCGAAGCCCAAACCCAGCTTGATGCCTGGAGAGCGGAAAATAAGTAAGGTCGTATTCAAGGATCGGGCGGTCGCATGTGCGCCCGGTCCTTTATTTTAGATTATCAACGCCATTACAGGAGGGATAGGGAATGGCCGCATTTTTCAAAAACATACTCAAAAATAAAATCATGCTGCTCATGGTGCTGCCCGGCGCCGTCTGGTTTTTCTTTTTTTCATATCTGCCCCTTGTGGGAACTGTCGCTGCCTTCAAAGAGTACCGGTTCAGCCGTGAGGGTTTCTGGGCAAGCCTGGCCAAGAGTGAATGGGTGGGCTGGGACAACTTCAAATTCATTTTCAGTAACAATGACGCATTGCAGATTACGCGTAACACACTGCTGTACAATCTGGCGATTATTTTTCTGGGCCTCATATTTGCCGTGGGTCTGGCCATCCTGCTCTCCGAGCTGATCAACAAACGGCTGGCCAAAATCTATCAGACGGGCATGTTCCTTCCTTACTTTCTATCCTGGGTCATTGTCGGTTATTTCGTATTCAGCTTCCTGAGCTTCGACCGGGGAATGCTGAATCAGATCATTGGGTGGTTCGGCCTGCAGCCCATCCAATGGTACTCGGAGCCGGAATATTGGCCGTATATCCTCGTGTTCGTAGCACTCTGGAAGACCATCGGGTACAACAGCATTGTCTATCTGGCCTCCATTCTTGGCATCGACAAATCCTTGTATGAAGCGGCCATGATCGACGGGGCCAGTAAGTGGCAACAGATCCGCAATATTACGATTCCTATGCTCTCGCCCATCATTATCATTATGACCCTGCTGGCCGTGGGCCGGATTTTCTATGCCGATTTTGGCCTCTTTTATCAGGTTCCGCGCGATTCAGGCACGCTGTATGCGGTCACCAACGTGATTGACACTTATGTCTACCGCGGCTTGAAGACGACAGGCGAGATCGGGATGAGTACCGCAGCGGGGCTGTATCAGTCCGTGGTCGGCTTTGTGCTTGTCATCATTTCCAACTATGTCGTCCGCAGAGTTGATAAAGACAGCAGTCTGTTCTAAAAAAACAAAATGAGGGGGAGTGATCTGGATGGCACAGGCTGCAGCTAAAAAAAGAGACTTTCATAACATTTCCCGCGGATGGAACATCATCCTGAATATCATTGCAGGTTTGTTTGCCTTTATATGCGTGTTTCCTTTTTTGTTCGTGGTCATTATTTCCTTAACGGATGAGAAGGTATTGGCGCGGGACGGCTATCGGCTGATTCCGGCTGAATGGAGCTTCGCTGCTTATCAATTTGTATGGCAGAGCGGAGATACACTGCTGCGCGCCTACGGGGTAACCATATTGGTCACCGTACTGGGAACGATCATCAGCCTGATTCTGATGTCGCTTTACGCCTATGCGATTTCACGCAAGAGCTTCCGTTACAGAAGATTTTTCTCCGTCTTTGCTATTTTAACGATGTTGTTTAATGGCGGGATGATTCCTACGTATATGGTCGTGTCGCAGCTGCTCGGATTGAAGGATACGCTGTGGGCGCTGATTCTTCCGCTGGCCATGAATGCTTTTTACATCATGATTCTGCGGACCTTTTATTCGACGAGCGTGCCGGATGCCCTTATCGAGTCCGGGAAAATTGACGGGGCCGGGGAGTTTTATATTTTTCTGAAAATTGTAGTTCCGCTGTCGCTGCCGGGTCTGGCTACCATTGGCTTGTTCAGCACACTGGGCTACTGGAACGATTGGTTCAATGCACTGCTGTATATTGAAAATCCAAAGCTGGTGCCGCTGCAATCCATGCTAATGCGAATTGAGTCCAGTATTCAGTTCCTGCGGCAGAATTCAGCGAGCAGCGCCATGAGTATGCAGGCCCTGCAGTCCATTCCGCAGGATACCTCACGCATGGCCATGGTTGTGCTGGCAACGCTGCCGATTATTTTTGCGTATCCGTTCTTCCAGCGTTATTTTGTGCAGGGACTTACCGTCGGAGCTGTCAAGGAATAGGGAGATCATGAAGCGGGATTGGAGAGATCGAACGATGACTTACAAGGACAAGACGAAATCCATTGTCGAGCGGACAGAGCATCTGTTAAGCCTGATGACGCCGGAAGAGAAGGTCGGCCAACTGGTTCAGCCCTTCGGCTGGCAGGTATATGAGCACCATGAGGGACGTATTATTCTAACGGAAGATTTCAAAGAAAAGGTCAGGCAGGGAGGCATCGGTTCGCTCTATGGTGTGCTGCGCGCCGATCCCTGGACAGGGGTTACGCTGGATAACGGCCTGTCCGCGAGGGAAGGGGCCGAGGCGGTCAACGAAATTCAGCATTACGCGATCGAGCATTCGCGGCTTGGGATTCCCATCCTGATTGGCGAGGAATGCTCGCATGGGCATATGGCGATTGACGGAACTGTATTTCCGGTCCCGCTCTCACTGGGAAACACATGGAACGTGGAACTGTATTATGAGATGTGCCGGGCGGTGGCACGCGAGACGCGTGCCCAGGGCGGAGCAGTAACCTATTCGCCTGTGCTTGATGTGGTGCGGGACCCCCGGTGGGGACGGACGGAGGAGTGCTTTGGCGAGGACCCTTATCTGATCGGGGAATTTGCGGTGGCTTCCGTACAGGGCCTTCAGGGTGAGCGGCTGGATCAGGAAGACAGCGTAGCGGCTACGCTGAAGCATTTTGTAGGCTACGGCAGCTCCGAAGGCGGACGCAATGCCGGTCCAGTGCATATGGGCTGGCGGGAGCTGCGGGAGGTCGATCTCTATCCGTTCAGGAAGGGAGTCGAGGCAGGTGCCCGTTCGATCATGCCTGCCTATAACGAGATTGACGGTATCCCATGCACAGTGAATACAGAGCTGCTGGAGGGTGTGCTGCGCGGGGAATGGGGCTTTGACGGGTTGGTCATTACCGACTGTGGAGCCATTGATATGCTTGCCAGCGGACATGATGTGGCGAAGGACGGGCTGGACGCTTCCGCGCAGGCAATTATGGCCGGTATTGATATGGAGATGTCGGGCGAAATGTTCGGCCGGTACCTGCTGCAGGCTTTTGCCGATGGCAAGCTTGCACCCGCCGTGCTGGACAAGGCTGTGCGCCGCGTGCTGAGCCTGAAATTCGCGCTCGGTCTGTTCGACCATCCATATGTCGACCCTGACCGGGCGGAGAAGGTCATCGGGGCGGAGGAGCATATTCGCCTGACACGTCAGCTGGCGGCGGAAGGCACGGTGCTGCTGAAGAACGAGGCAGGCACACTGCCCTTGTCCGCCTCCAACGGACGGATTGCCGTGATCGGGCCCAATGCCGATCACGCATATAACCAGTTGGGGGACTATACATCCCCGCAGCCCCGCTCCAAAGTAGCGACAGTGCTGGACGGAATCCGCCGCAAGCTGACGGCTGAGCCGGACAGGGTGCTCTATGCCCCGGGCTGCCGGATCAAGGGAGACGACCATTCCGGATTCGAGCATGCTTTGGCCGTTGCTGCACAGGCCGATACCATAGTGATGGTAATGGGCGGCTCCAGCGCACGCGACTTCGGGGAGGGCACCATCGATTTGCGGACAGGGGCGTCCAATGTATCGGACAACTCCTGGAATGATATGGATTGCGGTGAAGGCATCGACCGGATGACACTGGGGCTTGCCGGTGTGCAGCTGGAGCTGATCCAGGAGATTCACAAGTTGGGCAAAAAGCTGATTGTGGTCTATATTAACGGGCGCCCCATTGCCGAGCCATGGGTGGATGAGCATGCGGATGCCATTCTGGAGGCATGGTATCCCGGTCAGGAAGGCGGACACGCCATCGCCGACATTCTCTTTGGAGACGTGAACCCCTCCGGGCGACTGACCATCTCCATTCCCAAGCATGTCGGGCAGCTCCCGGTCTACTACAATGGCAAGCGCTCGCGCGGGAAGCGATATCTGGAAGAGGATCTGCAACCACAGTACCCGTTCGGCTACGGTCTCAGCTACACCAGCTTCAGTTATAGCGAGCCAAAGCTGAGTGCGACTTCCATGACGGCAGGAGATACAGTCACGTTATCTGTTGATGTTACCAATACGGGACAACTTGATGGAGCGGAGGTCGTGCAGTTCTACGTATCCGATGTGGTCAGCTCTATGACACGCCCGGCGAAGGAGCTGAAAGGCTTCCGCAAGATTACCCTTAAGCCGGGAGAGACAAGTACGGTTGCATTCAGCGTGGGCGCTGAGCAGCTGCAATATATCGGGCGTGATTTGATACCTGTCGTGGAACCGGGACAATTCAAGCTGCATATAGGCAGACATGTGAACGATACGCAGGCTGTCGATTTGCGGGTACGGGAGGTTTAACTTATGGAACGAATAAAAAGATTCATCCGCGAGCTATCCGAACGGCAGTGGCTGGAGCAGCAAGAGCTGCGCGGCTGGGACATTACGCGGGCTTACTATAACGTGCCGGGCGATTACAGGGATGTAGAGCCTTATCCGCAGGGACAAAGCCTGGACCGTTATTCGAGCGAGCAGGGCACGACTTATTTCTTTAGAATGCGCCTGGAGGTTCCTCCCGCATGGCAAGCCTCTCCATTCGGACTTGTCTTTGAGTCGGGCGGGGAAGGCCTGCTGCGTGTGAACGGGCGCTCTTATCAGGGGCTGGACCGCAATCATACATATGTGAGGATCGATCCAGCCAAGGTGGGGATGTCGCCGGAACTTGAAATTGAATTATTCGATCCGGTGCCTGAGCCTGTCGATCCCCTGAATCAACAGGCTGTCATTCAGCCACCCATTACTTCCATCCGCAGTCTCCTGGTTAGACCGAATACAGCGGTACAGGGCCTGATGTACACCGTGACGGTCATAAGAGATTCTGCTGTGCTGCTGCCGGATGCGGACCTGCGACGGGTGCGTCTGTTTGAAGCCTTGTATAACGCTATGGACACATTCGTTAACCTGGACGAGCAGGCTGTCCGTGCAGGAGAAAGCATACATCTTATTGAAGAGAAGCTCATGCAGGCTGTCCGCTCAATCGGAGGCAATGCCGAAGGACTGGAGCATATGGTCGGCCAATCCCATATTGATATTGCCTGGCTGTGGCCAGTCCGGGAGACGGTGCGCAAGACGAGCCGTACGTTCTCTACTGTGGACGCTCTAATGAATGAGTATCCTGATTACAAGTATGCACAGAGTCAGCCTCTGCTGTTCGCCTTTCTCAAGGAGCATGATCCCGAGCTGTATTCACGGGTGAAGCGGAGAATTGCAGAAGGACGGTGGGAACTGGTTGGAGGCATGTGGGTAGAGCCTGATCTGAATATTCCGAGCGGGGAATCCCTAATGCGCCAAATGCTGTACGGCCAGCGCTTCTATCAAGAGGAGTTCGGCATGACCTCCCGCATCGAGTGGCTGCCGGATACGTTCGGTTATTGCGCTTCGCTGCCGCAGATTCTGAAGCACGGCAAGGTGCAATATTTTATGACCACCAAGCTGGGCTGGAATGATACCAATATGTTCCCGTATGATCTGTTCCATTGGGTGGGCATTGACGGCACGCCGATGCTGTCATACCTCAATCATGGAGTGAACGAGCATACGCATCCGAAGGACATTCATGATCACTGGCAATCCTATCGTGAAAAAGCCGTGCATCCCGAGCAAATGCTGCTCTACGGAAACGGTGACGGCGGAGGTGGCGTGACGCGTGAGATGCTTGAATATATCGACCGCGCCGAGCTGATGGTGGGACAGCCTGCCAGCCGCTATAGTACGGCGGCCGAGTTCTTTGCAGGCATAGAGCGGGAGCAGCCACGCCTTCCTGAATGGCACGGCGATCTGTATCTGGAGCTGCATCGGGGCACCTATACGACACATGGACGCAACAAGCGGAACAACCGTAAGGCGGAGGTGCTGTACCGGGAAGCGGAGCTGTGGAATACCATCGCCTGGCCGGGCATGAAGCAAGAGCAGCGGGGAGAGGTCTATTCCATGCTGCATGAGGGCTGGAAGCTGATCTTGCTCAATCAGTTTCATGATATTATTCCGGGCTCGGCCATTACCGAATCCTACGTGACCTCGGACAAGGAGTATGAGCAGGTATTCAAGCTGGGACAGCAGGCTCTGCAGGAAGGGCTGAAGGCGCTGGCTTACTCCATTCGTCCGGAAGAGGGACCGGTCAATTCAACGCCATACGTGGTCTTCAACAGTCTGGGCTGGAGCCGCAGCACGGTCATTCATATTCCGGTTGACGTAACGGCTGGTGTGGAGGCTGTGGGTACGGAAGTTGCAGATGCAGATGCGGGAGTTGTAGATATACAGCTGCAGCAGACAAAGCAGTGGATCGTGTTAGATGGTCAAGGCAACCGCCTGGCAACGGATGTGGAGGAAGGCGGCATCTCTGTGCTCGTGCCTGACATTCCCGAGTTTGGTTATAAGACAGTTTGGCTGCAGAAGGTGACAGGCGTTCCGGTTTCGGAGCATGATGCGCATGTGTCCGTACCGCTGCCGAAACGAAGCATCATCCATTCCTGGGAGACGGCTTGGTACGATGTGAGCTTCAATGAACAGGGGGAAATAACTCGCCTGTTCGATAAAGCAGCCGAACGTGAGGTGCTGAAGCCGGGCGAGCGGGCGAATTGTTTTCATTTCTTCCATGACCGCCCGACGCTCTGGGATGCCTGGGACATCGATCCACGGTATGAAGAGCAGGCTGCGGGTGAAGCTGAATTGCTGGAATCCCGGCTGCTGCTCTCCGGCACAACAAAGGATGTGCTGCGCTTCCGCTGGCGGCTGCATCAGTCTGAAATTACACAGGACATCATTTTCTATCATCACAATCGCCGTATTGATTTCAAGACACATGTGAACTGGGATGAGGATCATAAGCTGCTGAAGGTCGGCTTCCCTATCGATGTAAGGACGGAGAAAGCGACTTATGAAATTCCTTTTGGCACGCTGGAGCGGCCGACACACCGCAATACGAGCTGGGAGCAGGCCCAGTTTGAAGTATGCGGGCACCGCTTTGTGGATGTATCCGAATACGGCTACGGAGTCAGTCTGCTGAATGATTGCAAATACGGCTACGATGTGCAGGGAAGCACAATTCGCTTATCCCTGCTGCGTGCGCCCAAATGGCCGGACAAAACGGCAGACCTGGGCGAGCATGACTTCACCTATTCTTTGTATCCGCATGAGGGAGATTGGCGCAGTGCCCATACCGTACGCCAGGCTGCGGAGTTGAATCATGAAGCTCCCGTGTTCGCCATGGAGGAGCAGAAATCTGTTCATGCAGGTAAAGCACCTGTTCGTACTGCAAATATCGGGTCCTTGAGTGCGGAAGCAAGGGCAAGCATAGGCACAAGTACAGCTACAGGTACAGGCTCATGGCTTACCTTCAACGGTGAGCATGTCGTCCTCGATACGGTCAAGACTGCCGAAGAAGGGGAAGGCACGATCCTCCGCTTTTATGAATCCTCTGGGAAGCGTGAGCGTATATCACTGCAATGGCCGCACCCCTATGAACAGGCTTATATCTCCAATGCGCTGGAAGAACCGGAGGAACCGATCTCCATACAGGACGGCAGGATTGAGCTGAACTTTGCTCCGTATGAAATCAAGACGGTACTCATCCGATAGTGCCCCGTCTCAACAATTCAACGAAAAGGAGTGCGAAACTTTTATATATGGAACAATTTCGACTACCTCAGATCCCCATGCCTGCACTGGAACTGCCCCAGGCTGTTCAGCAAGTGCTGGAAGAAGCCGAACAGCGGCTGAAGCACAGACCGAAGCTGCTGCAGTTATTCCAAAACTGTTTTCCGAACACACTTGAGACGACCACCAAGCTGATGGAGGACGGGACAACCTTTGTCATTACCGGAGATATCCCGGCTTCCTGGCTGAGAGACTCTGTGGAGCAGGTGATTCATTATATCCCGTTGGCCAAGGAAGATAAGGATCTGCAGCGCATCATCGGCGGTCTGATCAAACGGCATATTCAATATCTTCATATTGATCCTTATGCCAATGCTTTTAACGAGACGGCAAATGACTGGCATTGGAATACAACGGATGAGACGGACATGTCTCCATGGGTGTGGGAGCGTAAATTTGAAATTGACTCGCCATGCTTTGTCATTCGTCTGGCCTATCTATATTGGAAGGAAACCGGATTAACGGACATTTTCGATGCCAGCTTCAAGGGCGCTTTGCGTAAAATTGTGGACATGTTCAAGATCGAGCAGCATCATGCGGAGTTATCCCCTTACCGCTTCACACGCAACAACGGCATCCCGACGGATTCCCTGCGCAACAAGGGGCTTGGCATGCCGGTGAATTATACAGGCATGATCTGGTCCGGTTTCCGTTCCAGTGATGATGCCTGTGATTTTCACTACAATATTCCGGGCAATATGTTTGCGGTCGTGGCCCTGCGGCAGATGCAGGAGTTTGCGGAATGGGTGTTCCGGGATCTCAATTTGCTGCAGGAGCTTAAGGCTCTGGAGGAAGAGGTGGTTCATGGGATTCAGCTTTACGGCATCTACCGTCATCCGGAATTTGGTCCGATTTACGCTTATGAGACGGACGGCTTCGGCAACTACTGCCTGATGGATGATGCGGGTACCCCCGGGCTGATGTCCATTCCTTATCTGGGTTATACGACAGCGGATGATCCGATTTATCAGAACACCAGACGTTTTGCGCTCAGCAAGGAAAATCCTTTTTATTATGAAGGCAAGGCGGCGAAAGGAATCGGCAGCCCGCATACACCGCCGGATTATATCTGGCATATGGCTTTATCCATGCAGGGTTTGACGGCACAATCCGCTGAGGAGAAGCTGGAGATGATTCGTCTTTTGGAAGCGACGGATGGCGGTACAGGTTTTATGCATGAAGGCTTTCACGCTGACGATCCGTCCATCTTCACCCGAAAATGGTTCGCCTGGTCCAATAGTCTGTTCTCGCAGCTGGTCTATAAGGCGATGAAGGAAGGTCTGTTATGAGTCAGACAGGCGCTATGAATGGGCGCATTCTTATATTTTGTGATGAGGAATTTCCGGTTCTGTCCGCGCTGCCCGAGGCAGGCATGTGGGGAGAACATGGCGATGGTCATGTCCGGGTAGTTGGAGCAGAAGAGCTGACGGAGGCACTGGATGGCATGTCGGCAGGGGACTGCTTTGTTAATCTGCATGCACCGTATTTTCCCAAACCATCCTGGACGGCAATTTTAGCTTATCTGAAAAGGGGAGGAAGTCTGCTGAACGTCGGCGCAGCGCCTTTCAAACGGCCGGTTCGCCGCCAAGAACAGCAATGGGTGGTCGAGGCGGAGCAAACCGCCTATCATCAGGAGCTGTATATTCATGAGGCGTTAAAGGTAACGGCTGCAAAGGTGACGTCTCTGACCGCCTCCGCGGCTATTCCTCTGTTCGCAGGACAGGAGGAGCTGCTGGAGCCGGCGGATACCTGGAATCTGGTGCCGCATACGACGAAGGACAGTGATCTGCCGCATCAGATGGGCTCTGCAGGGCCCATGAGTACCCAGATTCATCCGCTGCTTACCGGCGTGAGTGCGGATGGCAGACATATAGCGGCCCCGGTCGTGCTGTGGGAAAATTCACGCGGACCTTATACAGGCTCGCGCTGGTTGTTCGTGAATCAGCCGCTGACAGCGGCTTTCTGGGAGAAGGGAGGCGCTGCGGAGCTGTTGAAGTGGGCGGAGTTCTGCGCAAACGGCGTGACGGAAATGACGCTTAAGTCTAACTATGCTTCCTATGAGCTTGGAGAACGGCCTGTACTGACCCTGCAAACGCAGATTTTGCAGCAGGGCAAGGAGCGGCGCAGACAGCCAGAGACCTGGACATTTGAAATGCGTATCGAGCGTGAAACTCAGGGACAGCAGGGCCCCGCTGAGCTGGTATGGGAGCATACGCTTCGTGCCGATGTGACCGGAGAGCAGCGCTTTGAGCGCATTTCATTGCCTTTCCCTGTACAAAACGGACTGTACCGGGTCATCTGCCTTGCACAAGGGCCAAGCGGTGAGACGCGAGTGCTCCGCCAGGGCTTCTGGGGACGGGATGCTGCGCTGCTGTCTGAAGGAGATGTCCTGACACGCGGCCGGGATTATTTTATGAAAGGCGATCATGCCATGCCTGTTGTGGGCATGACCTACATGGCCTCGGATGTGGCGCGGAAGTTTCTGTTTTTGCCGAACCCGGATGTGTGGGACCGCGATATGGCACAGATGGCCCGCGCAGGCATTAACTGGATTCGGACGGGGGTATGGACGGCGTACCGCAATATGATGCAGGTCGATGGGCATGTCTCCGAGGAGGTTCTGCGTGCGATCGTCGCCTTTCTGCTAACGGCCAAACGTCACGGGCTGCAGGTTACGTTCACATTTTTCTCATTTACGCCCGAGACGTGGGAAGGAGTCAACCCATATCTGGATCCGCAGAGCGTAGAAGCGCAGAAACGGTTCATTCGCAGCATCGTGAGCCGCCATCAGCATACGACGAATGTCGACTGGGATCTGATCAATGAGCCGTCCATGTTCGATCCTGCCCGTATTTTCTCCAAAGGACCGCGTTCGGCAAGGGATGCTTATGAGCAGGAGGCTTTTGTTGCCTGGCTGGAACAGCGGCACGGTACGGTTGAAACGCTGCAGGAGGCTTGGAATATGTCGCCGCAGCAGCTTCCGGATTTCGCGGCCGCGGTCATTCCTGAGCCGGAGGACATCAACTTTGATGTGCAGGATATGCACCAGGGCAAAAAAGGCACCAGATGGCTGGATTACTGCCTGTTTTCCATGGACATGCATAATGTGTGGGTAAAGCAGCTGGTAGAAGCAATCAAGGATTTATGCCCGCAGCAGCTCGTTACCGTGGGACAGGACGAGGCGCTCGGCGCACAGCGGCCTTCACCGTTTTTTTATCAGCAGGAAGTGGACTATACGACGGTGCATTCCTGGTGGCTGAATGATGATCTGGTGTGGGACAGCATTTTTGCCAAAACGCCGGACAAGCCTTGTCTCGTGCAGGAGACAGGCATCATGTATGTGGAAACGCCGGATGGACGCGCCAAGCGTACGGAAGAAGAGCTGTATTGCCTGCTGGAGCGCAAATACGCCTACGCTTTCGCTACCGGGGGTGCGGGAGCCGTACAGTGGATATGGAACACGAACTTCTACATGGACAATGCCAATGAATCGCATATTGGTGCTTTGCGTGCAGACGGCACGGAGAAGCCGGAAGCGGCCGTGTCTTATGATTTTGGGCGCTTCATGCAGCAAATCGCTCATTTGTTCACGGACCGCAGTCTGGAGGATATCGTGGTGGTTTTTCCGTATTCCAACGACTTCTCGAACCGTGCGCTGGCTTATGAGGGAACGACGAGATTGACCCGGGTCATGGCCTACGAGCTTAAGCTTCCGTTCCGCGCGGCGTCCGAGTACCATCTGGAATCCCTGCAGTCCCAACCTCCGAAGCTGATCATGGTGCCGAGTCCGCATAATCTGGATAGCGGCGCATTGGAGCAGCTCCTCCAACTGGTGCGGGACGTGGGCAGCCATCTGCTGGTGACAGGGCCGCTTGGTCTGGATGCTTACTGGCGTAAGACGGATCGGGCTGACGGCATAATTGGTGAACGCAGGCTGGGCAATGTACAGCGTGAAGAAGTATTGGACATTCAAGGAGTCCTTCATCGCTTGACCTATGGCCGGCGCCGGATTGCGGAGGTGGCCAAGGAGGAACGGATACAAGCGCAGAATAGCGCTCAGCCTGCCGAGGTGATGCAAGTGCCGTTCGGTAAGGGAAGCATTCTCTGGAGCCCGCTGCCTGTCGAGCTGAACGGGCGGGATGAACCGCTGGCTGCTCTGTATCGCTATGCCATTGAACTCGCAGGAGTATCAGGTGAACTGGAGTGGCTTGCGGGAGGCGATTGCGCAGGCGTGTATGGCCGGAAGCTTGCTTTTGCAGGCGGTAATCTGTTTATTTTTGTGTCCGAATACGCGGTATCTGCTCAAGTACATGTCAGAGATACGGCTACAGGCATAGCCTATGAATTTTTGCTGGAGAAGAACCGCTCTGTTCTGTTTGCCACCGATGCGGACGGGCAGCTTTTGGCGGTATATCGTCCTGAAGAAGTCGAGATTACACTACATGGGAGAGAGGTGGAGTAGGCTCATGAGCCATTCAAAAAGAGCGCACATTATCTCACACACTCATTGGGACCGGGAATGGTACCTTCCTTACGAGAAACACCATATGCGTTTGGTCAGCCTCATGGACTCGCTGCTGGACCGGTTGGATCAGAGTACGGATTTCAAAAGCTTTTATCTCGACGGCCAGACCATTATCATTGAAGATTATCTCCAGGTGCGGCCGGATCAGAAGGACCGCCTGCTGAAGCACATTCGGGATGGCCGGATTTTCATCGGGCCCTGGTATATTCTGCAGGATGCTTTTCTTACGAGTGGTGAAGCGAATGTGCGAAATATGCAGATAGGGCACAGAGACGCACAGCGCTACGGGGTACCTTCCAAAATCGGCTATTATCCTGACACTTTCGGTCTGGTGGGACAGACGCCGCAGCTCATGCGGCAATCGGGCATCGATAATGTGTTTTTCGGACGCGGGGTGAAGCCAACGGGCTTCAATAATACCGTTTCGGACGGAAGCTATGAATCCAGCTTCTCAGAGCTGCTGTGGGAAGGGCCTGACGGCTCACGGGTGCTCGGGATTCTGTTTGCCAACTGGTATTCCAACGGCAATGAAATCCCTGTTGACGTGGAGGAGGCCCGCAAGTATTGGGAGCGCAAGCTGGCGGATGCAGAGAAATACGCATCAACCCGCGAGCTGCTGTATATGAACGGCTGTGATCATCAGCCGGTTCAGCTGGATTTGCCGGAAGCGATTCGTACGGGACAGCAGCTGTTCCCGGATGTCGAGTTCGTTCATTCCAACTTTGCGGATTATCTCGCCGCTGTAGAGCAGTCCCTGGATCGTGAATTGTCCAAGGTAAAAGGCGAGCTGCGCAGTCAGCGCACGGACGGCTGGGGAACGCTGGTGAATACCGCTTCAGCTCGTATCTATCTGAAGCAGATGAACCAAACAGGTCAAGCTTTGCTGGAAAAAGTGGCCGAACCGCTGGCTTCCCTGGCTCACCTGCTCGGGCAGGAATACCCGCATGATCGCTTCACCTATGCCTGGAAGACACTGATGCAGAATCATCCGCATGACAGCATATGCGGCTGCAGTGTCGATGAGGTGCACCGGGAGATGGTTACAAGGTTCGAGAAGAGCCGGCATGTTGCGGAAACGATCATAACAGACAGTGCGCGCCGAATTGCCGATGAAATAGACACCACAGGATTTGAGCGGTGGGGGAGCGACGCGTGCCCATTCGTGGTATTTAACACCTCCGGCTGGAAACGCACTGGTGTGGTCAGTGTGGAGCTGGATGCGGCACGTCTTTATTTCCGTGAAGGGCTACCGCTTACGGAGACAACTCGGCGCATGAAGGAGCTGGACCTGTCCGGGCGTATACTGGTGGACAGTGAAGGGAAGGAAGTGGCTTGTACGGTAGAGGATTTGGGTCTGCAGTTCGGCTATGATCTGCCGGACGACCGTTTCCGTCAACCTTACAGCTGTCGCCGTGTACGGATTACCTTTGAAGCAGAGAGTGTATCAGCAGTGGGGCTTCGTACGTATGCATGGGTGCGCAAGAGCGGAACCGCAGCAGCGTCTTCGGTTACTCCGTCTTCGTTGCTTGCGGGCAAGCGTGGAATGGAGAATGAATGGCTGAAGGTGGATATCGCGGATAACGGTTCTTTCACGGTGACCGACAAGCAGACCGGACGAAGCTACAAGGACCTTGGGGTCTATGAAAATGTGGGAGATATCGGCAATGAGTACATGTTCAAACAGCCGGATGGAACGGAACCCCTGACAACGGATGGGCTGTCTGCAGAGATTCGGGTGCTGGAAGACACGCCGTATCGAGCATCCTATGAAATTATTCATTACTGGGAAGTTCCTGCGTCGGCTGATGAGGTGCTGGATCAGGAGCAGCGGGAACTGATCTATTATCCACAGCGGACCGCGCAGCGTTCCAAGCACACTGTTCCGCTGAACATTCGGACAGTGGTCTCCTTAAGCCGCAGCGGAAAGGGAGTAGTTGTGGAAGCTTCCTTTAATAATGAGGCCAAGGATCACCGTCTGCGGGCATTGTTTCCGACAGATATTTTGTCAACGACACACAACGTGGATTCAATGTTCGAAGTCGTTGTTCGCGATAATAAACCGGCTCCTGAGTGGGAAAACCCGAGCAATACGCAGCATCAGCAGGCCTTTGTGGATGTAAGTGACGCCAATGCCGGTTTGACTGTGGCGAATCTGGGGCTGAATGAGTACGAGGTATTGCAGGATGGACGGAATACCATTGCGGTAACTTTACTTCGCGCGGTGGGAGAGCTTGGTGATTGGGGGCTGTTTCCGACACCTGAGGCCCAATGTATCGGCGAGCATACGGTTCGTCTGGAGATTATCCCGCATAACGGGGACGGGATAACAAATGGAGCCTATGCAGAAGCCTATCAATTCCAGATTCCGTGGACGGCGGAGCAGACCGGGGTTCATACAGGCGCCTTGGCGCCGGACACGGCAGTAATGGAATGGAGCGGTACAGGACTGGCATTCTCTTCTCTCAAGGTGAACCCGGAATCAGGCGATCTCATGCTGCGCTGGTACAATATGAGTGGCCATCAGACTGAGCTGAACTGCAGCGCTGCTTCTTCTGCAGCCGGTGACCTGTTCTCCGGGGAGGCGTACTGGAGTAATATTTTGGAGGAGCGCATTGACGATGCAAATCGGATTATGCTGAGCCACACAACCGATGCATCGTCTGCGCAAGAATGGTCTGTTCAGGTCGGCCCCTGTGAAATTGTTACGGTGGGTATGCCTAAAAGAAGATAGCCTGCTTCTGCTTTGTTAGCTTTAACGAAAACAGACGCTTCCCGGTTCCATTGATAAAATGGTTTGGGGAGCGTCTTTGTTTGAGGATGATTTTGTTATTGGGATAAGATCATGCTGTCGGTTGTTTGACGCGTATTATTCAACTGAGCGATTTTTTTAAACTTTCCAGTTCAGCTTCGAATTTTAACTGGCGACGATTTAGAATATCTATGCTGTGTCCATGTGTTGTCAATTCGGAGGATACTTTACGTTCAAAACTGGCTTGAGCTGATTCGACCTGCTTGGTCAGGGCTAAATTCTCCAATACGGCTTGCTTGATGGCTGGTATATCCTTGGTATGTTCTTTGATGTCCTTAACATCCGTCTCCACGTTGCCCAAGCGAGAATCCATGCTGTCTACCCGGGAGTTCAGTGATTTAAGCTCGTCTAAAATTTGATTTAAAATTTGTTCGCTCATAATTCCATCACCTTTTTTTTGGATTTTGTTATTAATGATTGGAATGTTAGTCTTGTTGTAGAAGCAATTATTGCTAAAAACAGTTGTGAACTACTTTCCACTTACACTTCCCCTGAATGGTGGGGGCTTTTAAGATAGTTGCACCTAAATAGATATGATCTAACATATAACTTTTTTACGATACTTTACAAGGTGGAAGATGGTAATACAACGAGAAAACGAAGGGTGTAAACTATGTGTTCTTAAGTGTATAGCGTCCTCTCGTTTGTATGAGGTGATTATACCATAGCACGTAAATAAGTGACAAGCTAAAGATTTTAGGCTGCGTCTGCCGTAAGTCATCCCCCGTATTTATTCATCAAGCTTCGATAATTTGGAATAGGAGGTCTTCTTTCATTACAAACTTAACGTAAAAAGACGCTTTCGATGTTACGGATTCGAAAGCGTCTTCTGATATGCTATCTTCGAGAACAGATTATTCCTTCTTAATCTTGGAAGGATTGTTGATTTTATATGGAACCGGGTGCTTGGTGAGCTTTTTCTTGATGATCTTGGCATCGAAGGTGAGGTTGTCTCCTTCGGCCAGCTCCTGCTTCTTCATGGTGGCGCTGTAGCTGGACCAAGCTGTACCAATCTCCAGCATCTCCGGCTCAAGGATCCTCACGTCTTCATAGATGATGACCTCATCATCATTATCCGAGAAATGATTGGGAACTGTGGTGAATTCTTTAATAGTAGCCGTCATTTTGACCTTGTCCTCGGGCAGATCAAGCTTCGGAGCTTTTTCCTTGGTGCTCCTGGACTTCCCTGAGCCGTCACGGTTGGTCTTGTCTTCAGGTGTGACGTCTTCCTCGACCGTCTCATCGGGATCACTCTTAAGTTGGCTGCCTGCTGATTCTTCCTGAAGCGTATCCAGGGGAATGCTTACGTCTGCAGTATCGGGACGTGAATTAGTGTTATTTTCCTGCAAATTTTCTTGCTCCTGCTCTTCAACAGGTGAGGGCTTGTCAGTATTGGATTTCACGGCAGCAGATGATTTGTCGTCCCCTGTCTGCTCGCTTCTCGCAGCGGTCTTGGTGTTATAGCCGGCCGCCTGCATTTCTTTCAGATAAGAGGGATGGATACAGTGTTTCTGTCCATTGTCCAGCAGGATAACCGCCGTCAGATCATCAACATATCCAAGCAGCTCACAGGGAATGTTCAGTCCGTTACCTTTATAATAGAAGGTTTTCAGCTTCGTGGCCTTGTCCGATAGCAGCCCCCATGTTTTGCATTTGTCCAGCAGTTCGTCTTCATTCTCAAACGTTATGTAGTGTACAGGTTCAATCCTGAATGTATAGCTCATGGCCTGGGATTCCGCCCTTTCTCATCTTGTCTAGTTCCCATTAGTTTAGCATAGATGGCTGCTGACTTCATCGGCATGACAATCGCACATGAAACGAAGTGCAGCAGATGTCTTTTTTGTTGAAAATAATATAGGTCTGTGCTACCATGCGGGAGTTGGGAACATTCACTAAATGGCAGGTTAATTAAAAAGGGCAGCAGCATGATTGATTGCTTGAACTGCGCTTGAAGGGAAGTTAGAGAGAAATATGAAAAAATGGTATTATGCCGTGGGTGGTATTTGCGTGGCAATCGCTGCTGTACTGCTTATATTATGGGCGGCTCCATTCCAGACAGAGAAAATGGCGGGTGTAGGCAGTGTAAGCCCAGTAAGCTCTGCGGACTCTGTAACTCCTGGGAACCCTGCAAATCCTACAAGCCCTACAAATCCTGTAAGCCCCGCAAGCTCTACAGATCCTGAAAGTTCTCCTGGTTCATGCGCTGAGGGATGCGAGAAGTATGATGTTGTGGTGATCGGCAGCGAGATCCAGGGGGTGCTTCTTGCGAGAGAAGCCCGCAATAACGGACTGCAAGTGCTGATTCTTGACCCCCGAAGCAAGCCGGGCGGCGAACTTACGCTGGCGCAGATGCAGTTTCTGGATGAGCCGAATGACAAGAACAAACACAGCCTGGTGCAGGGGGATATCAAGCCTTTGTTTGATGGTTACAAAAGGGGGAAGATTCGCACGGCTGCTGAATTCGACCGGTATTACAACAAGATGGCCGAGGGAATTCCAATGGAAAGCGGGATTGTGATTCAATCCGTGGCAACGAATGACGTACAGCAGGGAAAGACCTTAACCACGCTGACTTATCAAACGCCGGACGCCACGATACATAAGATTCAGGCCAATTACTGGGTGGAGAATACGGATTTTGCGGCACTGACCGGCAAGCTGGGAGTAAAGCGTATTCCCGGAATGGAGAGCCTGTACAACGTTGCTGACCATGAGCCTGATTATATGGCAGCGACACTCATGCTCAAATTCAAAAAGGTCAACTGGAGCAGACTGCATCAGGCTGTACTCGAAGACTATCCGCTGACGAATGTGGTGGAGAAATACGGTCCTAATACATATGTAGACTGGAATATTGCAACAGGTTTCAGCAATATTTTGAGTAATTACAAGCCTCAGGATTCGCAGCTGGTGCTAAGGGGGATGAATACCGTGGACCAGAAGCACGGGGAAGCCATTATGAATGCACTGTTGATTTACGGAGTGGACCCTGCCGACCCGGAGTCGGTTCAGGAGGCTATTCGCAAGGGTGAGGAGGAGGCCCCGTTCGTCCTGGAGTTCCTTCGCAAGAACATCCCGGGCTTTGAGAAGGCGGAGCTTAACGGTTTTCCAGAGTACTTGTATATCCGTGATTATAACCGATATGAGACGGAATACGTTTTGCAGTACGATGACGTTAAAGATGGGCATATGTTCTGGGATAACGTAAGTATCGGTGGTTATTCGATTGATCTGCAGGGAACCAAAAAGATACCTAAAGGGATTGGCTACGGAAAGACCGACAGGTATGGTATGCCACTTCGTTCCTTCGAGTTGAAGGACTATGACAACGTGCTCGTTGTAGGCAAAAATGTCGGCGCCTCCATCAAAGCTTACGGCAGCGCCAGAATCATGCCGAACACGGCACTTGCCGCGCAGACGATCGGGATTATACTCGGCCGGGAGCATGATAAGCGTCTGAAGGAATTAACCCCGGATGATTTCAAACGAATTTACGATTACCTTCAGAAGGATTACGATATTGTGTTGAACCATTGATGCAAAAAAAGCCCGTTAGATCCATTGAGAACATCAAGGATTTAACGGGCTTTACGTATATTTGTGCATTTATGGTAAACTCTGATATGGCCAGGGACCTGATGGGGTAAAATAATATGAATAAGAAAAGGAAAAGAGCGGAACTGCTTGCCAAGTGCATTTGCTGCATAAATACATCCAAAGAAGGGGCTTTGCATGAGGAACATTTGGCAGATTTACATAAATGACTGGAAAAATGTATTCAAGGTGTCCACAGGCGTCCTGCTTGTTATCGCTATTATTTTTCTGCCTTCAGTGTATGCATGGGTAAATTTGAAGGCGATGTGGGACCCCTATGCCAATACCTCCGGGATCAAGGTGGCTGTGACAAGCGAGGACCAGGGCACAGAGGTTAACAGCATGAAGATCAATATCGGGGATGAAGTGATCGACAGCTTGAAAAGCAACACTAAACTTGGGTGGACATTCGTGGACCGCGAGGAAGCCAGAAGAGGGATAGAGGAGGGGGATTATTACGCCAGCCTCCTGATCCCGCAGGATTTTTCCAGCAAGATTGCCAGCATATTGACCGCGAATCCGCAGAAGCCGCAGATCGTGTATACGGTGAACGAAAAACTGAATGCGGTGGCTACGAAAATTACATCCTCCGGGGCAACCTCGCTGACCAATCAAATCAGCAGCAACTTTATTGAATCGGCAAGTGAGGCCGTATTGAGCAAGCTCAAGGAGGCCGGAATCAAGCTTGAAGAGGAGCTGCCCACCATTAGAAACATCGAAAACCAGGTGCTGGAGCTGAACGACAGGCTGCCGGATATCGAGAAGCTTGGCAATCAGGCGCTGGAGCTGGAGGCGAAGCTGCCCGCGATCAAACAGCAGGGGCAGAAAATATTGGCCTTGCGGGACCGTATTCCCGAAATTAACGAAGCGGGTCAGCTTGTTTTGAAAATTGAGGAAAATCTGCCGCTGCTTGATGAAGTGGCGAAGGTCGTGCTGCTGGTCCAGCAGCGGCTGCCCGAGATTCAAAACGTCGCAGACCGCATTGTAGAGCTTGATCAGAATTTCGGTAAAGTGGAGGATACGCTGGAAACAGCGCTGAAGGATCTGCAAAGCGCACTTGAAGTCATCGGGGCTGCACAGGAAGCACTGCCGAAGCTGGAACAGGTGGCGGAAAGCGGCGGTGATTTTGCCGACAGCCTGTCGAGCTTTCTGACAGACAACCAGGGGGCGTTTGATTCGCTGGCACCGATCATCAAAGAGGATCTGATCCTTGTGCAGCAAATTGCCGGCGAAGTGACTCAGCTTACGGACATGATCAGAGGCACGGATTTCGATCCTGACGAAGCCTCGGCCCTGTTGAACCGGGTGAGCGGGCGCATTGATACGGCAACCTCTGTGCTGGGACGAATATCCGGGCTGCTGACCGAGCTGAACTCCTATCTGCCGGGTCAACCGCTGAATTCGGTTATTTCCCGCATAGATCAGGCGCAGAGCCGATTCACCCGCTTGTCCACCGTATTGGCTAGCATAGGCCAAGCCTTGCAGCAAGGGAAAAAACCGGCATCCGATCTGCTGGATAATGCGGATAAGCTCGCCGGGGACATCAGTACCGCGATTGGGGATGTTTTATCCCGCTATGATACAGAGATAATTCCCAATGTCCGGAGTGCGCTGGAGCAGCTTCGGACAACTGCAACAAATGCCACGGATGTGCTGAAAACGGCGCAGGAGCAGCTGCCTAAGCTCGGTAATATTCTCGAAGACGCACAGAAGGCGGCCGAATTCGGCCAGGAAGAGCTAACCCGTCTCCAGTACGATTTGCCAGCCATACGGCACAGGCTTCATGAAGCGGCCACCACCATCCAGGGCAACATGGATAATTTCACTTCGGCAGTGAATCAGGCCGCCGACTTTGTAAATAAGAATTTGCCGGGGGTAAAGCAAAAAATTCATCAAGCCGCGGATTTCGTCCGCAACGATCTGCCCAAGGCGGAGACTCAGTTCGAACGGCTTGCGGATCTGGTGGAAAATCAATTCCCCGAGGTGGAGAATGCCATCCATCAGGTGGCCGGCTTTGTCCGTGAGGATCTTCCCGGTGCCGAGAGCTCCATCAGCCGCGCAGCTGCTGCCATCCGACAATACAGGGCACAGAACGATCTCGGCCAATTGATCTCCGTGCTAAAAGGAGACGTGCAGAAGGAGAGCGACTTCCTCGGCAGTCCGGTGGAGCTGAAGGAGCAGCGGCTGTATCCGATACCGAACTACGGGTCGGCCATGTCGCCGTTTTATACCACTTTGTCCATCTGGGTTGGCGCCATGCTGCTCGTATCTCTTTTCAAGGTTGATGTTGAAGATGCTCAAGGAATATACAAAAGCTATCAGGTATACTTCGGGCGTTACCTGACCTTTGCGACCATCGGTATTTTCCAGGCATTAAGCGTGTCACTTGGGGATTTGTTTTTGCTGGGAACCTACGTAAAAGCCAAAGTGCTGTTCGTGCTCTCGTCGGTGCTGATCAGTCTCGTTTTTGTTGCCATTACCTATACCTTGGTGTCGGTGTTCGGCAACATTGGTAAGGGGCTGGCCGTCATTTTCCTGGTGCTGCAGTTCTCGAGCTCAGGCGGAACGTTCCCGGTCAGCACTAGTACCGCCTTTTTCCAGATGCTGAATCCGGTCGTTCCTTTTACGTATGCCGTAGGCCTGCTGCGCGAAACGGTCGGGGGCATTCTGCCGCGCACAGCCATCAAGGATGTGTTGATGCTGATCCTTTTTCTTGCCCTCTGCTTCGCAGTAGCGCTTACCCTGAAAAAGCCGCTGGGCAAATATACGAAACGGATGGCTGAAAAGGCGAGAGAGACCGGGCTTATTCCGTGATTTTCTATGATGAGATTATTTTTGAGAAAAAGACAAGGCAGCTTGAAGCTGAGGTGGAAGCATGTGATATCATGGTTTTATCAAAATGGATAGAGAAACGATTGAAAGGAGGCCTCCCCCTTGAAAATAAGCCAGCTTTCCAGAGCGACGGGTGTAAGCGCCCGTTCGATCCGGTATTATGAACAGAAAAAACTGCTTAGTGCGAAACGGCTTGACAACGATTATCGGGAATTCGACGAGGCCGACGTCAAGCGGATCAAGACGATTCAGATTTATTTGGAGCTTGGGATGTCGACAAAGGAAATTCTTGAAATTTTGAAATGCCATGATACGTATGACGCATATTCCGACGACGGGGTCTGCGACGAAATGCTCGATGCCTACGAAGAAAAACGCGGGGAAATCGCTCAGCAAATTCAATCACTAACTGCCGTCCAGCAACGGTTGGATCAGCGCATTGAGCAAATGAAAGTCCGGCAATCCCTGATGACCACGACTAGCGGAGCTCCCGAATAAAATCATTTCTTAATCAGCAGCAAAAGGTAGAGGAAAGCCCGGTCCACCTGAAGATGGATCGGGTTTTCTGTTCTCAATTCGGCAGGAGGATAAATTACCTTTATTTTGAATTTAGGCTAACTTCGTTTCTCGCGGAGCAGATCGGTCAAACGGGCAAAGCTGTCCATGCCGTGTCCGGCGTCGACGGCTCGCTTGGCAATAACATGTGCTGCAAGCAGAACGCTGGAATCAATGCCATGGGCTTGTGCGGCATGAACAATATGCTCAATGCCCGCGGCTGCCGATCGAAGGTTGGAGCCCTCTCCCGGATATTGTCTGCTATCAGCTTGCTCGGCCATTATAGTCATAATTTCCGGCAGAATGCCGCTGATGTTTTGAGCGAAGGGAAGCAATTCTTTCGCGCTTATGTTCTCCGCCCGCGCCAAAGCGAGGGCATGCATGTAACCGCTCATGGACGTCCAGAAAATATCCAGAAGTGATATATCATATGCCGCAGCACGTCCGGGGTCTTCGCCGAGATGCACGGAAGTACCACCAATGCTTGCCAGGGTTTCGTGATAAGCTTCATAGACAGCCGCAGGTCCGCTGTAAAGGACAACGGCCGAGCTGTGGCCGATCGTCGTTGTTGGCGTCATAATCGCTCCGTCCAGGTAGGCGATTCCGTGTTCTGCAGCCCATTGTGCCATTTGGCGCGCGCGCTCCGGCGGGTTACTTGTCAGATTTACCAAGGTCCTTCCCCGCAGAGCTTCGCCAAGTCCACCGACGATCGCCTGCACGGCACCGTAATCGAGGACACAAATAATCGTCAATGGACTTGCGGCAACGGCATCGGCGGCGCTCTCCGCAAGGATCGCTCCCTGCGCGGTTAGGGCAGCGGCTTTACCGGTCGACCGATTCCAGACGGTTGTCGGATGACCGGCTTCCAGGAAGGCCCCGGCCAAAGCTTGCCCCATCGGCCCCAGGCCGAGTATCGTTACCGGTGTACAATTCAGGGTTTGCGTTGCTTCGATAAGGCCTGTTTGGTGAAATGGCTCGTTTATTGTCATTAGAAATAACCTCCAATCGAATCGAGTTCATACGTTAGTTTCAAATGTGCATACCGCTTAAGCCAATTCCGGTTTTCGTAGCAGCTCGACCAATCGGGACAGGCCGTCGGAGCCGTAGCCTTCTGCAACGCCGCGGTTGATCAGCTCCTGAATCGGCGTCATGAGCTCGGCGCTTATTCCGAGCTCCCGGCAGGCGTCAATGAAATGGATAAATCCCGTCTGATTAATATGAAGGCTGGACACCTCTGTTCGATGATCGCCCGTATCCACCGCCTGTGCCAGATGAGGCAGGGAGGCTGACATGGCCTGAAGCCAGGGAACAACAAGCGTGGTGAACGCCTCCGCTTGGATCTGTTCCGAGCGAACCATGGCCACGGCATGGAAGAAGCCGCCGAACATCCCGTACATAGCGCTCAATAACGCCAGGTCATGCAGTGGAGCCAAGCCGGGATCCTGGCCAAGATATCTCGCAGCCCCGAAGCTTTCCAGTGCTGGTCCATAGGTATCGAAAATCTTTTGCGAACCGCTGTACAGGAGAAACGCTCCTGGGGTGCCGATCATCTGCGGAATGCCCATGATCCCGCCATCCAAATATTCAGCGCCCCGTTCGGCCGTCCATTCTGCCGTTTGGCGTGCTTGTGCCGGCGTCCCATTAGTCAGGTTTACGATCGCCCGACCGTTCACTGTATCGCCCGCTTGTTCGAGAATTTCGTTCACAACTCTGTAATCCAACACGCAGATGATCACCAGCGGACTCGCCGAAATAGCTTCGGCCACCGTACCCACCACCTCTGCTCCTTGTGCCGCGAGCATATCCGCCTTGTCGGCCGTCCGGTTCCAGACCGTCGTCCGATACCCTTCCTTTAATAATGCTTGGGCCAGAGCCGATCCCATCATGCCTAAGCCGATAACCGTAACTGGCGGACGCTTGCTCTCACTTTGATTGATTTCTTTCATTAGAGTTCTCATCTCCTTTCTGTTTGATTTTAAAAGGTTGACATAGTGTCAAAGTCAATATGTATTTTTAAAACCGAATGAGGGTAATAGTTTTAAACACAGAAAGAAACATGTAAAATAGTGGTTGGCAGCGTTCTCACTTCGTAGATGGATACTGACTTCAACTGGAACGCAGAAGTTTATGCATTATTGCCAAATCCTATTTCACATGAAAGGGCGGGAGGCTGGACATGCAGTATTCTTACTTGGGCAAGTCGGGATTGAAGGTCAGTCAGCTGTGTCTGGGGACGATGAACTTCGGACCGGAGACGGAGGAGAAGGAAGCGTTCAAAATTATGGACGCTGCGCTGGATGCGGGCATCAACTTCTTTGACACGGCAAACGTATATGGCGGCGAGGCGCACAGGGGCTGGACGGAGGAAATCATCGGCCGCTGGTTCAAACAGGGCGGTGGACGGCGCGAGAAGGTCGTGCTTGCAACCAAGGTGTACGGGGACATGAATAATGATACAGACGGCCCCAATGCAGGACGGGGATTATCGGCTTACAAGATCCGCCGTCATCTGGAAGGCTCGCTGCAGCGGCTGCAGACCGATCATATCGAGCTTTATCAGATGCATCATGTAGACCGCAATGTGTCATGGGATGAGCTGTGGGGCTTGTTCGAAAACGCCGCGCAGCGGGGGCAGGTCGGTTATATTGGCTCCAGCAACTTTGCCGGCTGGCATATTGCCGTAGCTCAGGCTGAAGCCAAGGCGCGCCATTTTCTCGGGCTGGTGTCCGAGCAGCACTTATACAATCTGATGCAGCGGACGGCCGAGCTGGAAGTGCTGCCGGCCGCGGAAGCGCTGGGATTGGGAGTTATCCCTTGGAGTCCGCTGGCAGGCGGGCTGCTCGGGCGCAATGCGCTTTCCGGGACAGGTGCACGCAGTGCTCGCTCGCAGGAGCGGATTGAGCAGAATCGCAGCAAGCTGGAGCAATTCTCCGCTTTATGCCGGGAGCTCGGGGAGAAGGAGGATGTCGTTGCACTGGCATGGGTGCTATCCCATTCAGCCGTAACGGCGCCGATTATCGGACCGCGGACTTTGCAGCAGCTTGAGGACTCTCTTCGTGTTCCGGAAGTGAAGCTGGAGGAGGACGTGCTCAAGAAGCTTGACGAGATTTTCCCAGGTCCCGGCAAGCCGGCGCCGGAAGCATATGCCTGGTAATTTAACATAGTAAACTTAAAGGAAAGGAGTACCGTGCGGTTTGATGTGAACCGCAGCAGGTGCTCCTTTTCTGCGACAAGCTTATATTGAAGAGGGCTTGATCCATATTTTTGAAATATCGACAAATCCGAAGGCTTCCACCTGCAGGCCGCGCAGCGAAGGGTGGAGCCGGCTTTTTTTGTTCACATGGCAGCCGTGCAGCAGCCATTTTTCATCCCGGATGATTTGTTCCAATTGGTCAAGACACTGCTCGCGCTCTTCCGGCTGCATTTGGCCGAAGCTGCCAAGCAGGGCGAATATTGTCTTCTTTTGCTCGTCCTGCAGCAGCAGATTAAGATAATTTTCCGGATTAAGATAGAAATTGACCAGTCCCCATTGCACATCGGTTTCAAGTACCTCTTCAGCGAGAATCATATCCGCTTCTTCTCTGAACATGTGCGGGTCAATCCGGTGTATCGGATGAAGGTCAAGGTTTACACCGACTGAAGCGCAGCGCCGCTGCAGCCAATGCGCTTCCTCGGTTTCGTCCTTTTTCGGAAGGAAATACAGTCTCAATGTTTCCCCTTTATATCCGGCCTTGGCCAAAAGGGCCGTGACTTCATCAAGCGGTCTGTCCGGGATCGGTGAAATGCGGCTCTTCTCCGGGAGAAGGCTGTTTGCTGCCAGAAGCCGGTTTCCCTTCAACTCCCGGATCAGGGTATGCTGATTGTACAGAATGCGCATCGCCTCACGAAACGGATGCTGCCTGTGTACTCCCTTTCTCGTCATATTGAACAGCAGATAGCGGCACCCGGTAACGGCATAGTCCAGCTCCGACGCAGCCTGCTGCTCCTCCGTTTTAGGCATGTCCGTCTGCGGAAGCGAATAATTTCTGACATTGGAACGCTCGTTGGGCACAAACAGCAGTTCCACGCGGTCAAGCAGCGGCCGTTCTCTGAAATGATCGCTGAATGCTTCAAGCACAATCAGATGCTCGGTTTGTTCAGCTATACGGAACGGACCTGTGCCGATAACCGGATGCTCGTGCAGATTGGTTCCCACCGGAAGAATGGACATATGAATGGAGGCAATGGAATGCAGCAAGAAGGTATTCGGCCGCCGCATATAAAAAACAACAGTCCATCTTCCGCAGGTATCAACCCGATCCACATCGGCAAACTGCCACAAAACCGGGGAATGCTGCTCCCGCAGCCGGTTAAAAGTGAATACAACGTCCTCTGCCGCCAATACTCTGCCATGATGAAAGCGGACATCCTTGCGGAGATAGAATACCCAGCACCGTTTCTCTTCATGGTACTCCCAGGTGTGTGACAAGGACGAAAGAAAGCTGCGTGTGGACGGATCATACACGATCAGCGTATTGCACAGCTGGCTGAGGAGGCTGCTTTCGATCGCCGTAAATACCTTTGCGGGGTCCATCACATGAAGGTGACGGTTATAGGTTATGCGCAAAACTTCGGGACCGGCGGCATCCTGCCCCAGGGACTGCAGGCCAAACTCCCGGTCCAGCATATTTCGCAGCTTATCCTGTAAAAAAGGAGACAGGGCAGGGTTCACCATCAACTCCACCGCTTCCCTGACTTTTCCATCTTTGAGGTATGCCCTGAAATGCTCCTCCACCATTTCATCCAGCCCGCGCAGCAGGGTAATGCGGGAGGTACAGCCTCTGCCTTTTCCGGCTTGCCAGTGGATAAAACCCGTTTCCTCCAGCTTGCGCAGAATAAATTTGACGTTCCTGGGCGTGCAGCAAAGCTCGTCCGCCAACTGCTGCACGGTTACAGGGTACTCTTGCCCCTCGCCGCGTATGTTTCCACACATTTTCAAAATTCGTATATAATGCTGTTCCATCAAATTCATAAGGCTTCCTCCGGTTGTTAGCAACAAGTATATGGTACATCATACACTCTTTTTTCCGTTCTTGCGTGAACAATTCCGGTGCCCGAAGGGGAGGCATTTCCGCTTTCGACCAGAACCATTAAATTTGGGTAGGAATACATTGTGGAGAGAAGAATGAAAGGGGGGAATATCATGCAGATGATTTACCCGCTGGAGCAAAGCGTGTGCAGACAGCATATTGGCAAAAACGTATGCGTAGTCTTCCATGACGGCTCCTATATGACCGGTACGCTGAGCAATGTGACAGATCAGGGACTCTTTTTTGGCGGAGCGCCTGTCGCGTCTGTTAGATCGACCAACATCTCCAAGGCAAAGCGGCGGCGCATAAAGGGTGGCTCCGTGAAGACCAAGGCTTTTGGCCCTTTTGGATTCCGCAGGCCATTTTTCAATTTTGCGCCTTTTGCAGCCATTTCCTTATTGTTCCTGCTGCCTTTTCTTTTCATTTAGCAGACGGATCGGCAGACAGGTCCCGAGAAGGGGCACTGTCTGCCGATTGTTCCATTAAACTTTACAGCGGGAAAGACACCCCGATATAATGAAGCATTATATACATAGGCAAGGATTACATGATGATCAAAGGAGTTAATTTCGAGGTACATTTTGATGCCGAGGACCATTTCACTGTGAAAGCAGGGTGTATAAAGAATGACATTCAGTTATGTATCTCGTTTGCAGTGCCCGGTATGTGAAAAAACGTATGATACGGAGGAGCGGCACCAGCTTTGTACCTGCGGGTCGCCGCTGCTGGTCCGCTATCATCTGGATCGGATCAAGGCAGAGGTTGCGCAATTGTCCATAGGGGAGAGATCCCCTGATCTGTGGCGCTATCATGAGCTGCTGCCTGTCCGGAGTCCGGAGCATGTCGTTTCATTAGGGGAAGGCATGACTCCACTGCTGCGTCTGCCGCGGCTAGGCGGCGAGTACGGTCTGGCTCAGCTGTATATGAAGGATGAGGGTCTGGTGCCCACTGGCAGCTTTAAGGCACGCGGAGCGGCAGTGGGCGTGTCCAAGGCCAAGGAGCTCGGTGTCAAGGGGCTCGCCATGCCCACCAACGGGAATGCCGGAGCGGCCTGGGCGCTGTATGCCGCACGGGCGGGGATCGAGGCCACCATTGTCATGCCGCAGGACGCGCCTTCCATCACCCGCAGCGAGGTCGCATTAGCAGGAGCGCATCTGTATCTTGTGGACGGGCTGATCAGCGATGCGGGCAAAATTGTAGCTCAGGCCGTAGCGGATCAAGGGCTGTATGATGCTTCGACCCTCAAGGAGCCTTACCGCATTGAAGGAAAGAAAACGATGGGCATTGAAATCGCCGAGCAGCTTGGATGGACGATGCCGGATGTGATCCTGTACCCTACTGGGGGTGGTGTCGGTCTGATTGGCATACATAAAGCACTGCTTGAGCTTAAGGAGATTGGCTGGCTGCAGGGGCCGCTTCCGCGTCTCGTCGCCGTGCAGGCGGAAGGCTGTGCTCCGATTGTGAAAGCCTGGCAGGAGAAGAAAGAACGGTCGGAATTCTGGCACGATTCCACAACGGTGGCATTCGGTATCAATGTGCCGAAAGCGCTGGGGGATTTTCTGGTGCTGAGAGCCCTCTATGAAACAGAAGGGGCAGCGGTCGCCGTATCGGACGAAGAGCTGCTGCAGGAGCAGAAGCGGGTAGCCCGCCTGGAAGGGGCATTTATCTGTCCGGAAGGAGCGGCCGCTTTTGCGGCGGCTCGGAAGCTCGTGGAATCCGGCTGGATCAAGCCGGATGAGAGGGTGGTTGTACTTAATACGGGAGCGGGCATCAAATATCCGGAAACAGCGGTGGTAAGCCCACCTTTGCTGAACATCGGGGATCGTATTCCTGTAAAATAAATACAGGATAACTCATTGTCCGCAAGTGGAATAACTAATTCAGCTGAAATGATCATATACGACTTCAGAAGAAAGGGCTGTCCCTAAGTCATTTTCAATGACTTTTGGGAAAGCTCTTTCTCCAAATGGAGGTGAATTTTTTATGAAAATATATAATTGGAGTGCTTTTTCTCTAGTAATAATGTTGTATGTTTTAACGCTATACACAGTATATTCAAACATCTATAATAAATGGATAATTTTTCCTCCAAATTATATTATTCTTATCTTTTCCTTTCTGGCTTTGATTCTGGGTATATTAGGCTATTTCGATAAATCAAATTGGTTTGCGAAGTTACGGAGTTGGATCTCAATAATTCTCTCCTCAATACTTATTTTCACTTTTCTCATTGCTGTATCATTTACAACTATGTTCTCGGGATCAAAAGAGTTGCTGTCAACGGTCCATTCTCCAGATGAAAAGTATACAATCCATTTCTATCGTACTAACGCGGGGGCCATGGGGACATTTGGTATTTTAGGTGAGTTAAGAGGCCCACTCTGGTCTAAGAAAAAGATTTATGCTGAAAAGAGAGTAGATCAAGTTGAGGTTGAATGGAAAAATAACTACACAATTCTGATTAACAATCATAAATTGGATTTAAAGAAAGGGGAGTCATTGATTTTGATTTTGCAATAGAGCCTGAATTGTTGTTTGGTGTTATGTAAATTAACTCAATAAAATATAGTAAGCGATTTCATATAAAAATTTGTTTACAAAACCTCAACTTCGTTGTTAGAATTAGTTACATATCTGGCATCACCATCCATCAGGTCGACGGAAGCTTCCCTTCTGTCATCCCTCATGCATGTTAAAAGATGCGGATGAAAGGAAGATGCTTGTGAGCTACGACAAGGAGACTGTCTACATCATCGGAGATTCACAGACTTCCATGAACAATCCGATTACACAGCAGTTCAGCGCCTTTTTTATCGGCCTGGTGATTGATCCTGTCAGCCATAAGATTGTCGATGCCGGCTGCTCCTCAACGATCCCGCTGACCTCGCAGTTTGTTCAATCCATTTTTGTCGGACACAGCATGTTTGACTTTGAGGCGGTGGCCGAGGAAATACGGCGGAGATATCACGGGTCCTCACAAAAGGCTCTGATCGTCGCGTTCAAAGACGCCCATAAAAAATACAAATCCGTTCTGGCTGCCCGGCAGGAAGAAGCATCTGAAGCTTCCCGGACAGGCTGAACCGAGCTGCTTTATTTATCAGTATGGAAGCATACGCGTAAATGAAACCCAGCAAATGATGACCGATTGCTCGCTTTGAGTGGTACGGATGTTGTTTGCCGGGTTTTTTTATTTATCTAAAACAGGGGGTACTGGAATGAAGCTGTATATTTCAGTCGATATGGAAGGCATTACAGGGCTGGTGGATCACACCTTTGTGGATTCGTCCCGTTATAACTATCCGCGGGGGCAGAAGATTATGACGGCTGAGGCCAATCATGTCATTGAGACTGCGTTTTTTGAAGGCTTTTCCGAGGTGGTCGTTAATGACAGCCACTCCAAAATGAACAATCTGCTCATCGAAGAACTGCATCAGGAAACCCAGCTCATCTCCGGAGATGTCAAGCCATTTTCCATGGTACAAGGTCTGGATAGCAGCTTCGCCGGCGCCGCCTTTCTCGGCTATCACTCCATGGCTGCCAAGCGGGGCGTGATGAGCCATACGATGATCTTCGGCGTACGCGGTATGCACATCAACGACACCGCTGTCGGCGAGCTTGGCTTCAACGCATATGTGGCCGGCTATTATGGCGTTCCCATCCTGCTAGTGGCGGGCGATGACGAGACCGCGCTTGAAGCGGAGGCGCTGATACAAGGTGTTACTACAGCAATCGTCAAAAAGCGTATCTCGCGCTCCGCCGCCATCTGTCTGACGCCGGAAAAAAGCGGTGCCCTGCTGCGAGAGAAGGCCAAGGAGGCCATCGCCGCGCGCGACCGCATCAAACCGCTCGTCCCGCCGGACAAGCCTGTGCTGTCCATTGAATTTGCCAATTACGGCCAGGCAGAGTGGGCGAATCTGATGCCTGGAACGAAAATTGAATCAGGCTCGCCGGTCGTTACTTACGAAGCGAAGGACATCCTTGAAGCCTATCAGGCGATGCTCGTCATGACAGAGCTTGCTATGCGTACTACATTTTGTTGACGGAAGGGTGATTGAATGGCGCAGTACATATTTAAAAGATTTGTTTCCATGATCGTCACGCTGTGGCTGATCGTCACCGTTACTTTTTTTCTTATGCATGCGGTGCCCGGTTCGCCGTTTGACCGGGACGGCAAGGAAGCAAATGCCAATGTAGTGCAGAACATGATGGAATTTTACAATCTGGACAAGCCGCTGGGAGTTCAGTACCTGCTGTATTTAAAATCACTGCTGACTCTGGATCTTGGCCCCTCGATTTCTCACTACCCCGACAGTGTCAACAGCATGATTGAGCGCGGGTTCCCGGTATCCTTCCAGCTTGGCATCATCGCGCTGATCGTGGCAATTATCGCTGGCATCGCCCTGGGTACGGTGGCTGCGCTCAAGCAGAACGGTCTGATTGACTATATTGCCATGATTCTGGCGGTGATAGGTATCGCAGTTCCGAGCTTTATCATTGCTCCGCTTCTGATCAAATATTTTGCAGTGGAGTGGAAGCTGCTGCCGGTCGCCACCTGGGGGACGTGGAAGCATGCGGTCCTGCCAGCGGCTGCGCTTGCCGTAGGGCCAATCGCTACGATTGCCAGGTTGACACGGGCCAATCTGATCGAGGTGCTGACACAGGATTATATTGAAACCGCCAGGGCCAAGGGTCTATCGCCGCTGACCATCATTCTGAAGCATGCACTGCGCAATGCGATTTTGCCTGTTGTGACGCTGCTGGGCTCGCTGCTTGCCAATGTGCTGACAGGGAGCTTTGTCATCGAGAAAATATTTGCGGTTCCGGGTATGGGCAAATATTTTGTGGACGGCATTAACAACCGTGACTATGCGGTCATTATGGGCACGACCGTCTTTTATAGCGCCCTGCTTATTTTTCTGATGTTCCTGGTGGATATCGTCTACGGGTTTATTGATCCGCGGATCAAGCTGTACAGGAAGGAGGCGTGAGCATGTCCGTTCCGGATCAATTGTTCGTTCCGCTGCACAAACAGCAGGGAGCTTCCGAGCTCATCGTCCGTCCGCGGCTGTCGCTCTTGAAGCAGTTCAGGCTGCGGCTGTTCAGCAACAAACTTGCCCTGCTGGGCCTGGTGCTAATCCTGGCTCTCGGCGCATTGGCTGTGTTCGGTCCACTGCTGACAGAGCACAGCTATTCAGAGCAGACGCTCCTGAACAGCAACCAAAAGCCGTCCGCAGATCACTGGTTCGGCACCGACGAGCTGGGCAGGGACGTATTTGCCCGCATTATATTTGGCGCACGCATCTCCCTGTCCGTCGGCCTGATCGCCGCCATAATCGATTTTGTGATCGGCGTTGTCTATGGAGGCATCTCCGGTTATTTTGGCGGCCGCATTGACAACATCATGATGCGCTTTGTCGACATTTTGTATGGAATCCCTTATCTGCTCGTGGTTATTTTGCTGATGGTGGCGATGGGACCGGGGCTGCTAACGATTATCGTTGCGCTGACGGCGACGGGCTGGATCGGCATGGCCCGCATCGTGCGCGGGCAGGTGCTGCAATTAAAAACATCTGAATATGTGCTAGCCGCCAGAACACTGGGGGCAAGCTCCTGGTACATTATCCGCAAGCATATGCTGCCTAACGCCATCGGGGTGATCATTGTGCAGATTACCTTTTCAGTACCATCGGCCATCTTCGCCGAAGCCTTTCTCAGCTTCCTCGGCCTGGGCATTCAGCCGCCGCTGGCGAGCTGGGGCACGATGGCGAATGATGCGCTGCCGACCATTTTGTCAGGCAACTGGTGGCGGTTGTTCTTCCCGGCTTTGTTCATCTCATTGACCATGCTGGCCTTTAATCTGCTGGGTGACGGTCTGCTGAATACATTCAATCCGAAGCAAAGGAGGTAGGGACATGGCCGGATCAGGCAAAACCAACGACAAAGAAGTGCTGGTCGAGGTTGAGAATTTGCAGGTTTCTTTTAAAACCTCTGGCGGTACAGTCCAGGCTGTACGCGGGGTGAACCTCACCCTTCGTAAAGGCGAGACGCTGGCTATCGTAGGCGAATCGGGCAGCGGCAAGAGCGTGACCGCCCGCAGCCTGATGAAGCTGCTGCCCCTTCACACGTCCGTCATTGGACAGGGAAGCAGCATCCGGTACAAAGGCCGGGAAATAACCGGCTTGTCAGAGAAGGAGATGCGGGCGCTGCGCGGTTCGGAGATATCGATGATCTTCCAGGACGCTATGACGGCGCTGAACCCGACGATTACGATCGGGGAGCAGATCATGGAGGGAATTATCCGGCACCAGAAGCTCTCTCGCACCGAAGCAAAGCGGTTGGCCTTGGAAATGCTGCAGCTGGTAGGCATCCGTGATCCGGAAGTCCGCATGAAGCAGCATCTTCATCAGTTCAGCGGAGGCATGCGCCAGCGCATTATGATCGCCATTGCCGCCATTTGCAATCCGTCCGTGCTCATTGCCGACGAGCCGACGACAGCACTGGATGTGACCATCCAGGCCCAGATCCTGGATTTGTTCAAAATGCTGCAGCAGAAGACAGGGGTATCCATTATCATCATTACCCATGATCTTGGCGTGGTTGCAAGCATTGCGGACAGGGTCAACGTCATGTATGCCGGGCGGGTGGTGGAATCTGGCACGGTGCGCGATATCTTCTATAATCCGCAGCATCCGTATACCATCGGTTTGCTCGGCTCCATGCCAAGGCTGGATCGGAGCCGCAAGGAGCCCTTGCAGGCGATTCCGGGCACGCCGCCGGATCTGTTCGCCCCTCCCCGGGGCTGTGCGTTCGCTGCGCGGTGCAGCCATGCGATGGAGGTGTGTGCTTCGTACCAGCCAGGAACGACACGGTTGTCCGCTGGACATGCCGTAGATTGCTGGTTGCAGGATGTGCGTGCCCGTCATTTGGCACCTGGCCGCAGGGAAACGGCGATTGAAACAGCAGCAACTCGCTAGAAAAAAACCATTTTGGCGAAGGAGAGGTTGTAATGAAGAAGAGGAAAGTAACGGCTTTGCTTCTCGTATGTATGATGATGGTACTTATGCTTGCCGCCTGCGGAGGGGGAGGCAGCCCGGAAAGCGCTGCGTCCGAGGAAGGGTCCAAAATCCTTTTGTATAACAATACCAGGGAACCAACCTCTCTTGATCCGCCAGTCGGTTTTGACATGGTGTCCTACGATGTGCTCAATAACGCCATGGAAGGTTTAACCCGCCTCGGCAGCGACCAGACCCCGCAGCCTGCGCTTGCCGAATCCTGGACGGTGTCCGAAGACGGTAAAACCTATATATTCAAGCTGCGTGAAGGCATTAAATGGTCAAACGGGGAACCAATTACGGCTTCCGATGTAGAGTTTTCCTGGAAAAGGCTGCTCAATCCGGCAACCGCTTCTCCCGCGGCATTCCTGGCCTATGTCATCGAGGGAGGGGAAGCCTTCAACTCGGGGCAGGGAACAGCGGATGATGTCAAGGTAAAGGCTGTCGATGACACCACCGTAGAGGTTGTGCTGGGTCAACCGGCTCCTTGGCTGCTGAGCATGCTGTCCAACCCGGCATTTTTCCCGGTTCCGAAGGCAACGGTGGAAGCCAAACCGACATGGGCGAGCGAAGCGTCTACCTTCGTCAGCAGCGGTCCTTTCAAGATTAGCGAGTGGTCGCATGATGCCGAGATCAAGCTGGTAAAGAACGATCAGTATTGGGATGCGGCTAATGTAAAGCTGGACGGTGTCACCTTTAAAATGGTTAACGACAGCAACACGGAATACCAGATGTTCACGAACGGAGAACTGCATATTCAGGGCGTTATTCCCCCGGAAATGAGCGAGCAGCTGTTTGCGGAGAACAAGGTGACGGTGGAGGATTCGGCGGGCACTTATTTTTACCGGTTTAATACAACGATGCCGCCGTTCGATAATGCCAAAATCCGCAAAGCGTTTGTGATGGCAGTGGACCGCCAGACCATTATCGATTTGGTCGTCAAGCAGAAGCAAAAACCTGCGGAGGGGATCGTCTCTTATGGCCTGAAGGAGCCCTCTGGCAAGGATTTCCGCGAGGTTGGCGGCAACCTGGTCACATATGACCCGGAACAGGCCAAAAAGCTGCTCGCCGAGGGCATGGCCGAAGCCGGATATTCCACGCTTCCAGAAGTGACACTTACTTATAATACAAACGATCTGCACCAGAAAATTGCCGAAGCGATGCAGGCGATGTTCAAGGATAATCTGGGCGTAGACGTGAAATTGGCCGGTATGGAAGGCAAAGTGCTTACAGCGCAGCAGAAGGGGCTGCAGCTGCAGTTCTCCCGTTCCTCCTGGCTGCCGGATTTTGCGGATCCGATCAACTTCCTTGATATTTTCCGCAGTGACAGTCCGAACAACCGGACGGGATGGAAGAGTGCGGACTATGACAAGTTGATCGCCGCGATTTATGCGGAAACGGATGAAACGAAGCGCTTCGGGCTGATGCATCAGGCAGAGAACATCCTGATGGAAGAAGCCCCGATTCTTCCGATGTATTTTTATAACTCGGCTTATATGCAAAGCGATAAGGTGGAGGGAGTGCTCCGTCATCCGTACGGATATATCGAATTTAAAAGTGCGGATCTAAAATAAGCTTATAGAGACGAAGGCTGATGATTTGTATCGGGAGGCAGCCATCCCCCGCAGGATGCTCCTCCCCTCGTACCAGTGCGGATTCAGACACGGAAGGAAGATGTACAATGCTGCCAGTGATTCGACCGTCCCGTTTGCTGCCCGGAGATACGATTGGTATCACGGCGCCCGCGGGCTGGGGAGATCCGGAAGGGCTGAAGCCGGTGATTGCCCGCTTTGAGCAGATGGGGCTAAAGGTGAAAGTGGGGGACACGGTTTATAAAAGATACGGGTATCTTGCGGGAACGGATGCAGAACGGGCAACTGAGCTGAACGAAATGTTCGCCGATCCCGGAATTCAGGCCATAGTATGCTCCCGTGGCGGATACGGAACGGCCCGGATTGCGGATATGCTCAATTACGAGATGATTCGCAGGAATCCGAAAATATTTTGGGGCTATAGTGATATTACTTTCCTGCATAATGCGATCCGCCGCCATAGCGGACTGGTCACCTTCCATGGACCGATGCCAGTCAGTCTTGCCGAAGGGGACGTTCATCCGCTTACATTGGAAGGCTTTAGCCTTTTGAGGGAGCCGCGGCCTTTTGGATATGACGAGACGATAACCCCATTGCAGGTATTGGTTCCTGGGGAGGCCCGCGGGCGGATCGCCGGGGGCAATCTGACCTTGCTGGCCAGCACGCTGGGGACGCCGTATGAGCTGGATACGAAGGGCTGCATTCTTTTTATAGAGGATATCGATGAAGAGCCATACCGGATTGACAGAATGCTGAATCAGCTCCGTCAGGCAGGTAAGCTGGCTGAAGCAGCCGGGTTTATGATTTGTGATTTTCATCAGTGTGAGCCGAAAAAACGTCAGAACTCCTTCACATTAACGGAGGTGCTGGAGCATTACTTCAAAGCGGAAGGCAAACCCGCGCTCGCTGGCTTTGGCATCGGGCATGGAACACCAAATATCGCCATTCCTGTAGGGATAGAAGCGATTATGAACACCGACAAACGTCAGGTTGCATGTGTGGAACCGGCAGTGCTGGGTTAAGGAGGATGAATATGAAAATTCAAAGCATAGAGGTTATGAGACAATCTACCCCGTTGACCCATCCGTTCAAAACCGCCCTGCGGACGGTACACCATGCGGAATCCGTGCTTGTCCGTATTAAGGCGGACGACGGACGAATCGGCTGGGGGGAAGCGCCAGCCACCATCGTGATTACTGGCGACAGCCTGGACGCGATTCATTCCGCCATTCAGGATACGTTCGCCCCGCTGCTCATCGGCGCGAACCTGCTGGCCTATGAGCAAATTTTGCAGTCTGTCCATCATGCCATGGTCGGCTGCAGCAGCGCCAAGGCGGCGGTAGATATGGCGGTGTATGATCTTGTCGGGCAATACAGCGGCATGCCGTTGTATCAATTTCTGGGCGGTTACCGCGACCGGATCGAGACGGACTTTACCGTCAGCGTCAATGCGCCGGTGGAAATGGGCGAGGATGCGGCCGAATATGTTCGTTCCGGGTTTAACGTGCTGAAGATTAAAGTCGGGAAGGGTGATATCCGCGAGGATATCGAACGAATCCGCGAAATCCGCAGCCGTATTGGCAGAGATATCAAAATTCGGCTGGATGCCAACCAGGGCTGGCAGGTCAAAGATGCCATCCGCTCGATCCGGAAAATGGAGGATATGGGGCTGGACATCGAGCTGGTCGAGCAGCCTGTGAAAGCGTGGGATATTGCTGGCCTGAAGGCTGTGACCGATGGCGTGTCCACTCCGATTATGGCGGATGAAAGCGTGTTTTCACCTGCGCAAGCTCTGGAAGTGTTGAAGCTGCGCGCGGCCGATCTGATCAATATCAAGCTGATGAAAGCAGGCGGCATTTATAAAGCGCAGGTGATCAATCAGCTGGCGGAGGAATATGGTGTAGAATGCATGGTGGGCAGCATGATTGAGTCACGTGTTGCCGTGACGGCGGCGGCTCATTTTGCAGCCAGCAAAAAAAACATCACCCGCTTCGATCTGGACGCGCCGCTGCTGCTGCAGCATGATCCGGTTACCGGAGGTGTGCGGTATGACGGGCGGTCCATGACGTTCCCGGACCGTCCCGGACTCGGCATCGAGCATGTGGAGGTTACGGGTGAGATAGGAGCTGTATTATGAGCAAGCTTGCCGGAACACGAATGATAGTGTCTGTCTCCGTGGCTACCGTCTGGTTAAGCCCGGATTCTCCCCGGCCCATCGATGCGCCAGCTCTTGCAGCCCCTGTTTCGGTGGGGGAATGGCTGAAATCGATGAGCATGGAGGAGAAATTGGATTTATACAGCGGCAGCCGGATACAGACACAGGTGTTATATGGTACAGAGGTTGTAGCTGTTGAAGAGCAAGGTGAATGGTTGAAAATTGTAATCCCGGACCAGAGTACACACAAGGAGCCTGCAGGATATCCGGGCTGGGTTCCGAAGTGTCAGCTCACCAAGTGCCCTGCAGACACGGAATATAATGTTTTTGTGGAAGTGTTTGCGGCAAAAGCAATTTTGCAGATTGAGCCTGCCGGTGCCGCAGCCCCTGTTATGGAGCTAAGCTTTCTAACCAGGCTGCCGCTGCTGGAGGAGCGGGGCGATGAAGTGATTGTCAGCACGCCCCACAGTCCGGGGAGACTGGCGAAACAAGATGTCCGCATTACGGGAAGCTTGCCCGCCAGCCCGGAATCGATAGGAAAGCTCACGGGCGAACAGATTGTACAGGATGGACAAAGATTTCTCGGGCTCCCGTATTTATGGGGTGGCATGTCCGCTTACGGTTACGACTGCTCCGGCTTTGCCTACAGCATGCATAAGGCCCAGGGTATTCTCATTCCCCGTGATGCGTCTGACCAGTCGCAGCAGGGAAGAAGCATTCAGAGGGAAGAGCTTGAGCCCGGTGATCTGCTGTTTTTCGCTTATGATCAGGGCAAGGGCAGGGTGCATCATGTCGGTATTTATGCTGGAGAGAACCGAATGCTCCATTCCCCGGATTCCAGCGGCTGTATTGAAATCGTGGACCTGGGCACGTACAAGCTGAAGGATGAGCATTGCGTGTCCCGGAGATATTGGGATGGATACTGTCTCAACAATTTTATCCCTCTATAATTAAATAGTGTGGTAAAATAGTGGAAATGGTAAATGGTGGGGGTTGAAATATGCTCAAAAAGTATAATAAAAAATATTGGATTCTTCTTCTCCCTTTTTTGGCAGCTACATTACTTCTGGGAATTTATTTACCCTATGAATATAGAATGTTTGTTTTTGTTGCTCCTCTCTTATTTTGGGCATCATACTATACTTGGCAATATATAGAGAAGAAAAACGAAGCAAAGAGAAGTCAGTAAGAGTACAATCGAAAACCTTATTGGTAGCAGGGGCAATCCCTTAAGTCATCTATGATGGCTGAGGGATTGCCTTTTTCTATGGGTGCCATTCTCCTGTTTGCATTTCGCCAGGCTCAAGTTTTACCGGTACAAGGGGGACAAGGCACTGCTGTATAATCAAGAAAATGACCAAACCGAAAAAAATTTTCATGATTCTGCTACAAAATAAAAAAAGGCTTCGTCTTCCTAATAGCTGCAGCTGAAAGGAGGCAAAACAAAATGAGTATTCCGGAATCCTCAGCATTCCGCAACATATTTTATGAGCATTATTCAACCGTACACAGAAAACTGACCGCCTTGGTGCGTGATGAAGCCGCAGCCGACGATTTAGCACAGGAGGTATTCCTGAGGCTCTACAGGAACCCGCCGGACAACCCGGAGGCTCTGGGAGCATGGCTGCACCGTGTACTGACAAGAATCGGATACGATTTTCTGGAGAAAAAAGCAAGAGAGAGAAAGCTGCAAAACAAGCAGGAAATGATGTACGAGGGGGAAGCCGCTCCTGAATCCGGAGAAGAGGCGCTGATGCGCCAGATGGATCAGGAAGAAGTCCGGGACTGGCTGGACAGACTTCCCGAGCGGGACCGCCAGGCACTGCTTCTCCGCTATTCGGGCTACAGCTACGCGGAGATCGCAGAGGAGCTCAATGTCAGGCAGCCTCTGATCGGCAGTCTGCTGCGGAGAGCGACACGCAAGCTGCAGGCCACAGCCACCAAGGCCATGGCCCGGCAGGATTAACAATCGGAAAGGATTGAAAACATATGACGACCAATCCACAAAATTCTCAAGAGGATAAAAAAACACACGAAGCTTGGGAAAAGCTGCAAATGAGACTGGCATCGGAGCCGGTAAACGGCAAATGGGAGACATGGAGCACGGAGAGTAAGCAGAACGGTCTGAAGCTTGCCGATTCTTTTACGGTGCCAACGGTTTCAGCCGCAATTTCTAATGAGGCATCTGGGCTGACTGCTGAAGCTCAGGCTCCGGCAAAAACCTCCCGCCGCCGGGCAAGCAGTGCCCGCAAGTGGACAGCGGCTGCAGCGGCAGCCGTGATCTTCGGCGCCGTTCTTGCCACCCCAATGGGTAATAATGCGCTGGCGGCGATTTTAAATCAGTTCCGCGTGCAGGAGATCGCAACGGTTGACGGCGATACACTTGAAAGCATGTTTTATCAGCTGGCTCCGGGCGAGTCGTTCAGCAAGGACAACTCATTCGGAGAGTTTACAACCAAGGGCGGAACCTTACAGGGGGAATTTACCCGTGAACAGGCGGCTTCCCGGCTGGGATATCAGCTCCTGCCCTCTGATCTGACAGGCGACCAGGATACGGTCCACATTTCCCCTTCAAACGAAATTACAATGAAGATGAATATCGAAGAAGTGAACCAGGCCATGCAGCGTGTGGGCGCAACGAAGCTGCTGCCGGAATCGATTGATGGAAAACCGATCACTTTAACCCTTCATGAAAATGTAATTTACGAGTTGAAAACAGGTCAGGACCAATGGGCATCCCTGATACAGATGAAGGCGCCGGAAATTACAGTGGATCCGTCTGTTGATGTGGAAGAAGCACTTGAGGCTGTTCTGCAGCTGCCGATTTTGCCCAACGATCTGAAAAAACAGCTGCAGCGAAGCAGCATCCTTTCAGGATCGATTCCGATGCCGTATGTCGTTGATAAAAACGCCAAAAGCGATGACATCACGATTGGAGGCACGAAGGTGCTCGTTGAAGAGCGCAAGTTCAGCAGCATGACAGATCGCACGGCTATCTGGATTCAAGACGGACAGATGTTCTACTTTGAAGCAGGGTCTGCTTACGAAAAGGAAGCTGACTTCATGAACAAATTGAAGGAGCTGGTGGAGGCATGAGCGAGGCGGCCATTGACGCTAACGGATTGACCAAGGAATACAGCAACGGGCGCGGCTGCCACAACGTCACCATCACGGTAGGAAAAGGGGAAGCCTTTGGCTTCCTCGGACCTAACGGTGCAGGTAAAAGCACGTTCGTGAAAATGCTGGTCGGACTGATCCATCCGACGGCTGGCGAGGCAAGCGTGATGGGCGCCCCTATCGGTACGCTTGAGGCGAAGCGACAAATCGGGTATTTGCCCGAGTTGTACCGGTATCAGGAATGGCTGACCGGCGAAGAGGTCGTTCGGCTGCATGCGCGCTTATGCGGATTGGACAGGCGGGAAGCGGAGCGAAGAATCCCTGAGCTATTGCACAGAGTAGGAGTGGGCAAACGGGGAAAGGACCGGGTTAAGCATTATTCCAAAGGCATGCAGCAGCGGCTTGGACTGGCTTGCGCTCTGGTAAACGATCCGGCTGTCGTTTTCCTGGACGAGCCTGCGTCTGCCATGGATCCCGTCGGCCGCATGCATGTCCGGGCGATCCTTGAAGAGCTGAAGAAGCAGGGAAAAACAATTTTCTTGAACTCCCATCTGCTGGAGGATGTGGAAGTGCTGTGCGACCGCATGGCGCTCTTGAATAACGGACAGGTGCTCCGTCATGGACGGGTTGCCGAGGTGCTTCAGAAGCGAGTCTGCTGGCGTTTTAAAGTCGGCGGATTTTCGCCTTTTTTGCTGTCCTGGCTTCATGACACGACAGGCTTCAGCTTTCGGGCAGTTGCTGATGAAAAAAGAGAAGGCGGCATGATCGGCGGAGGAAGTGCGGATGATACCGTTTGGCTTGAAGCGGAGCTGGAGAGCGAGGAACAGGCAGGCTGGGTTAATGCGCTGCTGATCGGGCAGGGGATGACGCTGTATGAAGTCACCAAGGTCCGTGAACGGTTGGAGGAGTGGTTCATGGAAGCTGTCGCCGGGCTCAATCATAGGGGGGAACAGGAATGAGTATTATATGGTCCATGACCTGGAAGGAGCTGCTGCGCAAACGGGTGCTGCTGCTGACATTTTTAATGACAGTCGTATTTCTGATCGGCTTCTGGTTTATTGCTGGAGCTATCGGGGGCGACGTAAGCATAGATGCAAATAATAACGAAGGATTGATCCAGGAATTTACAATCGGCATGTTCATTTTGATGCTCGGTTTTTTCTTCGCCAGCTTTGTGCTCGCCTTTTTGGCTATTTTCAGTTCATTTTCCGCCATTGCTGGCGAGGCCGAGCAGGGGGTGATGCAGGCGATGCTGCCGCGGCCAATTCCGAGGTGGAAATGGTATATTGGCCGCTGGCTCGGCTATGTTTCGCTCGGCATTATTTATGCCTTGATTTTATTCAGCCTGATCCTGTGGATCACCGATATCCATGCCGCAATTCCGCATGACCCGGCCGTGCTGGTGCAGTCTTTCCTGCTCTTTGCCTCCGTTGTTCCTTTGCTCGTTACCGTGTCCATGTTCGGCTCAGGTTATCTGTCCTCCGTTGCGAACGGTGTTGTTATGACGATGCTCTATGGGGCAGGCTGGCTTGGCGGCATGATCGGCAAAATCGCCGGCGCAATCGGCCTGAAGCCTGAGCCATTGCAAACGTTGAACAATGTAGCGGGAATTTTGCAGCTGATCATGCCGGCCGACGCGCTGCAGCGGAAAATGCAGGCAGTGCTGTTCAGCTTCGAGGATATCAGCGGACTTATACCAGTGAGCATGAGCGGACCGCTTGGCATCGGCGACATCCCCTCAACAGCTTTTTTGGGTTATACGTTATTTTACACAGTCGTTCTTTTTTGCCTGGGATTGCGCCGGTTTGTCCGCAAGGATTTATAAGCGCTGCCCTATGGAGCAGGCTGCTGCAGCCAAGCAAACATATTCTGGATTGCCATAGCATGCACTGTGGGAGGAAGATGGTGGCCGTATCCTTGAAACGTGTGAAAAGTCACGTCTTTTCCTGCTTCCTGCAGCTGTCTGAACATTCTAACACCATGACTGTAATCTACCTGCATATCCTCGGTGCCGTGCATGATCAGCACCGGGCAGTGGATGTCGTATACATAGGTAACCGGTGATCTCATGTCATACGCTTCCGGAATTTTGCCGGTGGAGCCACCGATTACTCGCTTCAGCATGCGGCGCAGATCGATCCGTTCCTCATAGGTTTGGGCCAGATCCGATACGCCGCCCCATAATACCAGCTTGTACATTTGCTTCATCCGTACGGCTGCAGCAGTTGCATTGATCGAGCCTCTGGAAAAACCCATGACCGAAATACGCCGTTCGTCAACAAAAGGCAGTCCGGCCAGAAATGAATAGGCACTGCACACGTCCTCGATATCGCTTCCCCCGAATTGGTCCCTTCCTTCACCGCCTTCAGTGCCGCGATAGGAAGGGGCAAAAATAATATGGCCATGGATGGAGAAATCCTCCAGCCAGGTTGTTTTAACCTGGCCTACCCGTCCGATACCACCGCGGCAGTAAATCAATACTGGCCATTTCCCTTCCGGTACCTCCGTGTGCGTTACATGAATCGGGCAGGCGAGCTCCGTTACTTCGAGATCTTTTATCCGGTAATGGTCCTGCAGCCATTCCTGCACTGCCGATACGGGTAATCTCCAGCCGTATGGCAGGCACATATATCCTTTGACGCGCAGTCCGTCTGATAAATAAGTGAGATGATACATGTGTAGGTTTCATTCCTTTATGATGTCGGTTGTGTACATAACGCTATATTACCACGAAGGACAACTCCCCCAAAGAAATGGTTAGACAGCGAAAGCCGCTTTTGTGCAGATGCGACCCTGTTTAACTTGCCATATGGCAGGAATTATACATTTCTTTCCTACACGAATGAAAAAATGTTTATAATTAAATCAGGAAATGAAGCTGGAGGGTTGGTGTGAGGTGGGGGATTTTCGATTCGTCAGTGTGGTACATGTCTTTATGTTACAAAATGGTAAGCTGCTGTTAATGAGGAGATGGAATACGGGACATGAAGACGGAAAATATGGCTTGCCTTCAGGCCGACTTGATGGATGTGAGGAAGTTAGATCGGCGGCCATCCGGGAGGTTAAGGAAGAATGCGGAGTGGACATTCAGTATGAGGATCTAAGCATGGTCGGTGTCATGCATATCAAATCGGATGACGAGCGAATAGATTTTTTCTTCATTACAAACCGGTGGTCTGGTGAAGTCACGAATGCCGAACCGCATAAATGTGATGATATGAGATGGTTCCGAATGGATCATCTCCCGGACAATCTGATACCTTATGTAAGGATAGCCTGGGATCAATACGGGAAGGGAACTTGGTTTTCGTCGTACGGATGGTAATAAATTTTGGAGGAGTTGTGTCTATGGATTACTTTACATTTTTATCGATCATTCCTATTTTGCTGTATTTGATCTTTTTTGCCGTAGGTATTTATGTGCTGGTACTGTTTATCAAGCTGGCAAGAAGGGGGATCAAAGCGCTGGATTTATACATAGAGGAAAAAAGTAACCGGATGTGATCAGCTCAATGTACGAGTGAACGGAATCAAAAAACAGCAGGGCTGATTGCTAATCTCCCTGTTGTTTTAATTGTCTCTTAGTGGAAAATTATCGTTAAATTAAAGTTTGTCTTGATTTTTGTAAGTAAAAGGAGTAAAGTAATAAGGGTCAAGAAGATCATGGATTGTTAGCTCAGTTGGTAGAGCATCTGACTCTTAATCAGGCGGTCCAGGGTTCGAGTCCCTGACAATCCATCATTAGTTAATAGTAAGATTAAGAACTGATACATTGTCCTATCGGACTTCATCAGATTCAAGCTGCGACCGCTCTCCGGTTTATTGGAGGGCGGTTGTCTTTTTTTCAAGCGCATTGGATTGCAAACCTGTTTAATGTCCAACTATACTAAACTAAAGCATCATATTTTTAATGCCGATATTAAATTAACGAAGTAATGGGACGAAGGAGTATGTACTATGTCGCGAAAAAGGGAAATTACCGTTTCCAAAGGCTTTTTTTCGAGATTTAAAACGATTGGCGATGCGATCTCAGCAGCTTCTCCTGGAACGGTAATTTATATTGAACCCGGTGTGTATGAAGAAAATCTATTTCTTAATAAGCCGCTTGAACTGATTGGCAAGGGACGCTCTGAAGACGTTGTGATTTCGGGGAATACTATGAATGAAGATACAACTATAGATGTGTTTGCTGATCATGTCCGGATTTGTGGGTTAACGATACTGCAAAAGGGCAAAAGCATAGAAAGAGATTTCTATTATTCGGCCGTAGATCTAGGAGAAGGCTCTGTTCTTATTGAGAACTGCAGCATTATTTCAGCCCATGGAAACGGTATACATGTCATGAGTGAAGGCAGTCAACCGACGATTCGGCACTGCAAAATCTATAATTCGGCAGGTCATGGGATATATGCTCAAATTTTTGGGAATATAACGGTCATTGACTGTGAAATTTATAATAATCAGCAATGCGGTATTACGTTCGATTCCGAGGGCATGGGGATATTTGAAAATTGTCATGTTTACGGTAATGGGGATGCTAACATACATATTTCAAACGGAAGTCCGGAAATAATCGGCTGCCGAATCTATGACGGCCAGAATGGGATTCGGGTCGACCAAGAAAGCAAGGGGTCAATTGAAAATTGTGAAATTTACAATAATAGAGTGGCGAATATTCGCCTGGAAAATAAAGCGGAACCTGTCGTCCAAGGCTGTAAAATATATTCCAGCGGGGAATTTGGAGTATGCATATCTAATAACGCCCTTGGAACCTTCACAAATTGTGATATATATGATAATGGGTGCAGCAATGTAGTGATTGAGGACGAAGGGGATCCGGAATTCACATATTGCAATATTTTTAACAGTAACGAGTATGGAGTGTACAGCTATGGCGGCTGGGGGACCTTTGACCACTGTGATATTTATAGCAACCGCTCATCTAATGTCATGATCGAAACTGAAGCTGAGCCGACCATAAGGAATTCCAAAATTTATAACAGTGCGGAAAATGGTGTAGAGGTAGACGAAGAAGGCTACGGGATTTTTGAAAATTGCGAGATTTACAGCAACGGCCGTGAGTATCATAATATCGCTATTTTTGGGGAAGGGAATCCGGTTTTTCGAGACTGTATCATTTACGATTCTGAAGATTGTAATATTTGGATTGATGATGGGGGATTGGGCCTGTTCGAAAACTGCGAGATTTATGATAGTAATTCGCCCAACATTGTTATTGAGAACGAAGGGAACCCGCAGATTAAAGGCTGCAAAATATACAACAGCACAACCTGCGGCGTGTGGGTTCTTAACAATGGACGGGGCAGGCTCGCAGATTGTGACATCTATGATACAGAGACGCCGATTATTTCAGAGGAAGGATTACTTGAAGTACTCGTTTCATCAGAGAATAAACAAGCTGGAAACAATACTCGTAGCAATTCACCTAATGGGCAGCCATCTTCGGCTGATTTATCTGCCGTTTTGGATGAATTAAACTCCTTAATAGGATTGGACAATGTAAAAGAACAAATCGCCAAAATCATTGAATTCACTAAATTCAACAAAGAGCTGGCAAGCTTCGGAATTGCAGGTACAGATGCTAAAGCCGCTGTGTCTCATAGCGTATTATATGGAAACCCTGGAACAGGCAAGACAACAGTTGCACGGATGCTGGGACAAATATACAAAGCGATGGGGCTGCTGTCCTCCGGACATCTGGTGCAGGTAAATCGTGAGAAATTGGTAGGAGAGTACATAGGGACTACTGCCCCAAAAACAAAGAAAAAGATCGAGGAAGCGATGGGCGGCGTGCTCTTCATTGATGAGGCGTATGAGCTTACAAATAAAGGGATGGACCGGGATTTTGGTCCGGAAGCCGTTGCGGTGATATTGGAGGAAATGGAAAACCGCAGAGGGGAATTCATGGTTGTCGTGGCAGGCTATGAGGGAGAGATGGAAAGGTTTATTGAATCAAACCCGGGCTTGAAAAGCCGTTTTACCCAATATTTTCACCTAAAAGATTATACACCGGACGAGCTGGCCCGGATTGCGCAAAAAATGGCGAAGGACCAAAACCGTCAACTGTCGCCGGAGGCAGAGCATCTGCTGCATAAGCAATTTACGTTTCTGTGGCGAAAAAGGGATAAGTTCTTTGCCAATGCCCGCACCGTCCGCAATTATATTGACGGTATGATGCAGGCGCAGGCTCAGCGTTGTATGCAGATTCCAAAGGAGCAATGGACCAAAGAGCTGATACTAACTCTAAATCCTGAAGACGTAAAAGCTGTGTTACCGAAGGAAGAGACTCAAGAGTACCTTTTGCCGATTAACGAGCAGCATTTGGCGGAAGCTTTGCAGCAGCTCAATCGAATGGTTGGCATGGCCCACATTAAAGCGGAGATTGAAAAGTTGATTACGTTGGTCCGGTATTACAGGGAAGAGGGACGGGATGTCTCGGAGCTTTCGCCGCATACCGTTCTGGTCGGCAATCCGGGTACAGGGAAAACGGAAATAGCGCGTATTATCGCACAGATTTATGAGGCCTTGGGAATTTTGGAGCGCGGGGATTTAGTCGAGGTGAAGCGTGAAAATCTGGTGAGTCCATATCCGGGGGAAAGCGAAAGGCTCATCTCCGAATATATCGACAGAGCGATGGGCGGAACCCTGTTTATAGATGAAGCGTATCAGCTCACCCAATACGGCCCGCAGGATCCGGGACATGCCGTCATCGAAGTGCTTCTGAAGCGAATGGAGGATGACCGAGGTGAGTTTATCGTTTTGGCGGCAGGTTATAAAGAGCATATGGAGCAGTTCCTCGACAGCAATCCCGGATTAGGCAGACGTTTTAACCGTGTGCTGGAATTTGAAGATTACACACCGTCAGAGCTGCTGCAAATCAGTGAATTGATGCTCAGCGATAGAGGTTACAGGCTAAGTGACGGGGCCCGGGATGTGCTTTACGCTCGTTATGAGCAAGCCTATGCCCAGCGTGATCATTCCTTTGGCAATGCAGGCTATGCAAGAAATATGGTAAATGAAATGATAAGCAACATTGATTATCGGGTCGCGAAAATGCCAAAAGAACAGCGCACGCAAGAGATCAGGCAAACGATCCAGGCAGAAGACTTGAACCTGATTTCTCCCCCAGCCTTATAGATTGGGGGTTCTTTTTGCGCTTACGAAGCTTTGCAAATAAAACGTGATTTTAACCACAAATCTAAGGTATAATCAAAGGATGGACTTTTAGAAAGATGTGGAGGCACAGCCGTAATTGACAACTTATCCATTTACCTTTGATCCTTCCCGCCCGTTTATGCAGCAGGCTGCGGACTGGATCGCTGACGTGTTCTATGAAATATTGCCCGAGGCCGGATTTGAGGTCCGGGATGAGCAAATTTATATGGCGTTCCAGCTGGAGCGGGCGTATACCGAGAAAAAGACGATTTTTGCCGAAGCTGGTGTAGGAACAGGTAAGACGCTCGTCTACCTGCTCTATGCCATCGCATATGCCCGCTACACCCGCAAGCCGGCCGTCATCGCCTGCGCCGACGAATCGCTGATCGAACAGCTGGTCAAGCCAGAAGGCGATATTGCCAAACTGGCCCGCCATCTGGAGCTGACCATCGATGCACGTATGGGCAAGTCCCAGGACCAGTATATTTGCTTGAATAAACTGGATGATGCGCGGACAGGCTTGGAAGATGCGGATACATACCGCGCAATCTACGAAGGGCTGCCGGAGTTTGTGCATTTTCCGGATACCATGCAGTCTTTCCTGCCGTATGGCAACCGCAAGGATTATCCTCAGCTGTCAGATGAGCAGTGGCAAAAAATAGGCTGGGACGTGTTTCAGGACTGTCTCGTATGCAGCCAGCGTCATCGCTGCGGGCAGACGATTTCCCGGGATTACTACCGCCGGGCCACGGATTTGATCATCTGCTCGCATGATTTTTACATGGAGCATATCTGGACGTTCGAATCCAGAAAGCGGGAAGGGCAACTGCCGCTGCTTCCGGAGCACAGCTCCGTCGTATTTGACGAAGGGCATCTGCTGGAGGCGGCCGCGCAGAACGCGCTGACGTATCAGCTGAAGCACTCTCTGTATGAAAGCATTATTGTCCGTTTGCTGGAGGGTGAAATCCGTGAATCCCTGGCGGTGACGATTGAGGAATCTATCATGCAGAGCGATAAGGTATTCCTGCTGCTGGAGCAAATGAGTTTGCCTGTCCCCGGCTCGAACCGGAGAAGGTTTGAGGTGAGCGACCGGCTGCTCCGTGAAATCAGCCGTTTTGGAGAGCTGCTGTCCTCGATTGAGGAAGAATTGGTTTTTGAGGGCGGTTTGTACACCATTGATGATTATCAGCTCAAGATTGTGGAAGAGCATCTTGATATGATGCAAAGGGCTTTGGCGTTGTTCCGCCAGCCGGATAAGTTTATTTCCTGGGTCAGGGAAGACGGGGACGAATTGACGCTGGTAATCATGCCGAAGGGCGTTGAGGAAATCATGAGGGAACGCGTATTTGCCAAGCAAATGCCGGTCGTGTTCTCCTCGGCGACGCTGTCGGTGCAGGGCTCATTCGATTATATGGCCGAGATATTGGGGATTGACGACTATCTGTCCTTCTCCGTCGCATCTCCTTATGATTATGCCGAGCAGATGAAGAGCGTCTTGTATCCTGTAGAGGAATCGGGCGATAAAATAAAGCATGTGCTGAAATTTCTCCAGGACAGCGGCGGGAAGGCATTAATTCTCTTTCCGTCCCAGGAAGAATTGGAGCATTTCAGAAGGGACGCCATGCAGACAGCTGGCTTTGAGCAGTTCCAGTTTCTGTACGAGGGGGAGGCTGAAATCAGCCATCTGATCTCCTTGTTTCAAAACGATGAAGACAGTGTGCTCTGCGCTGTGACGCTGTGGGAAGGACTGGATATTCCGGGTCCCTCCCTGTCGCATGTCATCATTTGGTCGCTGCCGTTTCCGCCCAATGACCCGTTATTTGAGTCACGCAGATCGGAAGCGCAGGATGCATTAGTGGAAGTGGAACTGCCGTACATGCTGCTGCGGCTGCGCCAGGGAATCGGGCGCTTGATCCGTTCCCGTGAAGACAAGGGAACGGTGTCGATTATGGGAGCCGAATTAAAGCAGGAGCGGATTAGGGAGCAGGTCAGCAAGATTCTGCCTTAGACCGCCAAGAGAGGAAGATAAGAATGGAGATTACATCATTTTCAGTGGAAAAAGTGAAAGACCCGTTCGGCATCATTGCCGGTACACGGTATGAATATATCCTCGATCTTGAGATTGATGAGGAAGACGAGCTGTACAGCGAACAAGGCGTGTATTTAAGGGTGATTTACAGCGTGGAAGCAGAGAGCACCCGTATCGTAAAGTATGAGCTGTACGAGCGATCCACGGACCGTTATCTTGAATTTGACCTTGAAGAGGATGAACTCGCTGAAGTGGATGCATTCTGCCGTGAGCATTTAGCGGAAGCCGAAGAATAAAAGGGATTTATGTAAGAGGAGACCGTTCCCCTGCGGGTGTGCAGGGGAACGGTCTTTCGTATTATCAGGTTAGCCAGAATCTTGATATGCTCCCATCATAGTAGACAGTAGAAAAAACAAAACTCTACTTCTACCATGATGGGAGTTTTTGCAATGTCCAAAAGAAGCCCAATTTCATCTGAAATAAAGTTAAGGGCCGTAAGGCGCTGCCTGCAATATGAATCCAATCCCAACCATGAGGCAAAACAATTAGGTGTCCATATAAACACGGTTTCCGAATGGATAAGAAAATATCAAGCAGATGGAGAAGAAGGATTAGGGGAATCCAAAGGATGGAAATCTTACTCTAAGGAGCTAAAGCTATCTGCCATTCAAGACGTACTCTCTGGGGAATACTCCGTACGAGAGGTAGCGAAAAAATACCATATTTCGAGTAAAAGTGTGTTAGAGACCTGGATTGCCAAGTATACTAGAGGGGTGAAAATGAAACCAACTCGGAAAAGGATAGACGCCCCTCTTATGAATAAAGGACGGAAAACAACATACGAAGAACGGATCGAAATTGTACAATTCACCATCGCCAATGATTTAGATTACCAGAAGGCGATCGACAAATACGGTGTCTCTTACCAGCAGGTTTACGCATGGGTCCGTAAATATAAAGCTAGTGGTCAGGAAGCCTTACAAGATCACCGAGGGCGTAAAAAGCCACTAGAGGAGCTAGATGAGCAGGAACGACTAAAGCTTCGGATTAAGGAACTCGAAGCGCGTAATGAGTACCTTGAAATGGAGAATGCACTTGCAAAAAAGTTGGCAGAGATCCGGCGAAGAAATATACGCTAACCTTAGCTCGGCATGCAGACATTTATCAAGCAATTCAAGAGCTGCATGCTGAAAAAGGCTACGCGATCACAAAGCTCTGTGAGCTCGCAGGAATCGCCCGATCTGCCTATTACAAGTGGCTGAAATGGACGCCATCCGCTAGAGAACTCGAAAATATTGCCCTAGCCAAGGAAATCAAATGTCGCTATGACAAGCGAAAGGGGATACTCGGTTATCGTCAAATGCGTATTCAGCTGAATCGTAAGCTGAAAAAGAACTACAACCGCAAACGGTATTACCGTATCATGCGCGCACTTGAACTCAAGGCAGTCATTCGAAAAAAGCGACCACATTACGTGAAAGCTCCAGCCCTTCATATGAGAATGTCATGAACCGAGAATTTAAGGCGGATGCACCAAACCAAAAGTGGTGCACGGATGTGACTGAACTGAAGTACGGGAATGGTCGTAAGGCCTACCTGAGTGCCATTATTGATGGATATGACAACTCGATTATTTCGTGGGTTTTAAGTCATTCCAATAACAATAAGCTTGTTATGGATACCATAAAGAAAGCGTTCAGAAGAAATCGAGGGGCTAAGCCGCTTTTGCACAGTGATCGAGGTTTTCAGTATACTTCGGTTGAATATAAACGACTTCAAAAGAGATACAAATTTAAGAAAAGTATGTCTCGTGTAAGCCGATGTTTGGATAACCAACCCATTGAACGATTCTGGGGTACCTTTAAAGCAGAAAGCTATGATCTGGAGAAGTATGACACGTACGATGATCTCCTGCAGAGTGTAAAAACCTATATGCGCTATTACAATAATGATCGGTACACCGAACGACTAAACGGTTTATCCCCTAACGAATATCGACGAACAGCTTAACGACAAAAAACAATCCCCTCGGCTTTGATAACCGAGAGGATTGAACACTTTTGTTTTTTGGTCTGTCTACTTGACAGGGTGCACTTCATCTTCTGGTTGGCCTTTTTTTGTGGTCGTTTTACGATGGGGGGAGCCGGGAGAACGTGGCGGTCTTAGGGGCAATGATCCCGTAACAAAAACAGTTCTCCCACGACCTCCAAAAAACCATGTTTGAGCTGGTAGGGGCAGTTGACCTCGTATAACAAGCGAAGCTATGGGTTTGGAACCATCGTGGAAAAGGCCGGCGAAACCCAAGACAAGGAGTGAGGAAATGGAACCTGTTGTTGGTGTAGATGTGGTCAAAGGCTCAAGTGTCGTACAAGCGTTCTGGAAACGAAACGAGCCGTATGGCAAAGCTGTAGACATTGAACATGGAACGAGTGGATTTGAACGATTCGGGGAAATGCTCGGCAAGCTTCAAGCCGAAACGGGCTTAGCTCCAGTGGTTATTCTGGAAGCGACAGGGCATTACCATCGCGCATTGGTTTCATACTTGGATCGAAGTGGCTATACCCATTATATTGTGAATCCGTTACAATCCAAACGAGCCAAAGGGACGCAGTTACGCAAAGTTAAAACGGATGCTTTGGATGCCTGGCATCTGGCTGAGATGTACTACCGAGGCGACGTGAAGCCGCATCGAACCTGGGATGAGACATTTACGGAGCTACAACATTTGACAAGGCAGCACGAGTTCGTCACGGGCATCTTTGTACAGGCGAAGCTGAACAGCAGAGCTTTACTTGAGCAAGTTTTTCCGGCGTATGAGCAGGTGTTCTACGATGTGTTTTCGGCAACGTCATTGACGATACTGGCCTGTTGTTTGGAGGGAGACGTGGAAGATTGGCACGAAGTGATCCAGGGAAGCACAGGGAGATCCCATTCTAAACGTTGGGCGAATGAAAAAGTCAGGAAACTGGAGGAAGTGCTCGGTCACTGGAGAGAGGATCCGCGTAGTCCGTCTCAAACCCAGGCGCTGCTTGGGATGGTCTCTTTATTGCTGACGATGATCCGGCAGCTGGATGAGTTGGAAAAGCAGATGGAGGACATGGCGGCAAGCCTGCCCGAAGTCGAACTCATGAAGAGTATCCCGGGAATTGGGACGAAACTGGCCGCAGCCATTGTAGCTGAAGTGGGTGATGTCAGGCAGTTTAGCGATGCGAAGCAACTCGTGGCGTTTGCGGGCCTTGACCCTGGGATTTTCAGTTCGGGGAAGTTCACAGCAACAAGTACACGAATAACGAAACGAGGGTCTAAGAGACTCAGACGTTCTCTATACTTGGCTGTGCAGTGCGGACTACGTAGAAACATGAATGCAAGAATCCACTCGTATTACGAGAAAAAAAGAAAAGAGGGCAAGCCCTACAAGGTGGCCGTGATTGCCTGCGCAAACAAGCTGTTGCACCACATTTTTGCCATCTTGTGGAAGGGGCAGCCCTACCAAGCCTGAACCATATTTAACCAAAACCTCCATAGCCGTGGAGGTTATTCGGGTTGGTCGGAAAAAGTATATCACGAAAAAAGAAATCCACCAACCTGAAATGCTTGACAAACATTAGCTGGTTTTTGTTATTAGATAAGCCACTCATTCGAACTTGGAGAGGGCGCTAAAGCAAAAGGGTCGGATTCATTGTGCTTGCCCGGCGAGAGTCATGCCTTTCATAATATAGTTAGCAGGAATAATAACATAGATTCCAATTGCTTGTTATAAATGAATTTCAGCAGAATAATCGGCTTATTTCAATATTTTAAAGGGAAAATGACGAAAACTGTAAAAATGATATAATGGATGATACAGGGCCATTGACTGAGGGAAACTTATCTTTTCTTCTTTTATCAATCATTAAGAGTAAATTATAGAGCAGCGGTACGATGTCAAGACCCTGAATGAAAGGGATTTTCGCGTGCTGTCACTTTTTCAGGGGGTGGACCGAA